>CBIHLT010000089.1:0-18050 GCA_966210615.1 uncultured Massilia sp.
CGCACAACGTGGCGGAAGGGGCTGGGGCGGCGGCGTTGGCGGGGGCGATGCGGATGAAGCGGGAAGGCAGGCTGGCCGATGTCGCTCGCCTGGGATTGCCCCTCACCGGTGCGAACGTCGACGCGACGCTTTTTTCGGAGGTACTCTCCGCGCCCTACCGTCACGGGAAGACCTTGGTTACGATGGCGGCTACAACGAGCCCGGCGGCTTCGATAACCAGTTGATAACGCTAGCAAAATACCCGGCGTTCGTGACACGACGTACAATATCGCCTTCACCCACCGCAACCTGGAAATAGCATGTCCGTCTACGACAAACTCAAAGAACTGAACATCACCCTGCAGGCCCCGGCAACCCCGGCCGCCGCCTACGTCATGTACGTGCAGACCGGTAACCTGGTATTCATCTCGGGCCACATCGCCAAGAACGCCGACGGCAGCCCGAATGCCGGCATCCTGGGCAAGGACAAGACCACTCTAGAGGGCCAGGCCGCCGCGCGCTCGGTCGCGATCGACCTGATCGGCACCCTGCAGGAAGCCGTGGGCGGCGACCTGACCCGCGTGAAGCGCATCGTCAAGGTCATGAGCCTGGTGGCCTCGACCCCGGAATACAACGAGCAGCACCTGGTCACCAACGGCTGCTCGGAGCTGCTGGGCGAGGTGTTCGGCGAGGCCGGCAAGCACGCGCGCTCGGCCTTCGGCGTGGCCTCGCTGCCGCGCGGCACCTGCGTCGAGATCGAAATGATCGTCGAAGTTGCCTGAAGATTAAGCTGGCTGCAGTAATACGATGGGCTGGGCCTACCCGGCCCGGCCTTGGCGAAGCCGCCTATCCGGCGTGCTTTATAATGGCCCGGTACACCCCCGCGGTCCCTTCCTGTGAGCATGTGAGACAGTAATGAAAATTGAAAATCCCAATCCCATCCAGTGGCAGTTCTCGGAACGCGCGCAACAGCTGCAAAGCTCGTTCATCCGCGAGATCCTGAAGATCACCCAGCGTCCGGAGATCATCTCCTTCGCCGGTGGCCTGCCTTCGCCAGCCACCTTCCCGGTCGAGGTCATGAAGTCGGCCTACGACAAGGTGCTGAGCCAGAACGGCAAGGTCGCGCTGCAGTATGGCCCGACCGACGGCTATGGCCCGCTGCGGGAATGGATTGCCAATTCGCTGTCGACGGAAGGTTCCAGAATCCTGCCGGAACAGATCCTCATGACCTCGGGCTCGCAGCAGGCGCTCGACCTGCTGGGCAAGGTCCTGATCGACGAAGGCAGCCGCGTGCTGGTGGAAACCCCGAGCTACCTGGGCGCGCTCCAGGCCTTCTCGGTCTACCGTCCTGAATTCAAATCGGTCGACACCGACGAACACGGCCTGGTGCCCGCGTCGATCGACGCCGTCGCCAAGGGCGCACGCCTGCTGTACTCGCTGCCGAACTTCCAGAACCCGACCGGCCGCAGCCTGTCGGTCGAACGCCGCCAGGAACTGGTGGAAACCTGCGCCCGCCTCGGCCTGCCGCTGATCGAGGACGACCCCTACGGCGCCCTGAGCTACAAGGGCGCGCCGTCGCCGAAGATGGTGGCGATGAACCCGGACGGCGTGATCTACATGGGCTCCTTCTCCAAGGTCCTGACCCCGGGCATCCGCCTCGGCTACGTGTGCGCCCCGCTGCCGCTGGTGCGCCGCCTCGAGCTGGCCAAGCAGGCCGCCGACCTCCACACCGCCCAGCTGACCCAGATGGTCGTGCACGAAGTGGTCAAGGACGGTTTCCTGGACCAGCACATCCCGACCATCCGCAAGCTGTACGGCGACCAGTGCCAGGTGATGCTGGACGCGATGGCCGAGCACTTCCCGGCCGGCGTGACCTGGACCAAGCCGGAAGGCGGCATGTTCATCTGGGTGACCCTGCCGAAGCACATCGACGCCATGAAGCTGCTCGACCAGTCGCTGGCCGCACGCGTGGCCTTCGTGCCGGGCGCACCCTTCTACGCCAACGAGCCGGAAACCAACACCCTGCGCCTGTCCTTCGTGACCGTGCCGCCGGAACGCATCCGTGAAGGCATCGCCATCCTGGGCAAGCTGATCTCCGACCTGATGTAATTCCTCCCGGCCGTGGCCGCGCTCCGGCGCCGCCACGGCCGCGGTCTCCCGCTCCGGCGCCAAGTGGCAAATTCACAACGTTAGTGGCAGGCTCGCAACATAGGCAGCCATAACTAAACATTCTTCGTAAATAACCAGCAATAAAAGTTGCCGCACGGATTCATTTTGGGAGTATGATCGTCTGGTCACCATGCCGTTTTGACCAGCAACCTCATGATTCCCCCTGCCCTCGCGTTCTCCGCGCCCGCGCGCCAGTCCGCGATCCTGATCGTCGACGACGCCCCTGACAGCCTCGGGCTGCTGCAGGAGATCATGCGCCAGCAGGGTTACCAGACCTTCGTCGCCAATACTGGCAAGCGCGCCCTCGATATCGCCGCGCGCGTCCAGCCGGACCTGATCCTGCTCGACGTCCTGCTGCCGGACCTCGACGGCCTGGAGATCTGCCGCCGCCTCAAGCGCCAGCCCGACACCGCCCACATCCCCGTCATCTTCATCAGCGCCTGCGGCGAGACCGAGGACATCGTGGCCGGCTTCGACACCGGCGCGGTCGACTACATCTCGAAGCCGGTACGCCTGGCCGAGGTCTGCGCCCGCGTCAGCGCCCACCTGCGCTTCCGCAACAACAGCGTGAGCCAGAAACAGCAGACCGACCGCCTCCAGATGATCCTGGACGGCATGGACGAAGGCTTGCTGGTAGTGAACGGCGACGGCCGCATCGTCTACGCCAACCCGGCCAGCGAGCGCTGCGTGGCCTGGTCGGCCGGGGAACTGGCCGGCATGCCGCTGGCCCACCTGTTAGGGGAGCCCTGCGGCGAGCACTACGCGGCCTATTTCGCCGACCGCGACGCCCCGGAGCTCGCGGCCCGCTGCCGCGGCACGCGCGAAGTGCTGGTGCGCCAGCGCGACGGTTCGCTGCATGCGATGGACATGAGCCTGACGCCCATGGCCGGCAGCGACCCGCTGTTCGTCGTCCTGCTGCACGACATCACCCACCACAAGCAGTCCGAGACGGCGCTGCAGCGCGCGGCGCTGGTCGATCCGCTGACCCGCATCGCCAACCGCCGCCACTTCGACAGCGCCCTCGAGAAGGAATGGCAGCGCGCCATCCGCAGCGGCCAGCCGCTGTCGCTGCTCGTGCTCGACGTCGACCATTTCAAGGGCTACAACGACAGCCTGGGCCACGCGGCCGGCGACGAATGCCTGCAAATGGTGGCCGAGGTGCTGCAGGAGCACGCGGTGCGCCCGACCGACCTGGCGGCGCGCTACGGCGGCGAGGAATTCGTGGTGCTGCTGGCCGAGACCGGCGCCGACGGCGCCGCCAGCCTGGCCGAAGCCATCCGCGCCCACGTCGAACGCCTGGCGATTCCCAACCCGCGCTCCACCACGTCGGAAATGGTGACGGTCAGCGTGGGCGTGGCGACCATCGTCCCGACCCTGTTCGACGACCTGCGTTCCTACTTCATCGTCGCCGACCGCGCCATGTACGAGGCCAAGTCGGCCGGCCGCAACCGCGTGGTGTCGGTCTGCGCCGGCGCGGCCTGGGACACGGTGCGCGAAGCGGTCGCGCACTGAGACGGCAAGGGGCGGCAGCTTGTAGAATTCCGGTCATCGAAGCCGGAATCCTCCCCATGACCGCCATCCATCTCGCCGCACCAGGCCATGCCGATGTGGACGCACTGCTTGCGTTCGAACTCGCCAACCGCGCCTTCTTCGAATCCACGATCAACGCGCGCCCGCCCGCCTACTATTCCAGGGAGGGCGTCGCGCGGGCGGTGGCCCTCGCGATCGAAGAGGCGGAGAAAGACCGGGGCTACCAGTTCCTCGTCAAATCCGGCGCCGGCGACATCGTCGGGCGGGTCAATCTCAGCAACGTCCGGCGCGCGCACTTCCACTCCGCCGTGCTGGGCTACCGTATCGGCGAATCCGCCGGCGGCAAGGGCTACGCGAGCGAAGCCGTGCGCCAGGTGCTGGACTTCGCCTTCGGCGCGCTGGGGCTGCGGCGCATCGAGGCCGATGCGCGCGCCGAGAACCTGGGATCGGTGCGCGTCCTGCTGCGCAACGGCTTCGTCCAGTTCGGCCACTCGCGGCGCAGTTTCGAGTTGAAAGGCGTGTGGTACGACCGCCTGCATTTCGAGCGGCACGCGCTCACTTCGACGAGCTGAGGTAGCTGCGCAGACCGTGGGTCAGCACGGAGGGGAACACGCTCGCATGGTCCTCCTCGTGGAACACGCGCAACTGCGTCTTCAGGTGCGGGTAGCGGTGGGTCCTGAGCGCGCCGTCGAATTCGCGCAGGTCTTCCACCATGTCGGCGTCCTCCTCGCTGCGCGAGCGCGTCTTCCCCGGCGCCAGGCGTTCCAGCCCGCCGATGCCGAAGAACACCGATGCCGGCAAGTCCCTGTGGCGCCCCGCGTACGCCTTTTCGCGCTCGAACATCACGCCCGCGTCGAACCACAGCGACGGGCTGCCGAGGATGTAGTGCTCGAAGCTGCGCGGCTCGCTCAGCAGCATCTCCAGGCCGAGCAGGCTGCCGTAGGAATGGCCGACGAAGACCTTGCGCCGCATGTCCGCACGATAGTGGCGCGCGACCAGGGGCAGCACTTCACTGGTCAGGAACTTGCCGTAGGCCGCCGCCTGGCCGAATTCGGGCGGGCGTCCGGGCATGACGGCGCTGTAGACCTGCTTGCGCGGCACGCTGGGTGTGTAGTCGCGCCGCCGGCTGTGCATGCCGTTGTCGCCCTTGGCGTACGACAGGCCGACCACGATCACCTCCTCCATGCCGGCATGCTTGTGCAGGCGCTGGGCGATATTGCGCACCACGGGAAACGCGTAGTTGGCGTCGGACACGAACAGCACCGGGTAGCGCCTGGCGCCCTCCTTGTACGAGTCGGGCAAGGCGACATAGAGCTGGTAATCGCGCTGCAGGGCCCGGGCGCGGATGTCGCGCACTTCGGTGTTGTCGAGGGCGTAGCCGGCCGGCCCGGTAGCTGCGGCGGCGCTGCCGGCCAGGCAAGCCAGGGCGAGCAGCATGCCGCCTGCGCGCGCGGAGAAGGTGTTCACGGTGCCGCTCATTTGGCCGTCTCCGGAAGCAGCGCGGCCAGGACCGCATGGGCTGCCTTGACCCTGGCCGGGATCGGGTAGTTCTTGTTGGCCAGGATGACGATGCCGATCCTGTGGCTCGGCACGAAGGCCGCATAGGCGCCGAAGCCCCGGGTCGAACCGGTCTTGTTGAACAGGGTGCCGGGCGGCGCCGTCTGCGGCTTGAGGGGCGTGGCAGGATTCGGCTCGAAGATGATGCCGGGCGCATTCCCGGCCAGCAGGCGCTCCAGCGTCACGGGCGGACGGTACTGCTCCCATCCGAGCCCCTGCACCATCTCGCCGACCTGGAAGTAGCCGACCTGGGTTCCCTCGACTGCTTGCCGCACGGGACCCGCAAGACCGGCAGGCTCGATGTTCGCCTGCAGGTAGCGGATCATGTCGGCCGCGCTCGACTTGACGCCATAGGTCTGGGCGTCGGCGACGTCGCTCCTGACGCGCACCGGCGCATTGTTCTGGTCGTAGCCCCAGGCGTAGCGTCCCATCGCCGCCTGCGGCACCCGTACGTGGCTCTCGCCCATGCCGAGCGCCGGGAACAGCTGCCGCTCGACAGCTTCGCCAAAACCCGAATCCAGCGCGGCGGCCGTCGCATGGCCGAGCAATCCGATGCTGGGGTTGGAGTAGCGGCGCTGCGCCCCCGGGATCGCATCGGGCTTCCAGGCCCGGAACCAGGCCAGCATGCCGCGCTCGCCGGCTATCCCGTCGGGGAATTGCAGGGGCAGGCCGCCCGCCGTGTAGGTGCCGAGATGCAGCAGCGTGGCCTTGTCGATGGCGCTGCCCTTCAAGGAGGGCAGGTAGCGGCCGGGATGCTCGTCCAGCGACAGCTTGCCCTGGGCCTGGGCCTGCAAGGCCAGGGTCGCGGCGAAGGTCTTGCTGATCGAGCCAAGTTCGAACAGCGTATGCTCGCTGACCGGCTTGCCCTCCTCTTTCGAGGCCAGCCCGTAATTGAAGAACATGGTACGGCCGCCGGCGGTGACGGCGACCGCCATGCCGGGCACGCCGTATTCTTCCATCAGGGGACGGATCGCGCGGTCCGTCGCGGCGCGCACCAGCGCGTCGTCGGCAGCCTGGCCGGCGAGCGGTGTGCAGCAGGCGCAGGCGAGCGCCATGCGGATGAGGGATGCGAAGTGCATGCGCAAGGTGGTCTCCCGTTGGTGATTAAAGTAACCAGTATAGGGAGGCCGCCAGGCCGGAAACAGCGCAGCCGTCCCAGCCGCGCGGGGTTTCGTCACATGGCCGTTTTCAGCGCGGGAAGATGGCGTTCGCTCACCGCCACCTCGGCGCCGCAGCGTAGACTCAGCCGCCAGGTGCCGTCGCCGCCGGTGGCCAGCCGCGCGATCTGGTCGCGCCTGACGAGGGTGCTGCGGTGGACGCGCAGGTAGTCCGCCGGCGGCAGCAGCGCTTCCAGGCGGTTGAGCGTGATGCGGTGCAGGACCGTGCGCCCGTCCAGGTGCAGCTCGACGTAGTTGCTGGCCGCCTGCATCCACAGGATGTCGGCGAAGCGGATCTGCTCGATGCTGCCGACCGAGCGCACGTTGACGTGGTCCATGCGCTGGTCCGTGCCCGCATTGGCATAGTCGCGCAAGGCCGCGCCGTAGCTGCCGCGCTGGCGCTGCGCAAGCATGGCCGTCGCCCGCTCCACCGCCTGCGCCAGGCGCGCGTCGGCGACCGGTTTCAAGAGATAGTCGAGCGCGAACACCTCGAAGGCATCGATGGCGTGTTCGCTGTAGGCGGTCACGAAGACGACCAGCGGCGGCATGGGCTGGGCGGCGATCTCGCGCGCCAGCACCAGTCCCGACTCGCCCGGCATCTGGATGTCGAGGAAGATCAGGTCGAGCTCATGCTGCTGCATCGCGCTGCGCGCGCCGGCGGCGCTGTCGCACTCGGCGGCCAGCTCCCAGTCCACGGCCTCGGCCAGGGCGAGGCGCAGGTTGGTGCGGCTGCGCGCTTCGTCGTCGACGATCAGGTAGCGTACCGGCATGGCGCTAGTCCTGTTCTACCAGCGGCAGGCGGATCTCGGCCACGAAGCGGCCGCCCTGCAGCCCCGCGTCGAGCGAGGCCGCCGGGTGCATGAGCCGCAGGCGGTCGCGCGTATTCGCCAGGCCCAGGCCCGCGCCGCGGTTCGGGGAGGCCTGGCCGCTGGCGGGATTGCTGACCCGGATCGAGAGCGCGCCGTCGCCGCGCTCGAAATGCACGCGGATGTCGCCCTGCCCTTCGCGGCAGTCGAGGTCGTGGCGCAGGGCGTTCTCGAGCAGCGGCTGCAGGATCAGGGGCGGACAGGTGACCTCGTGCAGGTAGCCGCCCGCGCCTTCGATGTTCACCTGCAGCCTGTCTTCGTAGCGCAGGCGCTGCAGGTCCAGGTAGTCCTCGACGAACTGCAGTTCCTCGGCGACGGTGGCGGTATTGCGCGCGCTGGCCGACAAGGCGTAGCGCAGCAGGTCGCTCAGGCGGCCGATGCCGCCCAGCGCCAGCGACTTGTTGTTGTCGCGGACCAGGGCGCTGATCGCGCTCAGCGCGTTGAACAGGAAGTGCGGTTCGAACTGGGCGCGCAGCGCCTGCATGCGCTGCTCTTCCAGCGCCAGGCGCAGGTTGAGCATGTCGGTTTGCGAACGCTGCCAGGCCAGCTCGCGCTCCATGGCGTGGCGCCAGTAATGGATCGCCAGGATGGCGGCGAAGGTGCCGGTGGTCGAAAACCAGCCGACCAGCAGCATCTTGAGCAGCAGTTGCCAGCCCTCCTCCGGCGTGGCGATCGGCAGGTAGCCGCGCAGCCAGGCCATGTACAGCCATTGCAGCGGCTGGAACAGCGCCATCAGGCCGACGAACAGCGCGATCACGCGGCGCGGGCGCGCCACCAGCACCGGCCAGCGCGCCAGGGCGAGGCTCAGCCCCGCGCTCAGGACCATCAGGGGCACCGCATATTCGATGAACCAGGTGACCAGCAGCGCGGGATAGTGGCTCTCCATGCCGGCGCGCAGGTTGTCGCTGAAGGTCTGGAGCGCGCCGAGCGCACTGATCGCCGTCCACACGAGCACGGTCCACGCGATGGTCCTGGGGACGGGAGGAAAAGGCGCGTGCGGAAGAGCTGGTTTCATGGTGCGCGGAGTATAGCAGCGCGGCGCCGCCCCGCCGCCGCCGCTCGTCCCAGCGGCCGGACGATTCGTCCCGCAGCGCGTGCGGCATGCCTATGCGGGCGGTGCTATCATTGCCGCCATTTCCTTTTTGCAATATCAGTTTCGACTGTACACACATGAACGGCGCAGCAACCCAGGAGTTCCAGTTCGAGGCCCTCAACCTGCAGGTCGGCGTACGCCTGCAGATCGTGACGCAGCGGGGCGTCAAGCCGGTTCCGCATTTTTCGACCCTGATCGGCTATGTGAAGGATGAGTACATCATCGTCAAGATTCCGGTGGAAAACGGGACGCCGATCGGCCTGATCGAAGGCGAAAGGGTCACGGTGCGGGTGTTCTCGGGCGTCAATGTCTGCTCCTTCGCCTGTAGCGTCGAACGCGTGTTCGGGCGGCCGCTGTTCTATGTGCACCTGTCCTTCCCGACCTCGATCCAGGGCACCAGCCTGCGCGGGGCGATGCGGGTCAAGACCGAGCTGCCGGCGCGGGTCAGGAGCACGGCCCAGCCGGCCGCCGTGCCCATCGATTGCACGCTCACGAATATCTCGGTCACGGGGGCCAGGATCGATTCGCCGCTGCCCTTCCCGCGCGGCGAGGAGGTGGTAGGCATGCAGTTCACGATCGCGATCCCGGCCGCCAGCCAGGAAACCCGGATCGACACCATGGCCATCGTGCGCAACGAGACGTTCGACAAGTCGGCCGCCGGCCATGGCGACATCTACAGCTACGGCGTGCAGTTCGTGGACCTCGATCCCGTGCACTACACCATGCTGCAGAACATGACCTACGAAGCCCTGCTGGCCGACCGGATGAAGATCGTCTGACCGCTCATGCCTGCCGCGGGTACCCCGTGATCCGGGCGATGTCGCGGTACATCGGCTGCAGGCGGCGGTACATCTTCACGTAGACCTCGCGGTACAGCCGCTCGTAGATCGCCTGGTTTTCCGGAATGGGTTCGAACACCCGGCCCACGCGCGTCATCGCGTTCACGGCGCTGCCGAAGTCAGGGTGCAGTCCCAGCCCCACCGCCGCGTCGATGGCCGCGCCCAGGCCGGAAGTCTCGTAGACGTGCGGGCGCGAGGTCGGCAGGCCGAAGATGTCGGCCGTGAGCTGCATCGCCGCATCGCTCTGCGAGCCGCCGCCCGACACGCGCAGCTCCGTGATGCGCGTGCCGCTGCGCTTCTCGATGCGTTCCTTCCCCTCGCGCAGCGCATAGGCCAGCCCTTCGAGGATGGCGCGGTAGACGTGGGCGCGCGTGTGCACATCGCCGAAACCGATGATCGCGCCCTTGGCTTCCCTGCCCGGCACCCGGATGCCGGGCGTCCAGTAGGGCTGCAGCATCAGCCCCATCGAGCCGGGCGGCACGGCATTGGCCAGCTCGTCGAACAGGCGCTCCGGCGCCACGTCCTCCTGCAGCGCGCGCGCCTGCTCATGGTGGCCGAACTGCTCCTTGAACCAGTTGACCATCCAGTAGCCGCGGAAGACCTGCACCTCGGTGCTGTAGGCGCCGGGGATGGCGGCCGGATACGGCGGCACGAAAGGCGTCACCTCGACATAGCGCGAGGTGGTGGTGTTGATGGTGGCGGTGGTGCCGTAGCTCAGGCAGCCCACGTGCGGCTCGCGGCAGCCCGCCCCGAGCACTTCGCAGGCCTTGTCGGCCGCCGCCGCCAGCAGCGGCAAGCCTTCCGGAATCCCGGTCTCCCGGGCCGCCTGGGCGGTGACGCTGCCGATGCGCGTGCCCGGCTCGGCCAGCTCGGGCAGCATATGGGGCGCGACAGCCAGCGCCTGCCATTTCCAGTCGCGCGCGGCGGCCCAGCGCCGGCGCTTGTAGTCGAAAGGCAGGTAGGCCACCTGCGAGCCGGACGAATCGATGAAGCGCCCGCACAGGCGGTAGTTCAGCCAGCCGGAGAGCAGCAGGAACTTGTCGGTGGCCTGCCAGACCTCGGGCTGGTGGGCCGCGATCCAGTTGATCTCGGCTTCGCCGCGGAAGTAATCGATGGTGTCGGCCACCCGCGCCAGCTTGAAGGCGCTGCGCCACACCGGCCCGATGGGCGGCACCTGCTCCGTGCGGCGCTGGTCGAGCCAGGTGATCGCGGGGCGCAGCGGGCGCCCTTCCCGGTCCAGGTTGACCACGGTGCCGCGCTGGGTCGTCACCGCCACGCCGGCCACCCGCGCGCGGTCCGCGCCCGGCATGTCCCACAGCTTGCGGCAGGCCTCGCACACCGCCTGCCAGTAGCCGTCGGCATCGTGCTCCGCCCAGCCCGGCTGGGTGGAGAAATAGGCCTGCAGGTGGACTTGCGACTTGGCGACGATGTCGCCGCGCAGGTCGAACAGGAGCGCGCGCACGCTCTGGGTGCCATTGTCGATGGCGAGGATCAGCGGGTCGGGCATCGATGTTGTACTTGTTTTCTTATTCTGGGGATGCGGGGGGAATGCCATGGCACTCGCGCCATGATGCCACGTAGGCGGCCTGTTCGGCCAGCCATTCGCCGTCGCGCCATCCGAGCTCGGGCTGGCAGATGGCGCGGATGCGTGCGAAGTGGGCGGCGCCGCCTTCCGGCAGCAGGATGCCGAGCCGGGTGCGGCGCAGCAGCAGGTCGCCCAGGGTGCGCACCTGCTCGGCGCGCGCGGCCCAGCGCAGCTCCGCCCACAAGGTCGCGGTCCCGGGCACGGGTTCCAGTTCGCCCTCGGCCGCGGCATCGATCAGGTCCTGGGCCCGCGCGCCATGGCGCCCGCCCAGGCGCCGCAGCACGCCGGCCGCCAGCACGCGGCACGCCGGAACGGGAACCGGCGCGAACACCGGCGTGGACGACAGGTCGGGCCGCCAGCCGGGCAGCTGGGGCAACGCGTTGCGCAGGGTGTCGAGGGCAATGGCGCGGAAGGTGGTCAGCTTGCCGCCGGTGACCGACACCAGGCCCGGCTCCGACCACACCACATGCTCGCGCTTCTCCTTCGATGGGGCGCCATGGCTGCCGCCGTCGATCACGGGCCGCACGCCGGCATAGGTGGCAAGCACGTCGCCGTCGCCCAGGCCCAGCTGCGGGAAGGCGGCGCGCAGCGCGGCCATCAGGTAGTCGAATTCGGCGCGCGTGATGCGCGCTTCCCGGTGCAGGCCCTCGCCATGGTCGACGTCGGTGGTGCCCACCAGGGTCGCGCCCTCCCAGGGAAAGGCGAATACCGGCCGACGGTCCACGGGATGCCGCAGGCTGACGGCTTGCGCCAGCGGCAGGCGCCACGAGGGCAGGATCAGGTGGCTGCCGCGCAGGGGCCGCAGGCGCGGGCCCTTGCCCTCCCCGGCCAGCGCACCGGCCCAGGCGCCCGACGCGTTGACGACCACCCGGGCGCGCACGGCGTGCTCCAGGCCGCTGCGCTCGTCCAGCAGCCGCGCGCCCATGACGCGCGCGCCCTCGCGCACAAGGCCGCGCACCGCGACGTAGTTGAGCGCCGCCGCGCCGTGGGCGCGGGCTTCGTCCAGCACGCGCAGCACCAGGCGCGCATCGTCGGTCTTGGCGTCGGTGTAGCGCACCCCGCCCAGCAGCCCATCGCGCCTGACGTTGGGCGCCAGCATGGCGAAGCCGTCGGCGCTTTCCCAGTGCGCTTCGCGGCGGCCGGCCAGGCGGTCGTAGACACGCAGCACGGCCAGGAAGCCCATGCGCTGCACCCAGCCCGCGCCGTGGTCGGCGAAGGCGAAGCCTTGCGGCTCGACCAGCCCGGGCGCCTCGCGCAGCAAGGCCTCGCGCTCGCGCACCGATTCGCGCGTCAGGCCCAGCTGGCCCTCGGCCAGGTAGCGCAGGCCGCCGTGCACCAGCTTGGACGAGCGGCTCGAGGTCCCCCAGGCAAAATCGCGCTGCTCCACCAGCAGGGCGCGCAGGCCGCGGCGCGCCGCTTCCAGCAGGATGCCGGCACCGGTGATGCCGCCGCCGACCACGAGCAGGTCCCACTCGCGCGCCGCCAGCGCGCGCGTGTCCAGGGCGTCAAGCCTCATCGGTTCACCAGCTTGCCGGGATTCATGCGGCGGTCCGGATCGAAATGGCGGAACAAAGTCGCCATGGCGCTCAGCCCCAGCTCGCCCTTCTCCGCCGCCAGCCAGGGCGCGTGGTTCGTGCCCACGCCGTGCTGGTGGCTGATGGTGCCGCCGTTGGCGACGATGGCGTCCGAGACCCGGTCCTTGAGCTGGCGCCAGCGCGCCAGGTTGACGCCGTAGTCGCCCGCCAGCCGGAACACGAAGGTCGAGTACACGCTGGCGCCCTGCGGGTAGAGGTGCGACAGGTGGGTGTAGGCATGCACTTTTTCGCCGAAGGGCTCGAGCGCGTGCGCCGCGGCCTGTTCGATCGCTTCCATGGCCGGCGTGACGCGCGGCCAGTCGAGCGCCGTCTCCACCGTGTCGATGGCGTAGCCGTGGGCCCAGGCCGCATTGCGCAGGTAGACGCTGCGGAAGCGGTTGCGGCGCCAGCGCTCGCCCAACATGCGCCCCAGGTGCACGCCGCCGCGGGCGCGCGCCATCGCCAGGGCCGCGTCCAGCGCCTGCGCGCACTGCCTGCGCGCGCCGCTGACGCCGACCAGCATCATGCACTTGTCCGCGCCGCAGCCGCGCCAGCGCAGGTAGCGCTCCATCAGTCCGACCTGGCGCGGGTGGCCAGCGAGCGTGAGCATGGTGGCGGTTTCAGTCGCGTTCGACAGGCGCAGCATCGACAGCGGCAGGCGCGCCTGGGCGACGCCGCGCACCGCCGCCACGGCCTGGCTCCAGTCCGGGAAGAAGACCGCATGGAAGGCTTCATGCTCCGGCAGGCGGCTGATGCGCACGGTGGCATGGGTCAGGATGCCGAGCCGGCCTTCCGAACCGAGCACCATCTCGCGCAGGTCGATCCCGGCGGCGGAAGCGGGAAAGGTCGGGAGCTCGAGCGAGCCGACCGGCGTTTCCACCCGTCCGCCCGCGAACAGCTGCTCGATGCGGCCGTAGCGCAGCGACTGCTGGCCCGAGGAGCGGGTGGCGATCCAGCCGCCCAGGGTCGAGTACTCGAAGGATTGCGGGAAGTGCCCGAGGGTGTAGCCGTGGGCGCGCAGCTGGGCCTCCAGGTCCGGGCCCGCCACGCCGGCGCAGAAGCTGGCCAGCTGGGCTTCGCGGTCGAGCGAGACCAGGTCGCGCATGCGCCGCATGTCGATGCTCAGCACCGGACGCGTCGCCTCGCCCACTTCCAGGTGACCGGCGACGCTGGTGCCGCCGCCATAAGGAATCACATCGGCGCCGCACAGCGCGGCGAAGTCCAGCAGTTCGCGCACCTGCGCGGCGCATTCGGGCAAGGCGACGCCGTCCGGCGCCTTGCCGATGCGCCCATGCCGCAGGCGCAGCCAGTCCGGCAGGCTCTGGCCGAGGGCGTGCAGGACGCGCGTGGGCGCGGTCGCGTCGATCAGGGCATGGGCGGGCAGGCGTCCCGGCGGCAGCGCCGCGCAGGCCTGCTCGAAGCTGGCGTCGTCGGGCGGCGTGCCCTTGCCGACGCGCTGCGCCAGGAAGGCGCGCGCCTCCGCCCCCAGTTCCATCTCGACCGACTCTTCACCCCATCCGTTCCAGCGCCGCATGCCTGTTTTCCCGTTATACTCGTTGTTGCCATTCTTGCCAGCTCGATGGTGCAAGCTTAAGACCGAAGTCCGTCTCCGTATTGTGCTTTCATGACAAAGCCTTGTTCCAAGACGCCAGCGCGCCCCCGCGCCTTACCGCCCCCGCCCGACACCGGGCGGGTCACCGGCGCCTATCTGAAGCCCTTGCTGGAAACCGCGGCCGAGCGCGGGGTCGGCGCGGCCGAACTGGCCGCCGGCGCCGGGCTGCCCACGGGCCTGCTCGGCGCCCTGCCGGAGACGCTGCCGGCGCGCCACTACATCGCCCTGCTCGATGCCGGCGCGCGGCTGGCGAACGATCCGCATTTCGGCCTGCACGTCGGGGAAAAGGTGAGACCGGGCACCTTCAGCGCCTACGGCATGATGCTGCTGGCCTGCAGCGACTTCGGCCAGGCGCTGTCGCAGACGCGGCGCTACGAACAGCTGGCCCACGACCTGGGACGCACGCGCGTGGCGCTGAACGGCGCGGACGCCGTGTATGCGTGGGACAGCCACTATCCGCAAGCCGGCCGGCACCTGGTGGAGAGCGTGTTCGCGGGCATCCGCGTGTTCGGAAGCTGGCTCGCCGGGCGGCCGCTGACGCCTTCGCGCGTCACCTTCGCGCACGAGAGCGCGGCCGGCCATGGCGAATACCGGCGCATCCTGGGCGTGGTGCCGGAGTTCGGGGCGCCGTCGCACGCGGCGCATTTCGATGCCGCGATCCTGGCGCTGCCGGTGCCGAACGCCGACGTCAGCCTGTACCCGCTGCTGCGCCAGCACGCCGAACGCCTGCTGGGCGAGCGGGCGCAAGGCGGCGGCGTGACGGAACAGGTGCGCGCGGCGGTGCTGCGGCGGCTGCCGGAAAAGGGCGCGCGGCTGGCGGTGGTTGCGGAGGATCTCGGGATGTCGGTGCGCACCCTGCAGCGCAAGCTGGCCGAGGCGGGATCGAGCTTCCAGCAGGTGCTGGACGGGGCGCGCTATGCGCTGGCCCAGGATTACCTGCGCCAGCGCGAGCTGAGCCTGGTGGATATCGCCTTCCTGCTCGGCTTCCAGGAACAGAGCGCGTTCACGCACGCATTCCGCGAGTGGAGCGGCATGAATCCGAGCAGCTGGCGCGAGCAGGCGGACTGATATTGTCCAGTGTCGGTTCACTCCATGCGCACGTGCGAGCGCAAGACGACACCGACTGTGTAGGAAAGCCGCCCTTCGCGCTCCAATTTGTCGACGAGGGCAATCGGCAAGTCGTATTGGCCCGCCGGCATCTGCTTATAGAACGGAGGCGACTCGGTGCGCAACAAGATCCAGACATTCCTGCCGGACGCTCCCCTGACGCCAAGGACTTCGCGGTCATGGACCGTGCGGACAACCGGTTCGCCGAGCGCCGCGGCTCTCTCCTGGAATTCGATGGACTGAAGTGTCGACCATTCGTTTTTCTCACCGAAGGTCTCCGTCCGCTCCGGACTGGAGCAAGCCTTCACTGTGATAGCGACTGCCACCGACAACAGGATCGCGAGGACTGGCGAACGGATGGAAGCTCGATGCATACAGCGAATGGCGCTTGTTTGTTCATGGACGATAGACCCACTATACCAAAGGCCGCACTGCGGTAGCGAGCGGCCGGTTCGGCGTACACGGCGCCGTTGCGGCCATACCTAGGATCGCTGGGTGTACAAGCGAATGGCCTCGTCCACCGCCGGGACGATCGCCAGCAGGCCGAGCAGCGCCGCCAGCGGCACGGTCGACAGATAGCCCAGGTGCTTGAAGCCGAGCGCGCCCGCGACGCCGCCGGCAAGGAAGGCGATCAGCAAGGACGCCAGCAGCGCCAGGCGCCGCCGGTTGGCCAACACTTTCGGCTGTACCGCACCGCGGTCTGCGTTCCAGTACAGCAGCTTGCCCAGTTCGATGCCGATATCGGTGACGATGCCGGTCATGTGCGTGGTGCGGATCTCGGCGCGCGAGACCTTGGTGATGACTGCGTTCTGCAGCCCCAGCATGAAGCACAGAAGCATCACCGTCAGCGGCATCGCCACGGCGCCGGCAATCACCAGGCGCGCGCCCAGCACGCCGAAGCCCAGCAGCAGCACCGCCTCGGCCAGCAAGGGCAGCGCGTATTCGCAACGCAGTCCGCGGCGGCGCACATGGTTGACCATCACCGCGGTGCAGGCCGCGCCCAGCAGGAAGCTGAGCACGGCGCCCATCGCTGCCAGCGCCGGCATCATTTCGCCCAGCACGAGGTGATCGGCCGCGCCGGACACGATGCCGGTCACGTGCGAGGTGTACTGGCCGACCGCCAGGAAGCCGCCGGCGTTGATCGCGCCCGCGACGAAGGCGAGCGCCACGCCCAGATGGTGGTTGGCGGTAGGGGTGCGGTCGTGGCCCGCGAGGCTGCGCGCATACTGGATCGGCATGGCGGAAACTCCTGAAATGTCTGCTTAAATATTACCGCACGTCTATACAAGAAGCGCGAAACCGCGGCGGTTCAACACGGTTATAATCAAAAGATTATCGCAAAGCACCAATTGGAAAAAGCCGTGAATCCCCATCTCGACAAACTCCATCCCTACCCCTTCGAGAAGCTGCGCCAGCTGTTCGCCGGCGTGACGCCGAACCCGGCGTATTCGCCCATCAGCCTCGGCATCGGCGAACCGAAGCACCCGACCCCGGCCTTCATCGAAAAGGCCCTGATGCATGCGATGTCCGGGCTGTCGAGCTACCCCAGCACCCACGGCGGCGAGCCGTTGCGCGCGGCCATTGCCGGCTGGCTGGAGCGGCGCTACGGCGTGCCGGCGCTGGACCCGGCGACCATGGTGCTGCCGGTGAACGGCTCGCGCGAGGCGCTGTTCGCCATCGCCCAGTGCATGATCGACGGCAGCAAGCCGGACGCGCTGGTGATGTGCCCGAACCCCTTCTACCAGATCTACGAAGGCGCGGCCTACCTGGCCGGCGCCGAGCCCTGGTTCGTCAATTCGGAACCGGCGCGCAACTTCGCCTGCGACTACGCCAGCGTACCGGACGAGGTGTGGCCGCGCGTGCAGCTGCTCTACGTGTGCTCGCCCGGCAATCCGACCGGCGCCACCCTGACCCTGGACGACTGGCGCCAGCTGTTCGCGCTGGCCGACCGCTGGAACTTCCTGATCGCGGCAGACGAGTGCTATTCCGAGATCTACTGCGGTTCCACCCCGCCGCTGGGCGCACTGGAAGCGGCCCACCAGCTGGGCCGCAGCGAGGGCGAGCGCCCGTATGCGAACCTGATCGTGTTCTCCAGCCTGTCGAAGCGCTCCAACGTGCCGGGCATGCGCTCGGGCTTCGTGGCGGGCGACCCGGCCGCGATGAAGAAGTTCCTGCTGTACCGCACCTATTGCGGCGGCGCGATGTCGCCACCGGTGCAGGCGGCCTCGATCGCGGCCTGGAACGACGAGCACCACGTGCAGGACAACCGCGCGCTGTACAAGGAAAAATTCCAGCTCATCACCCCGCTGCTCAAGGAAGTGATGGACGTCGAGCTGCCCGACGCCGGCTTCTACCTGTGGGCCGACGTGCGCCGCAGCGGCCTGTCGGACACCGAGTTCGCACGCCGCCTGTACGCCGACTATAATGTGACGGTCCTACCGGGCAGCTATCTCGCGCGCGAAGCGCACGGCGCCAATCCGGGCCGCAACCGTATCCGCATGGCCCTCGTGGCCGGCGTCGACGAAGGACTGGAAGCCGCCAACCGCATCGTCCAGTTCTGCAACGGGCTTGCCTGAACCAGTTTGCAGCACTCCCCTCATCCAAAACAGACCAGCACCATGACTCAACAACTCCAGAACATCATCGAGACCGCGTGGGAACAGCGCGCGGAGATCAGCCCGTCGAACGCCAGCGCTGAGGTGCGCGACGCCGTCGCCCACGTCCTCGCCGGCCTCGACAACGGCAGCCTGCGCGTGGCGCAGAAGGACACCGGCAGCTGGGTCGTCAACCAGTGGATCAAGAAAGCCGTGCTGCTGTCCTTCCGCCTCGAGAACAACGTGCCGGTCGCAGGCGGCGGCATGCAGTTCTACGACAAGGTCCCGACCAAGTTCGCCGGCTACACCCCGGAAGACTTCGCCAAGGGCGGCTTCCGCGTGGTGCCGCCGGCGGTCGCCCGCCGCGGCAGCTTCATCGGCAAGAACG
>CBIHLT010000090.1:0-17415 GCA_966210615.1 uncultured Massilia sp.
TGACGGTTCGAAGTCCAACACTCAGGTCAACTGTCATCCCCTTCCCTCGGCACCTTCCGGTCATCGAACGGCCCATACGTCAGCCAGTAATGGCGAAACGCATGCCGGACATTGTCCCTTAACTGCGCATCGTCCCACGGCTTCGTATAGAACCGGTAGATCGCCCCGCGGTTGATGGAATCGAGCACCGTCTCCACCCCCGTGTACCCCGACAGGATGATGCGTATCGTGTCCGGATACATCTCCTTCACCTTGCTGAGGAACTCGGTCCCGCTCATCACCGGCATGCGCTGGTCGCACAGGATCACCTGCACCCGGTACAGCGCCAGCAGCTCGAAGCCCTCGGTCGGCGTGGCCGCCGTCAGCACGCGGTAGCCGTCGCGCCGGAACAGCCGGTGCAGCGCCGTCAGCACATTGACGTCGTCGTCCACCACCAGCAAGGTCTGGACCTTGTCCTCGGTGGCCGGCATCTTGTCCGGCTGGGCGCGGTTGTCCAGCACCAGCTGGCCCAGTTCCGCTGCCGGCAGCGCGCGCGAGAAATGGAAGCCCTGGATCTCGTCGCAATGGTGGCGCCGCAGGTAGGCCATCTGGGCGCGCGATTCCACGCCCTCGGCGATCACCTGCATGTGCAGGCTGTGCGCCATGCTGATGATGGCCAGCGCGATCGCCGCGTCGTCCGGGTTGTTGATGATGTCGCGGACAAAGGCGATGTCGATCTTGAGCTTGTCGATCGGGAAGCGCTTCAGGTAGGCCAGGCTCGAATAGCCGGTGCCGAAGTCGTCGATCGCCACCCGGATGCCCAGCTGCTTGAGGCGCAGCAGCACGTCGGTGGTGTGCTCGGCATTGACCATCAGCGCGCTCTCGGTCAGCTCCAGCTCGAGCTGGTGCGCCTCCACGCCATGGCGCTCCAGCGCCGCGCGGACCGTGGCTTCCAGGTCGCCCTCGGCGAACTGGCGGCTCGACACGTTCACCGCCACCCGCACGTCGCGCACCTCCGCCTCGTTCCAGGCCGCCATCTGGCGGCAGGCCTCGTCGATGATCCATTCGCCGACCCGCACCACCAGCCCGGTCTCTTCCATCACCGGCACGAACTCGGCCGGGTACACCAGCCCGTAGCCCGGACGGTGCCAGCGCAGCAGCGCCTCCACGCCCGAGATGCGGCCGGTGTTCAGCTCCAGCTTGGGCTGGTAGTGCAGCACGAACTGGCCGTCTTCGAGCGCGCCGCGCAGCGCCAGCTCCAGGTCCAGGCGCGCCAGCACCTGCACGTTCATCCCTGCCGTGAAGAAGCGGTAGCCGTCGCGCCCCGCTTCCTTGGCCCGCACCATGGCGGCGTCGGCGTACTTGACCAGGGCGCCCGGGTCGCTGGTGTCGTCCGGGTACATGGCGATGCCGATGCTGGCCGTGAGCGCGGCCTGCTGGCCGTGCAGGTCGAAGGGCGCGCGCAGGGTCTCGCGGATGTCGTTGGCCACGTTCACCGCTTCCTGCTGGTCGCGCTGCATGGTCAGGATCAGCGCGAACTCGTCGCCGCCCAGGCGTCCCACCAGCTCGCGCATCTTCACGCTGCGCACCAGCCGGGTGCTGAACTGGCGCAGCAGCTCGTCGCCCAGCGCGGTGCCGAGCGAATCGTTGATGACCTTGAAGCGGTCGAGCGTAATGCACAGCACCGCCACGCGCCAGCGCTTGTCCTTGGCCAGGTCGATCGCGGCGCCCAGGTTCTCGAAGAACAGGGGACGGTTGGGCAGGCCGGTCAGGGCGTCGTAGCTGGCCGCATGGCGCAGGCGCTCGGCCGCGTGCAGGCGCTCGCTGATGTCGCGCACCACCGCGATCAGGATGCGGCTGTGGCCCAGGTCCTGCAGCTTCCAGCTGATCTCGACCGGCACCGAACCCTCGCCGCCGGCGCGCAGCAGCTCGGTCTCGACGATGTCCGTCTCCCTGGCCTCCCCTTCCTGGGCGCCGGTGTGCCCCATCAGGCGCTCGATCTGCGCGCGCGAAGCCAGCCCCAGCGCCACCGGGTCGATGCGCATCAGCGCGTCGCGCGAGAAGCCCAGCATGCGGCAGGCGCCATCCGACACGTCCACCGTCGCCATGCTGGCGGTGTCGATCAGGAAGATCGCGTCCGGCGTGGCGTCCATCGCGCCGCGGAAGCGCGCCAGCTCGGCGGTGCGCTCGCGCACCTCGCGCTCGAGCTGGGCGCCGTAGTCGCGCGATTCGCGGTGCAGCAGGCGCACTTCCAGCAGGTTGCGGATGCGGGTCATCACCTCGACCGTATCGAAAGGCTTGCCGATGAAGTCGCGCGCCCCGGCCTCCAGCGCGGCCAGCTTCTTGTCCGGCTCGGCCGTCACCACCAGCACCGGCAGCCAGGAGTCGCTCTCGAGCGGCTTGAGCGCTTCCATCACGTCGAAGCCGTCCATGCCGGGCATGTGCAGGTCCAGGATGATCAGGTCGAAGCGGTGCTTCAGGTGCAGCGACACCACCTGGCGCGGGTCGTTGGTGCTGAACACATTCTCGTAGCCGGTGGTCTTGAGCAGGTACTCGAGCAGCTGCACGTTCACAGGCTCGTCGTCGACGACGAGGATGCGCGCGCGCCGGATGTCGGACAGGGAAATCATCAAGCTTCCTTCCTATCGGCCTGGGCCCCGCGTCCATGCAGGTGCGCCAGCGTACTGTCGATCGCTTCGGTGAACTTGTCGATGTCGATCGGCTTGGTCAGGTAACGGTGGAAGCCCGCCGCGCGCCCGCGCTCGATATCGCGCGGCATGGCGTTGGCGGTGAGGGCGATCACGGGGATCGCCGCGGTTTCGGGATCGGTGCGCAGCTGGCGCAGCACTTCGATCCCGCTCATCCCGGGCAGGTTCAGGTCCATCAGGATCACTTCGGGGCGGTGCGCGCGCGCCAGCTGCAGGCCGAGGTGGCCGTCGGGCGCGGACAGCAGGCGCAGGTCGGCGCGGAAGCGCACGATTTCTTCGATCAGCCGGAGATTGGCCGGATTGTCCTCGACGTAGAGCAGCAGGTGCGGCTCGCCCTCGACCGGCGCGGGAGCCGCCGCCGCATGCGCTTCCTGGACGCCCTCCGGCAGGGCCGAGGCCAGCGGCGCGGTGGACGCCAGCTCGATCCAGAACACGCTGCCCACGCCGGGGCTGCTGCTGACGCCGATCTGGCCGCCCATCAGCTCGACCAGGCGCTTGGTGACCACCAGGCCGATGCCGGTGCCTTCCTGGGCGCCGCCCTCCTGGCCCAGGCGGTTGAAGGGCTGGAACAGGCTCGCCACCTGCTCGGCCGAGAGGCCCTGGCCGGTGTCCTGCACCGACAGGCGCAGGCGGCTTGGCGCGGTCTGCTCGCAAGTCACCACCACCGCGCCCGATTCGCGGTTGTACTTGACCGCGTTCGACAGCAGGTTGAGCATCACCTGCTTCAGGCGCGTGCGGTCGGCCAGCACCACGGCGCCGGCCACGTCCGGGAACAGCACCCGCACGCCGCGGCTGGCGGCGATCGGCTCGACCATGGTGCGGCATTCGAGCAGGGTGTCGCTCAGCGCCACGGGCTCCATCGACAGGGTCACGGTGCCCGACTCCACCTTGGCCAGGTCGAGGATCTCGTTGATCAGGGTCAGCAGGTGACGGCCGGACTTGAGGATGTGGTTGGCGAACTCCTTCTTCTGCTCCAGGGTGGACGGCAGGGTGTCCGAGGTGAGGATCTGGGCGAAGCCGAGGATGGCGTTGAGCGGGGTGCGCAGCTCGTGGCTCATGGACGAGAGGAAGGCCGACTTGGCCTGGTTGGCGTTGCGCGCCTCCTCGATCGCGTTGGCCAGCTCGGCGTTGGCCAGCGCCAGCTGCATGGTGCGCTCGTCGACGTGCTGCTCGAGCTGCTCGTTCAGGCGCATCACTTCCTGCTGGGCGCGGTTGCGTTCCTGGGCCTCGCGCACGATGGCGCTGTTGGAGTCCTCCAGCTCGCGGGTGCGCTGCTCGATCTCGGTCAGCATGGCGTTGAAGGAGTCGGCCAGCTCGCCCGCCTCGTCGTCGCTGTTGCGCGGCGCGCGGCGCGAGTAGTCGCGCGTGGCCACCACCTCGCGCGCGATGCCGGTGATCGCCGTCAGGGGCGCGGTCAGGCGCTTCCCAAGGCGCCACATCAGCAGCCAGGCGACGCCCATGGCCAGCAGGGTGACGCCGACGCCGATCGCCAGGTAGTCGACGAAGCGCTGGACCAGGCCGCTTTCGGCGCGCAGCACCACGGTGCCGAGCGTCTCGCCGTTCTCGACGATGCGCTGCCGGATCACCAGCTCGCCTTCGCTCCTGACGGCCGCATCGTCCAGGCGCTGGGGCACCGGGCGGCCCTCCCCGGCCGCGGCATAGGAGGCGAACAGCTCGCCGCCGGCGTCGTAGATGGCGGCGGCGCGCACCAGGGGACGGGTGCGCAGCAGGGCCAGGTTCTCGTTGGCCAGGCGCGGGTCGTCGAAGGTGAGCGCGGCCGAGCTCATGTGGCCGACCAGTTCGGCCTGGGTGGTCAGGTCGTTGACCAGCGCGCGGTGGTAGCTGCGCAGGTCGTAGCCGATCACGATCGCGATCGAGACCAGCAGCGCGGCGAAGGTGGTCGCCATCACCGCCGTGGCCAGCTTCTTCCGGATCGAATGCTGGCGGCTCATGCCTGCTCCACGGCTGGTACGGGCGTGCGCACGCAAGCCGGACGGACAGCCGGCGCAGGCGCGGACCGCGACGGGACAGCGACAGAGGTGTTCACGGCCGTGGCGGCCCGGCTTGGCTTCGCGCGTTCAAGGCGTGCGGCATTCTCAGGTCCTACTAAAACAGGGAAATCTCGGGAACAGGCTTGCCTGCCAGAGGCGCGCCCAGCAGGCGTCCAGCATAGCAGTTCGGAAGTGCGTCATGTCGCACGGAACATTTTTGGCGGCGGCGGACGCTGCTGCACGGTCAGCGGCTCTTCTGTGTATGAACAGCAAATTTTGCCTGTTCCGCCATGCCATGACGGCCTGCGGCGCGCTAGAATGGATTCCAGGCCGACGACCCCGTCCGCCGCGCCGGGGCGCCGCCGCCGGACCGCCCCGGCAAGAAACGAAAGGAGACGCACGTGACGAACGAACTCATCGATCTTGCCACCCAGGTTGGGCGGGCCCTGGAGGCCAAACGGCTGCTGCTGGTCACCGCCGAGTCGTGCACCGGCGGCGGAGTCTCGCAGGCCATCACCGAAGTCGCCGGCTCGACCGGCTGGTTCGAGTGCGGCTTCGTGACCTATTCGAACGCGTCCAAGACCGAATTGCTGGACGTGCCGGCGGCGATGATCGCCCAGTTCGGCTCGGTCAGCGAGGAAGTCGCGGGCAAGATGGCCGAGGGCGCGCTGGCCAACAGCAATGCCGACGTGGCCGTCTCCACCACCGGCATCGCCGGCCCCACCGGCGCGGTGCCGGGCAAGCCGGTCGGCACGGTCTGCTTCGGCTGGTCGCGCGGCGACACCACCTACACCGAGCGCCTGGTGTTCCCGGGCGACCGCCACGCGGTGCGCGAGCAGACCGTCGCGCACGCACTCCGGGGGCTGCTGCGCTTCATCGAATAAGGCGCGCCGGATGCCAGGCAGCTTGCGCCATACCCTCCTCGCCACGCTGGCCGCCATGCCGCTGACGGCGGTCGCCGGCCCGGCGTCGCCGTCCGCGCCGGATCATACCGGGGCTTACAACGGGGCTTATACCATCTATGCGGCGGGCGACATCGCCCGCTGTGCCCATCCCGATCCGCAGTGGTCGGGCGCGGCCGCCACCGCCACGCTGGTGGAACAGCGGCTGGCCGGCGATCCTGACGCCGCCGTATTGACACTGGGCGACCATACCTACCCGAACGGCGCGGCGCGCGAATTCGCCGACTGCTACGCGCCGACCTGGGGCCGCTTCCGCGAGCGCACCTGGCCCACGCCCGGCAACCACGAATACCACACCGACAACGGATCGCCCTATTTCGCCTATTTCGGGGAGCGCGCCGGGCGCGGCTATTACAGCCTGCGGCTGGGCAGCTGGCTGGTGATCTCGCTCAACAGCAATCTCACGGGCGGCGAACATGCCGCCCAGCTGGAGTGGCTGCGCGTGGAACTGGGACGCGCGCCCGGGCGCTGCACGCTGGCGTTCTGGCACCATCCGGCGTACTCCTCGGGCGGGCACCGCCAAAAGGGAAAACTGCAGGATGCATGGCAGATCCTGTTCGACGCCGGGGCCGAGCTCGTCCTGTCCGGCCACGACCACGATTACGAGCGCTTCGCGCCGCAGGATGCGCAAGGGCGGCTGGACCGGGCGCGCGGAATCCGCCAGTTCGTGGTCGGCACGGGGGGCGCGTATGCGACGCCCTTCCTGCAGTTCCCGGCCAACAGCGAAGTGCGCGAGGCGAGTTTCGACGGGGTGCTGCAGCTTCGGCTGCTCGACGGGGCGTACGAGTGGGAATTCCTGCCCGCGGCGCCGGACAAGGTGCCGGCCGGGGCGGTAATGGACCGTGGGCGGACGGAATGCCACTGACCATCCGCCCTTGGCCCCCGCCCACCGTCGTACGCGCCACTGGCGCCTACGACGGCTTGATCGTTGCATCCTAGTCAAGTGCCACGAACTCCTTCCCCTCGAATCCAACGACCGCGTCCTTTTCATTTATCATGGCGGCCCCGCGCCGCACGGAGAGCAGCATGAGAATGCTCGTCATCCTGGCCGCCCTGCTGCTGGCCTCCTTATCCGCCCCCGCCATGTCCCAACCTCCTATTCCTCTGCCCGTGGTCGCCTACGATAAATACATTCTCCCCAATGGCCTGCAGGTGATCCTGGTCGAAGACCGGCGCCTGCCCATCGCCGCCGTCAACCTGTGGTACCACGTCGGTCCGGCCAACGAGGCGCCCGGCCTGACCGGCTTCGCCCACCTGTTCGAGCACATGATGTTCGCCGCCACCCGCCACATCCCGCGCGGCCTGGCCGACCGCCTGCTCGAAGGCGCGGGCGCGACCGACAGCAACGGCAGCACCGACCTCGACCGCACCAACTACTACGACACCGTGCCCTCGAACCAGCTGGAGCTGGCGCTG
This sequence comes from uncultured Massilia sp., assembly GCA_966210615.1. Taxonomy (GTDB): domain Bacteria; phylum Pseudomonadota; class Gammaproteobacteria; order Burkholderiales; family Burkholderiaceae_D; genus Telluria. The sequence continues at coordinate 7,057 of CBIHLT010000090.1, forward strand.
TGGGTGCATGCCGACCGCATGGGCTACCTGCTGGACGTGCTCGACCAGAAGGCCCTCACCAACCAGCAGGACGTGGTGCGCAACGAGCGCCGCGAAAGCGTCGAGAGCGAACCCTACGGTATCGTCGAGGAAGCCCTGTCGCACGCCCTCTTCCCCAAGGGCCACCCCTACTACGCCTCGGTGATCGGTTCGCATGCCGATATCCAGAGCGCGCGCCTGGAAGACGTGCGCCAGTTCTTCGCCCGCTACTACGGCCCGAACAACGCCAGCCTGGTGATCGCCGGCGACATCGACAAGGCGAAGACCCGCGCCCTGGTCGAGCGCTACTTCGGCAGCTTCCGGCGCAGCCCGCCGGTGGCGCGTCCGAGCGTGGCGACGCCGCCCATCACCAGCGAGCGGCGCGTGGTGGTGCCCGACCGCGTGGAGCTGCCGCGCGTGTTCATGGGCTGGCTCACGCCGCCGGCCTACCAGGCGGGCGATATCGAACTGGCCGTGGCCGCCCACATCCTGGGCGGCGGCAAGTCGAGCCGGCTGTACAAGTCGCTGGTCTACGAGCGCCAGATCGCACAGGACGTGGACGCGGCCCAGAACTCCTATGGACTCACTTCGACCTTCGTGATCGACGTCACCGCGCGTGCCGGCCACACGGCGCGCGAACTGGAAGAAGCGGTCGACGCCGAACTGGCCCAGCTGCGCGACGCCGGCCCCTCCGAGCGCGAAGTCGAGCGCGCCCGCAACAGCATCGAGACCGCCCTGCTGTCCTCGATCGAGAAGCTGGGCGGCGACGGCCTGGCCGACCAGCTCAACCACTACAACCAGTACACGGGCGATCCGGGCTACCTGCCCAAGGACCTGGAGCGCCTGCGCCGCGTGGACGCCGCGGCCGTGCGGCGCGCGGTGCAGACCTGGCTCAAGCAGAGCGCACGCGCGGTGGTGACCGGCATTCCCGGCACGCCGGTGATCGACGACCCGCGCCCGCCCAGGAAGAAACCGGGCCCCGCCGCCAAACCGCGCGCGCAGCAGCACATCAATGCGGACGAGCCATGGCGCGCCACGCCGCCCAAGGCCGGGCCGGCGCCCGCGTTCACGCTGCCGCAAGGGGAGTCCTTCAAGCTGGCCAACGGCTTGACCGTGATCCACCACCACAACCCGGCCCTGCCCCTGGTGTCGGCCCAGCTGGTACTACGCAGCGGCAGCGCGGCCAACCCCGCGCGCCTGCCCGGCCTGGCCGGCTTCACGGCGCAGATGCTGGAGGAAGGCACGGCCACCCGCAGCGCGCCCCAGATCGCCGACGAGCTGGCCCAGCTGGGCGCCTTCATGGACAGCGCCACCAGCGCCGACGCCTCCAGCGTCTCGCTGCTGGCGCTGCGCTCCACCTTCGCCCAGGCGCTCGAGATCATGGCCGACGTGGTGCAGCGCCCGGCCTTCCCCAATGCCGAGGTCGAGCGCCAGCGCGCCGACCGGCTGGGTGAACTGATCCAGCAGCGCGAGGAACCGGACATGGTGGCCGCGGTGGCCGCCGCCGGCGCGCTGTACGGCGCGCGCCATCCGAAAGGCTACGGCCAGCTCGGCACCGAACAGGCGATCCGCGCCACCACCCGCGACGATATCCATGCGTTCTGGCGCCGCCACTACGTGCCCTCGAACGCGGCCCTGGTGGTGAGCGGCCACCTCGCCCTGGGCGAGCTGCGCGCGCTGGCCGAGGCGCGCTTCGGCGCCTGGCAAGGCGAAGCCGCGCCGCCCGCCGCGGCCGGCGCTCCCGCCACCACGCGCGCGCGCCTGGTGCTGGTCGACCAGCCCGGCGCCGGCCAGACGGCGCTGCGCGTCACCAGCATCGCCGCGGCGCGCGACACGCCCGACTATGCGGCCCTGCAAGTGATGAACGGCGCGCTGGGCGGCATGTTCTCGAGCCGGCTCAACAACAACCTGCGCGAGACCAAGGGCTATACCTACGGCGTCTACTCGGCCTTCCGCCTCGACCGGTCGCCCGGCCCCTTCATCATCGCCGGCAACGTGGAGCGCGCCTTCACCGGCGCCTCGGTGCGCGAGATCTTCGGCGAGGTGCGCGCCATGCGCGACCAGCCGCTGCCGCCTGAAGAGCTGGCGGCGGCGCGCGACGCCCAGCTGCTGTCGCTGCCCGGCCAGTTCGAGACCAGCAGCGAAGTCGGCGCCAGCCTGGCCGAACTGTTCGTGTACGGGCTGCCGCCCGACTGGTACGCCGGCCTGCCGCGCCGCTTCGCGCAGGTCGACGCGGCCCAGGTGCAGCAGGCGGCGCGCACCTGGCTCGCGCCCGGCAAGCTGGTGGTGGTCGCCGTCGGCGAGCGCAGGAAGATCCTGCCGCAACTGCAGGCGCTCGAACTGGGCGCGCCGGAAATGCGCGACGAGGACGGGCAGCTCGTGCTCAAGAAGGAGGCAAGCAAGTAGGCCCAAAAGCGGCTCGATGAGCGACCGTTGCGCGGATGCCTAAGGCTTACAAAGGATTACAAATGCGCCCGCTTTCCGCTTGCAAGGCCGCGGCTTTGGCAGGATGATGAATCTGCCGGTGCGCATTCAGGCCGCCGGATTCGGGGGCACGCCATGCAGAGCTTCTTGTTTGCGACCGGGATCGAAGGCAGCTATCCCGTCGTCACCGGGCGCGACGGCGCCTCCCTGCGTATCGACGAAATGGAGAAGACCGGCCATTACCGGCACTGGAAGGACGACCTGGGCCTGGTCAGCTCGCTGGGCATCGATGCGCTGCGCTACGGGCCGCCCTACTACCGGGTGCACCAGGGACCGGGACGCTACGACTGGGACTTCACCGACGAGGTGTTCGCCGATATCCAGCGCCGCGGCATCAAGCCCATCGTCGACCTGTGCCACTTCGGCCTGCCGGACTGGCTGGGCAACTTCCAGAACCCCGAGTTTCCCCAGTTTTTCACGGAATACGCCGAAGCCTTCGCGCGGCGCTATCCCTGGGTGGAACTGTACACCCCGATCAACGAAATCTACATCACCGCCAAGTTCTCGGCCCACGAAGGCCTGTGGAACGAGCGGCTGAAGTCCGACCGGGCCTTCGTCAACGCGATCCGCAACCTGGCCAGGGCGAACATCCTGGCCACCGAGGCGATCATGCGTATCCAGCCCAACGCCAAGTTCATCCAGAGCGAATCTTCCGAGTACTTCCATCCCAGCGGTCCCGAAGCCATGGAAGTGGCGCGCCACATGAACGAGCTGCGCTTCCTGGCCCTGGACCTGACCTATGGCCACGACGTCTCCGGCAGGATGTACGAATACCTGTTCGACCACGGCATGAAGCGCGAGGACTATCATTTCTTCCTCAACCGCAACGTCAAGCCTGTCTGCATCATGGGCAACGACTACTATGCCACCAACGAACACGTGATCCATCCGGACGGCAGCACCGGCTCCTGCGAACTGTTCGGCTACTACGTGATCACCCAGCAGTATTACCACCGCTACCGCATCCCCGTGATGCACACCGAGACCAACAACCGCGACGCCGGCACCGGCGAAAAGGATGGCTGCGCCTGGCTCGAGAAGCAGTGGTCGAACCTGGTGAGGCTGAAGACCGACGGCGTGCCCATCCTCGGCTTCACCTGGTACAGCCTGGTCGACCAGGTGGACTGGGACAGCGCCCTCACCATCGACGCCGGCACCGTCAACCAGTACGGCCTGTGCGACCTGGAGCGGCGCGTGCGGCCGGTCGGCGAGGCCTACCGCGACCTGATCCATACCTGGCGCCACCGCGTGCGCAACGATTTCATTTGCCTGCACTGACGGAGGCGGGCAATGCAGCGCTTCCTGTTCGCGACAGGGATCGAAGGCAGCTATCCGGTCGTCAGCGGGCGCGACGGCCTGGACCTGCGCGTCGACGAGATGGAAAAGACCGGCCACTACCGGCGCTGGAAGGACGACCTGCGCCTGGTGCGCGCGCTCGGGATCGACGCCCTGCGCTGCGGCCCGCCCTACTACAAGGTGCACCTGGGCCCGGGCCGCTACGACTGGGACTTCGCGGACACCTTCTTCGCCGAGGTCCAGCACCTGCATATCAAGCCGATCGTCGACCTCTGCCACTTCGGCCTGCCTGACTGGCTGGGCAATTTCCAGAACCCGGAGTTTGCCCATTTCTTCGCCGAATATGCGGGCGCCTTCGCGCAGCGCTTTCCCTGGGTCGAGCTGTACACCCCGATCAACGAAATCTACGTCACCGCCAAGTTCTCGGCCCACGAAGGCCTGTGGAACGAGCGCCTGCGCTCGGACCGCGCCTTCGTCACCGCCATCAAGCACCTGGCCAAGGCCAATATCCTGGCCACCGAGGCGATCCTGAAGGTCCAGCCCACGGCCAGGTTCATCCAGAGCGAATCCTCGGAATACTTCCACCCCTGCGGGCCGGAAGCCGTGAGCGTGGCCAGGCACATGAACGACATGCGCTTCCTGGCCCTGGACCTCACCTACGGCCACGACGTCTACGCCAGGATGTACGAGTTCCTGCTCGACAATGGAATGACGCGCGACGAGTACCATTTCTTCCTCGACCGCAGCGTCAAGCCGGTCTGCATCATGGGCAACGACTACTACGCCACCAACGAGCACATCGTCTACCCGGACGGCAGCACCTTCGTGTGCGAGATGTTCGGCTACTACGTCATCACCCAGCAGTACTACGACCGCTACCGCATCCCGGTGATGCACACCGAAACCAACAACCGCGACGCCGGCAACGGCGAAAAAGACGCCCGCGTGTGGCTGGAGAAGCAGTGGTCGAACCTGCTGCGCCTGAAGGCCGACGGCGTGCCCATCCTCGGCTTCACCTGGTACAGCCTGGTCGACCAGGTCGACTGGGACAGCTCGCTCGCCGTCGACGCCGGCAACGTCAACCGCTACGGCCTGTGCGACCTGGAGCGCCGGGTGCGCCCGGTGGGCGAGGCCTACCGCGACCTGATCCATACATGGAAGCACCGGATCAGCAACGATTTCATCTGCCTGCGCTAGCCATGGAGATGCAGGGAAAAGTCGTGATCGTCAGCGGCGCCACCTCCGGCATCGGCCGCGCGGTGGCCCTGCGCTTCGCCCGCGAAGGCGCGCGCGTCCTCCTCCTCGGGCTGGACGACACGCGCGGCCAGGACGTGCAGACGGCCCTGCAGCTGCAGGGCGCGGCCGACTGCTTCTACCGGCGCACCGACGTGAGCGGGTCCGGCGCGGTGCAGGCCGCCGTGGAAGAGGCCGTGGCGCGCTGGGGCCGGGTGGACGTGCTGGTGAATAACGCCGCCGTCATGCACAACGGCGCCCTGGTCGACATGAGCGAGGCCGACTGGGACAAGACCATGGCGGTCAACCTGAAGGGGCCCTTCCTGCTCGTCAAGCACGCGCTGCCGGCCATGCCGCCGGGAGCGGCCATCGTCAACATCTCCTCGGTGCATGCGGTCGCGACCGACGCCCACAGCACGGCCTACTCCGCCAGCAAGGGCGGGCTGGAAGCCTTTACGCGCGCGCTCGCGCTCGAATGCCATCCGCGCAAGATACGGGTGAACGCGCTGCGCCTGGGCGCGGTCGATACGCCCATGCTCTGGAATAACCCGGACGTGCGCTCGGGCGAGGAAAAGATCGATCCGGACGAGGTGGCGTCCACCGGCGAGGTGGCGGAACTGGTCTTGTTCCTGGCGAGCGCGCGCGCGCAATCGGTGACCGGCGCCGTGCTCACCGCCGACGGCGGCCGCTTGCCCATCCTCGGCAGCCACGCGCATTAGAGCGCCCAATAGAACCCTCAGGGCAAGGGATGCGGCTCAGCTGCAAGTACGGAAACCGACGAACATGTCGCTGCGCCCTGGCGCGTAGAAATTGCGGAAGGCGGCCGAGCGCAGACGCCCGGGCGTGGCGAAGGATGCGCCGCGCAGCACCTGGTGGGTGCCGAAATAAGGCGCCGAATATTCGCGGTAGGCGTCCGGCGCAAAGCCCGGGAAGGGGGTGAAAGGCGATGCCGTCCATTCCCACAGCCCGCCCCAGCGGAAACCCGGATGCGCCGCCGCACGCACCCACTCGGCCTCGCCGGGCAGGCGCCGTTCCGCCCAGGCGCAATAGGCCTGCGCCTCGTACAGGCTGACATGGCGCACCGGCTCCGTCTCCACCAGGGGACAGGGCCGGCCGAAGCGCAGGGCATACCAGGCTTCGCCCTCGCGCCGCCAGCCCCGTGGCGCCTGCGCCTGCTGCTGCGCCAGCCAGGCGCGGCCCGCCTCGCTCCAGAAGCGCGGCTCGCGGTAGCCGCCGGCAGCGATGAAGCGAATGTAGTCGGCATTGCTCACCAGCGCGGCATCGATGCGGAACGGCGCCAGCTCGCAGGCCTGCGCCCATTTCTCGTTGTCGAACACGAAACCGCTGCCGGGCCGGCTGCCCAGTTCGACCGCACCGCCATCGAAGTGGAGCTCGCCCGCTGCGGCACTTGGGGCCTGGGGCGCGGGCTCCCTCCCCGGCCAGGGCAGGCCCAGGGTCTGCAAGGTATAGGCGAAGGCTTCGCCATGCATGTCTTCGTGCGCCAGGGCCAGGCGGTAGAAATAAAGGGCGGCGTCGCTGTGTTCTTCCTTCGCCAGCCTTGCCAGTACGCCGTCGAGCACGGCGCGGCAATAGGCCTTGACCTCGCCCGCCGCCGGCAGGCCGAGCGACCAGCGGGTAGCGTGCGCGATGGTGTTGGAATCGAACCAGGCGTCGCTGCCGGCCAGCAGCGAAGGGCGCAGGGCCGCTTCCGGCGCGCTCGACCTTGCGCCGCGCAGGAGGTACCACTCGGCGAACCAGGCGATGTGTCCCAGTTCCCACAGGGGCGGATTCACGATGGGCAGCAGGGGCACCCTGGAGGGATCGTCCATGCCGGCCTCGGCGAAGCGATCGAAGAAGGCCAGGGTGCGCGCGCGGGCGTCTTGCAGCGCAAGGGCCAGCGCATCCGGCGCGGCGGTTCGAAACGAGGCGTTCATGGCAGGCTTTCAGGCGGGGTCTTGACGCCCCGGGATGTCCATTATCGGCCGGGATCCGGCAAAAACCAAGCACGCGGCCCTTGCTGCTTCCGATGGCTTCATCTAACATGTGAACAATTCTTCACATGTTGAATATGAACACACTCCTTGAATCCGGCCATCCGGGCCTGGCGGAAGCGCCGCCGGCGGAAGCCGTCGACCAGCTGGCGGACCTGTTCCACCTGCTGGGCGACCCGACCCGCCTGCGCATCGTGCTGGCCTGCCTGGCCCAGCCGACCGCGGTGGGCGACATCGCCGGCCTGCTCGCGCTGTCCAGCTCCCTGGTCAGCCACCACCTGCGCCTGCTGCGCGCCGCCCGCATCGTCAAGGCCGAGCGCCAGGGCAAGCAGGTGTTCTACTCCGCCGCCGACGCCCACATCAGCGGCCTGCTCACCAACATGTTCGAGCACATCGCCGAACCTGCCAACGGAATCGATCCATGAAGCACGACCACAGCCACGACCATGACCATGAGCACGATCGTCACCATGGCCATGATCACCACGGACATCACCATGGACTCGGCCACCATCACCACCACATGCCCGATCCCGACGGCAACGGCCGCGCCTTCGCGCTGGCGATCGGCGTCAACACGCTGTTCGTGGCGATCGAATTCATCTATGGCTTCATCGCCCACTCGACGGCGCTGATGGCCGACGCCGGCCACAACCTGTCCGACGTGCTGGGCCTGCTGCTGGCCTGGGGCGCGGCGGTGCTCACCCGGAGCAAGCCGCACGGCCGCTACACCTACGGCTTGCGCGGCTCGACCATCCTGGCGGCGCTGGCCAATGCCGTGCTGCTGCTGGTGGCCTGCGGCGCGATCGCCTGGGAAGCGGTGCAGCGTTTCGCCGAGCCGGCGCCGGTGGCCGGTTCGACGGTCTCGATCATCGCTGCCATCGGGGTGGCGATCAACGGCTTCTCGGCCTGGCTGTTCATGAAGGGCGCGAAGGACGACCTGAACGTGCGCGGCGCCTACCTGCACATGGCGGCCGATGCCGCGCTGTCGCTGGGCGTGGTGGTGTCGGGGCTGGTGATCATGTCGACCGGCTGGACCTGGATCGACCCGGCGGTGAGCCTGGTGATCGTGGTCGTGATCGTGGCCGGCACCTGGTCGCTGCTGCGCGAGTCGGTGCAGCTGTCGATGGCGGCGGTGCCGGCGTCGGTGGATGCGGTCAAGGTGAAAGGCTTCCTGGCCAGGTGGCCGGGGGTGAGCGAGGTGCACGACCTGCACATCTGGGCCATGAGCACCACCGAGACCGCGCTCACGGCGCATGTGGTGATGCCGGGCGGGTATCCGGGGGATGCGGTGCTCGACGATATCGTCCAGCATCTACGGGAGGATTTCGGGATTCACCACTGCACCTTGCAGGTGGAGGAAGGAACCACGCATCATCATTGTGCGTTGAGGGTGCATGCGCATTGATGCTGTGGTGGTGTACGGCGGACTTGGGTCCCCGCCTTCGCGGGGACCCAAGTTCGCGAGAAAACCGCAGCGCTTACCCCGCCAGATTCGCGTACAAGGCCGTACTCAAATACCTCTCCCCGAATGAAGGGATAATGGTCACGATCAGCTTCCCCGCATTCTCCGGCCTGCGCGCCACCTGGATCGCCGCCCACAGCGCCGCGCCCGACGAAATCCCCACCAGCAGCCCCTCTTCCCTGGCCGCCGCGCGCGCCGTCTCGAAGGCGTCGTCGTTCTTCACCGTGATGACCTCGTCGTAGGCCTGGGTATTGAGCACCTGCGGCACGAAGCCCGCGCCGATGCCCTGGATCGGATGCGGTCCCTTGGTCCCCTTGGACAGCACGGGCGAGGCCTCCGGCTCCACCGCGATCGCCCGGAAGCCGGGCTTGCGCGCCTTGATCACCTCGCTCACGCCGGTGATCGTCCCGCCCGTCCCCACGCCCGCGACCAGGATGTCGACCTTGCCGTCGGTATCGCGCCAGATCTCCTCGGCGGTGGTGCGGCGGTGCACCTCGGGGTTGGCGGGATTGTTGAACTGCTGCGGCATGAAGTTGCGCGGGTCGGCCGCCACCAGTTCCTCGGCGCGGCGGATCGCGCCCAGCATGCCTTCGCTGCCGGGAGTGAGCACCAGCTCGGCGCCGTAGGCGCGCAGCAGCATGCGGCGCTCGTTGCTCATGGTCTCGGGCATCACCAGCTTGCAGCGGTAGCCGCGCGCGGCGCACACCATCGCGAGCGCGATGCCGGTGTTGCCGCTGGTGGGTTCGACGATGGTGGTGTCGGGGCCGATCAGCCCCGCCGCCTCGGCCGCCTCGATCATGGCCAGGCCGATGCGGTCCTTGACGCTGTGCGCGGGATTATGGAACTCGAGCTTGCCGAGGATCTCGGCGCCGCTCCCGGCGCCCAGCTTGCGGATACGTACCAACGGGGTGTTGCCGATCAGCTCAGTGACATCGTTTGCGATTCTCATCCTGCCAGCCCTCCGGTTGTCGAGTTCAGTCGGACTTACTTCACATACTTACTTCACATCCATCAGTTCCACGTCGAAGATCAGGTCCGCATCCGGCGGAATCACGCCGCCGCCCGCGCCGCGCTTGCCATAGGCCAGGGCGCTGGGAATGATCAGGGTGCGCTTGCCGCCCACCTTCATGCCGGCCACGCCCTGCTCCCAGCCCTTGATGACGCGGCCCGCGCCCAGCTGGAACTCGATCGGCGTACGGCCCGCATCGAGCGAGGAATCGAACTTGCGGCCGCGCTGCTTGGGCGCCAGCGGCTTGTGCAGCCAGCCGGTGTAGTTGACGGCGACGTTGCTGCCGAGCGTGGCTTCCTTGCCCTTGCCGACCACGCGGTCGATGATCTCGACCTGGGGCGCGGGGGCGGCGGGAACGGCGGGCTCGGCCGGCTGGACAGGCTGCGCCTCGGTCGCCGGCGTGGGCGGCGTGGCAGGCGGGGATGCCGGCTGCTGCTGTTCCGGCGGCGGCTGGGTGGCCGGCTTGCCTGCCTCCTGCTGCTGCGGCGCGCTCTGCTGCGCGTGGACGCTGGCGGCGGCCAGCAGCATGGCGATGAGGGCGGATCGACGAATCATGGGCTCTTCCATCAAAAGGATTCAAACTGATCCTATGATAGCAAGGCCTCTCCGGGTTGCACAGTTTGCACGACAACAGCTTCCGTCCCCGCTTGCGGCTGCGCATTCGCGGCGTCGGCCAGCTTGCGCAGCAGGTGGCCGGCGGCCACCATGCCGAAGGTGGCGGTGACCACCATGCTGGAGCCGAAGCCCGCGCAGTTCAGGCCGGTGACGCTGTTGGGGTCGATGGCGCAGGCGTCGCCCGCTTCCGGGTAGCGCAGCGGCTCCATCGAGAACACGGCGTCGATGTGGTACTTGTTCTTCTCGCC
>CBIHLT010000091.1:0-17408 GCA_966210615.1 uncultured Massilia sp.
TTCAGCGCCGCGGCGGCGCGGATCAGCGTCTTGAACGCCTCTTCATCGACGGCCCCGCCTTCAGGAATATCGATGGCGCGCCGGACGTTGCCCTCCAGACTGGCGTTGAACAGGCCGGACGGATCGTCCAGCGCGGCGCCTTTGGGGAAGGTCAGCTTGACGGCCTTCTTGTAGACTTCGCCGGTGCACAGGATGCCGCCATGCGACCAGACCGGCACGCTCCACTTCCATTCCTCGACAACGCCGGGCAAGGCCTCCAGCACCAGGCGCCTGATCCGCGCCAGGGTCTCGCCACGCCAGTCCCCGAGCGCCCCGATGCGTTCGTCGATCAGCTGAGAGGCAGCAGCTTGCTCGGTTTCTTGCACTGCGGTGCTTGCTTTCATTCTTGTCTCCAGTCGAGTGTGCAGGTCAGCTATTGTCCAGTGTCCCCAAGGGCCTGGCAATGCTTCGCCCCCTGTTAACTTCGCATATGTATTGTTGACGGACAGACACTTTCATGTGAGGATTTGTTTTCTCTCAAATTAACACGGGCCGATTATCCGAAGCGGGTACGGCCGCCGCAGATCGATGTTCGTGCGCGGGAAAGGACATGATGCTGGCGACATTCAGGCCCTGGTGGGCAGCGGCCTTGTTCGCATGCGGCCCGCTGTGGGAAGCCTGCGCCGCGCCCGTGCATCCGATCGCCCAGCTGGTCCAGCAGAAGCGCTTTGCCGATGCTTCCCGCGCCATTGCCGAACGGCTGGCCGACGATCCGAACGATGCGCAGGCCCTGGCCGGCACGGTCGACCTGGTCCTGGCCCAGGATCCGGCCGGACGCCTGCCCGAGGCCGCGGCCGCCGCCGACCGTTGCGTCGCCGCGCACTCCGGCAACAGCCTGTGCGCGGAAGCGCTCGGCAACGTGCTGGAAGCGCAGGGCAGCAGCTGGATGGTCGCCGCGCTCGGCGACACGCGCGCCCAGCGCGAGGCTTTCGAGCGCGCCGTGCTGCTCGATCCCACCAATTACCGTGCCCGCGTGTCCCTGCTGCGCTTCTACCTGCGCGCGCCCTTCTTCCTCGGCGGGAGCACGGTCCGGGCGCGCGAGCTGGCGATGGAAGTCCATCGCACCGATCCCGATCTCACGCGCCTGATGCTGGCGCTGTGCGCACAGAGCGAAGACCGTCTCGCCGACGCGGAAGAGTATGTGCTGGCAGCCAACCTGGCCGGCTACGAGCTGGTGGAGAACGTACACCGCGACCTGCTCGCCGACCTGGCGCAGGCCTATCTGGACGCCGGGCGTTTCGCCAACAGCAGCCGCGTGTACGCCGAACTGCAGCGGCGCATTCCATCGAGCGAGGCCGGCAGCTATGGCCTGGCGCTCGTGTCGCGCGCGCAGGGCAGGCTGGCCGAGGCCGCGTCCTACCTCGAGCGGGCGGCCGTCATCGCGCCCAAGCCCTATGTGTACAAGACCCTGGGCGAGGTGTACCAGGAACTGCACAACACCACCCGCGCGGTTGCCGCCTACCAGTCGGCCCTGGGCGCCAGGCCCGCCTTCGGGCGCCGCGAGCGCGAGCAGGTTACCGCGCGCCTGGCGCGGCTGCGGGACCGCTGATTTTCCAACGCATCTTCTTCGTATCTTCATCCATGCATCACCAGCGTCTGCCCGGACTCGATGTCCTGCGCGCCCTCGCCATCGTCTGGGTCATGGTGTATCACCTCGTCAGCTACGGTCTCCAGGTCGGCGCCATCCTGGGCCCCATCGCCGATCTGGGCTGGATGGGCGTCGACCTGTTCTTCGTGCTGAGCGGCTTCCTGATCGGCGGCCAGGTGTTCGCCGCCTGCGCCGCGCCGGAAGGCCCGCGCTGGGGCGCGCTCTGGTCCGGCTACCTGTTGCGCCGCGCCCTGCGCGTGCTGCCGGCCTACCTGGCCGTGCTGGCGCTCTACCTGTGGCTCCCGGCCTGGCGCGAGAGCCCCGGCATGCAGCCGGCCTGGCAGTTCCTGAGCTTCACGGCCAACCTGTTTCCCGACTACTTCCGCAACCGCGCGTTTTCCCATGCCTGGTCGCTGTGCGTGGAAGAGCATTTCTACCTGCTGCTGCCCCTGGCCGTGATGGTTCTGTCGCGCCGCCCCAGCCTGGGCAAGACGGCGTGGTTCGTGCTGGCGCTGCTGCTCGGCGGGATCGCGGCGCGCGCCTGGGCCTGGCACACGCAGGTCGCGCCTTACCTGCACGTGAACGCAGGGGAGGACTGGTTCCTCCTGCGTTATGTCGAGCATGTCTACAACCCGACCTGGGCGCGCCTGGACGGTTTGCTGGTGGGCGCCACCCTGGCGGCCGTGCGCCTCTACCGGCCTGCATGGTGGCGCTGGATGACGGCGCGCGGCTGGGCCTTCCTGGCCGCCGGCGTGCTGCTGGTCGGTGCGGCGGCTCGCCTGTTCGACGGTCCCCCGGGCGAGGCCGGCGCCGTCATCGGCTTCCCGCTGCTGTCCCTCGGCCTGGGCTGGGTGCTGGTCGGCATGGCGAGCCCGCACATCCTTCCGGGGCGCATCCAGGTGCCCGGCGCGCGCCTGCTGGCGACGCTCGCCTTCAGCCTCTACCTGACGCACAAGTCCATGTACCGCCTCGTCAGCGACGTCGCGGGCGGATATCTTGAAGGATCGAAGCTGCTGGCCCTGGCCTGCTACGGCGGCGCCGCGCTGGCCGCCGGCGCGCTGCTCTACCTGGCGGTGGAGCGCCCGGGCCTGCGCCTGCGCGAGCGCCTGGCGCGTGCGCGGCCTCCGGTCGCGGTGGCTGTCAGCCGATCACGAGCGGGTTCCTGGTGACCGCGACGGCGACGATGTAGAAGAAGCAGGCCAGCGCCGCGATGAAGGCGGCCAGGCGCACCTGCGGCGTGCGCCCGCGCTTGAGGGCGATCGTGCCGAGCACGATGTAGGCCACCAGCGCCAGCACCTTGGCCGTCAGCCAGGGCGCGACGAAGGGATACTGGCGGCTCCACACGGCCAGGCCGATGGCGCTGGCCAGCAGCAGCGTGTCGACGATGTGCGGGGCGATCTTCACCCAGCGCTGCTGCAGGCGCGCCGAGCCGGACAGCATCCATAGTCCACGGATCAGGAAAAAGCTTCCGCTCAGGATCGCGAAGCTCATGTGCAGGTGTTTCAGGGCGAGATAGTTCATCCGGCCAGTATGCCTGAGCCGGCCGTTCCAGTCAGCCGCATTCGCCCACGTAATGGCACTCGTCGCAGCGCGTGCAGCCATCCACCTTGCGCAGGGCGCGGGCGCCGCACTCCGGGCACCTGGCGCCGCTGGCGGCGGGCAGGGCGCCGCTGGAGGTAGGCGGCTGCGGCTCCGCCTCCGGCAGGGGCGCGCCGCCGCGTTCGGCGAACACGCGCGCCAGTTCCGCGACCGGCACCTGGTTGCCGAGGGCGTCGAGGAAGCCGCGCCGGATCAGGATCCGCTGCAGCATGAAGGCGAGCGCCGCCACTTCCGAATCGTGGTAGACCGGCACCTGGACGCCGTCCTCGCGCGTCAGGTGGCCGCAGCGCACCGGGCCTTTTTCCCAGACCACTTCGCGCATGTCGGCCAGGGCCTTGGCGATCGGTCCGCCGGCGCGCGCCACCATCGACAGCAGGCGCATCGAGGCCGTGATCCACTGGTGGCCGCCGGTGCGCTGGTTGCCGGGCATGAAGAATTCAAACGGCCGCTCGATGGTCACCTGCCTGCCTTCGCTGTGGCCCTCGGTGCGGATGAAGCTGACCGTCAGGTAGGCGCTCTTGCGGCCTTCCTGGGTCGAGTACTCGATCTTGGACGTGACCGATTCCAGCTCGCCCAGCGGCCGCCGTTCGAAGCGCTTGAGCAGCGGGTCGTCGTCCGGCACGGGATGCGCCGCAGGCGCCGGCAGCGGCGCGGGCGCGGTGGACAGCACGCTGCCCAGCACCGTATTCGGGCGGTAGGTCGCCAAGCCTTTCAGCCCCGCGTGCCAGGCCTGGCTGTACAGGTCGCGGAAGTCGTCGTAGGGGTAATCCTCGGGCACGTTGACGGTCTTGGAGATGGCGGTGTCGACGAAGGGCTGGACCGCCTCCACCATGCGCAGATGGTCGATGGCGCGCATCTCGAGCGCGGTCACGAATGGCGGCGGCAGGCCGGCTTCGGGATCATGTCCCAGCTGGCGGTACAGCCGCCATGCGTGGTCGAGCACCTCGTAGCTGCGCGTGCCGCCGTCCGCCATGCGCTTCTTGCGCTGGTAGGTCCAGGCATAGGGCGGCTCGATGCCGTTCGAGGCATTGTCGGCAAAGGCCAGCGAGATGGTGCCGGTGGGCGCGATCGACAGCAGGTGCGAGTTGCGGATGCCGTGCACGCGGATGGCGTCGAGCAGCACCTGCGGGAGACGGCTGACGAACTGCCCGCGCAGGTAGTGGTCGGCGTCGAACAGTGGGAAGGCGCCTTTCTCGCGCGCCAGCTCCACCGAGGCTGCGTAGGCGGCGTCGCGCATGGTCTCGGCGATGCGCGACGCCATGGCGCGGGCATCAATCGAGTCGTAGCGCAGTCCCAGCATCACCAGGGCGCTGCCCAGGCCCAGGAAGCCGAGCCCGATGCGGCGCTTGGCGCGCGACTCGGCGGCCTGCTGGGGCAGGGGCCATTCGGTGGCGTCCAGCACCAGGTCGAGCATGCGCACGGCGACCGCCGCCACCTCGCGCAGGCGCGCGAAATCGACCTCCGCTTCGTCGGTGAAGGGCCGCTCGACGAAGCAGGTGAGGTTGAGCGAACCCAGGTCGCAGCAGCCGTAGGCGGGCAGGGGCTGCTCGCCGCAGGGATTGGTGGCGCCCAGCTCCTCGCAGTACCAGAGGTTGTTCTCGGCGTTCATGCGGTCGACGAACAGCACCCCCGGCTCGGCGTGGTCGTAGGTGGAGAGCATCACCTGTTCCCACAGCACCCGGGCGCGCACTTCACGGTAGACCCACATGCCGTCCTCGCGCCGGCGCGCGCCGGCCGCCAGGTCCTCGTCGCCCGGCTCGGCGCGGTGCACCAGCTCGAAGCTGGCGTCGTCTTCCACCGCGCGCATGAAGGCATCCGTCACGCCGACGGAGATATTGAAGTTGGTGAGCGCCCCCAGGTCCTTGGCGGCGATGAAGCGTTCGATGTCGGGATGGTCGATGCGCAGCACACCCATCTGGGCCCCGCGCCGGGCGCCGGCCGACTCCACCGTGCGGCAGGAGGCGTCGAACACTTCCATATAGGACACCGGGCCGGAAGCGCGCGAGGCGGTGCCCTTGACCTTGCTGCCCATGGGGCGGATGGCGCTGAAGTCGTAACCCACGCCGCCGCCGCGGCGCATGGTCTCGGCGGCTTCGGACAGGGCGGTATAGATGCCGGGCAGGCCGCCGTCGACCCCGGAGATGGAGTCGCCCACCGGCTGGACGAAGCAGTTGATCAGGGTGGCCTGCAATTGCAGGCCGGCGGCGGAGTTGATGCGGCCGGCGGGCACGAAGCCCTGTTCCTGCGCCCACAGGAAGCGCCGTTCGCATTCCGCGCGCCTGGGCGCCGGTTCGAGCAGGGCCAGGGCGCGCGCCACCCGGGCGCGCACCTCGGCGATGGTTCGCTCGTCGCCCTTGGCGTATTTCTCGCGCAGCACGTCCAGCGACACTTCCTGGGGCGCCAGCGTGCCGCTCACCTTGTCTTTCGCATTCATGAGGAGCTCCCGCTGTTCCATGAATGCCGGAGGCACGCGTTACGGCTTGTCGAGATTCGGCGGCGTGATGATGTGCGGCGTCTCGGCCTGGGCAGCGGCAGCGGCGGGGGCCGCGGACTGGCTTGCCAGGCGTGCTTCCAGCTCCACCACGCGTTGCTCGAGCGCCTCGAGCTTGGCGCGGGTCTTGGCCAGCACCTGGGCCTGGATATCGAACTCCTCGCGGGTGACCAGGTCGAGCTTGGCGAAGCCCTGGGTCATCACCGCCTTGACGTTGCGCTCGATGTCCTTGGCCGGTCCGCTTTCCAGCGCCTGGTTGATCTTGCCCTGCAAGTCGTTGAAGAAGTTGTTCATATCCTGGGTTTCCTTGGTAAGGCCGGGCCGCGCGCACCACAACGGTGCGCGGCAGCCTGATTTGGTGCGCATCGGTCTCGATATCGCCGCGCCGCTCGTGCGTGGTGCGGGCGATCTCGGCATTTCTTGACAAATGTGGGGTGCATGGCCTGAAAAACAAGCCTGTTTCCCATCGTTTACGAGCTGGCACGCATCCTGCTAAACGAAGGATGAATGCAGCAATAACAGAATTGTAAACCGCAACGGCAGCAACCGTTCAAACTGAGGGGGTTTGTCATGAAGTGCACTCTGAAGCAATGCGCAGCAGCAGTCGGCCTGGTGGTCCTGGCTTTCTCCAGCGTCCCGGCCCTGGCGCAGGAACAACCCGCCGAACATCAGGTGAGCTACAACGCGGCCATCGCCAGCGACTACCGCTACCGCGGCCTGTCGCAGACCCGTCTCGACCCGGCCCTGCAGGGCGGCGTCGACTACGTGCACGGCCCGACCGGCCTGTACGTCGGCACCTGGCTGTCCACCATCAAGTGGACCAAGGACCTCGGCGGCGACGGCAACATCGAATGGGATATCTATGGCGGCAAGCGCGGCCAGCTGACCGCTGACCTCAGCTACGACGTCGGCGGCCTGTACTACTACTACCCGGACAACGGCCTGAATCCGCGCGCCAACACCTTCGAGCTCTACGGCCGCCTGGGCTTCGGCCCGGCCTACGTCAAGTACTCGCATGCGACCACCAATTTGTTCGGCACCGCCGACAGCAAGCGCAGCGGCTACCTGGATGTGGGCGCCGATGTCGACGCCGGCAAGGGCTTCATCGTCAACCTGCACGTCGGCCGCCAGCGCGTCGAGAACAACAGCGCTTTCTCGTACACCGACTACAAGCTCGGCGTGACCAAGGATTTCGGCGTCGCCACCCTGTCGCTGGCCTGGATCAAGGCCAATACCGACGCCTACCTGAGCCCGGAAGGCAAGAACCTCGGCAAGTCGGCCGCCGTGCTGACCCTGTCGAAAACCTTTTGACCGCAAACGAGGCTACCCCATGAAAATGATTACTGCCATCATCAAGCCCTTCAAGCTCGACGAGGTGCGTGAAGCGCTGTCGGAAATCAACGTCCAGGGCATGACCGTGACCGAAGTGAAGGGCTTCGGCCGCCAGAAGGGGCATACCGAGCTCTACCGCGGCGCCGAGTACGTGGTCGACTTCCTGCCCAAGATCAAGATCGAGGCGGCGGTGGACGACGCCGTGGTCGACCAGGTGATCGATGCCATCCAGAACGCGGCCCGCACCGGCAAGATCGGCGACGGCAAGATCTTCGTCGCCGACCTCAACCAGGTCATCCGTATCCGTACCGGCGAGACCGGCAACGAAGCACTGTAAGAGGACACTCCCATGAAGCGAATCCTGAGCACCATCCTGGCCGCCGCCCTCGGCCTCGGCGCCGCGCTGCCCGCCTGGGCCGCGCCCGCCATCAACAAGGGCGACACCGCCTGGATGTTCGTCGCCACCTTGCTGGTCATCATGATGTCGATCCCGGGCCTGGCCCTGTTCTACGGCGGCCTGGTGCGCGCCAAGAACATGCTGTCGATCCTGATGCAGGTCTTCACCATTTTCTCGCTGGTCATCGTGCTGTGGTGCGTGTACGGCTACTCGCTGGCCTTCACCCAGGGCGGCACCGCCTTCATCGGCGGCTTCGACCGCGCCATGCTGAACGGCATCTACGACGCCGCGGCCGGCAGCTTCTCGATGGCCGCCACCTTCAGCAAGGAGACGATGATCCCCGAATTCATCTTCGTCGCCTTCCAGGGCACCTTCGCCGCCATCACCTGCGCGCTGATCGTCGGCGCCTTCGCCGAGCGCGTGCGCTTCTCGGCCGTGATGCTGTTCATCGTCCTGTTCTTCACCTTCGGCTACCTGCCGATCGCCCACATGGTCTGGTTCTGGGCCGGTCCGGATGCGATTCAGGACGCCGCGACCCTGGCCAGCGTCACCGACGCCGCCGGCTACCTGTGGCAGAAGGGCGCGCTCGACTTCGCGGGCGGCACCGTGGTGCACATCAACGCGGCGGTGGCCGGCCTGGTCGGCGCCTACGTGATCGGCAAGCGCATCGGCTACGGCCGCGAATCGATGGCGCCGCACTCGCTGGTGATGACCATGATCGGCGCCTCGCTGCTGTGGGTGGGCTGGTTCGGCTTCAACGCCGGCTCGGCCCTGGAAGCGGGCGACATCGCCGCCCTGGCCTTCATCAACACCCTGCTGGCGACCGCCTGCGCCACCGTGTCGTGGGTGATCGGCGAGTGGATCTTCAAGAAGCGCCCGTCGATGCTGGGCGCCGCCTCGGGCGCCGTGTCCGGCCTGGTGGCCATCACCCCGGCCTGCGGCTTCGTCGGTCCGATGGGCGCCTTGGTCATCGGCTTGCTGGCTGGTATCATCTGCCTGTGGGGCGTGACTGGCCTGAAGCGCCTGCTGGGCGCCGACGACTCGCTGGACGTGTTCGGCGTGCACGGCGTGGGCGGCATCCTGGGCGCGCTGCTGACCGGCGTGTTCGCATCGCCGCAGCTGGGCGGCCAGGGCATCTGGGACTATGTTGCCAACAAAGCATCGCCAGACTTCTCGATCGCCAACCAGGTGTGGGTGCAGGCCCAGGCCGTGGGCATCACGATCGTCTGGTCGGCGCTGGTATCCTTCGTCGCCTTCAAGCTGGTCGATGTCGTGATCGGCCTGCGCGTACCGGAAGACCAGGAACGCGAAGGTTTGGACATTACCAGCCACGGCGAATCGGCGTACCATTCCTGATATCCGCGCGGCGGTACGCAAAAGGCGCCTGCGGGCGCCTTTTTTGCGTTTTTGCAACGTGCGGCCTTGCAACCCGGTTGTCTGCCCCCACATCGGTAGCCACAATTCATTGCAGCGCATTGTAAGGACGTCCACTTTCATGGTTCCGCACCTCGTCACCGCCCAAACCGGCCCTTTGCTCGATCTGGAAAAGAAAATCCTTGAGGCCACGCCCGCCATCGAGCGCTGGTTCCGCCTCGAGTGGCAGGAGCATACGCCGCCGTTTTACTGCTCGGTGGACCTGCGCAACGCGGGCTACAAGCTGGCGCCGGTGGACACCAACCTGTTCCCGGGCGGCTTCAACAACCTGGCCACCGAGATGCTGCCGCTGACGGTGCAGGCCGCCATGGCCGCGATCGACAAGTACTGCCCGGACGCGCGCAACCTGCTCCTGATCCCGGAAACCAATACGCGCAACCCGCTCTACCTGCAGAACGTGGCGCGCCTGATGCAGATCTTCCGCCAGACCGGCCTGCACGTGCGCTTCGGTTCGCTGTCGCCCGAGATCACCGAGCCGACCCCGCTGGCGCTGCCGGACGGGAACATGCTGGTGATCGAGCCCCTGGTGCGCTCGCCCAACGGCCGCCGCCTGGGCCTGGCCGATTTCGATCCCTGCACCATCCTGCTCAACAACGACCTGTCGGCCGGCATCCCGCCTATCCTGGAAAACCTGCACGAGCAGTCGCTGCTGCCGCCGCTGCACGCCGGCTGGGCGCTGCGCCGCAAGAGCAACCACCTGAAGGCCTTCGACGAGGTGGCCAAGAAGTTCGGCAAGCTGATCGACATCGACCCCTGGATGGTGAACCCGCTGCACGCCAAGTGCGGCGAGGTCGACCTGCAGGAGAACGTCGGCACCGAGGAACTGGCCGACAACGTCTCGATGCTGCTCTCGAAGATCAAGAAGAAGTACAAGGAATACGGCATGAAGGAGCAGAAGCCCTTCGTGATCCTGAAGCCCGACGCCGGCACCTATGGCATGGGCATCCTGACCGTGAAGGATGCCAGCGAGGTGCGCGACCTGAGCCCGGCCCAGCGCAGCAAGATGTCGGTCATCAAGGACGGCGTGGCGGTCACCGACATGATCATCCAGGAAGGCGTGCCGACCTTCGAGAGCATCAACGACGCGGTGGCCGAGCCGGTGGTGATGATGATCGACCGCTACGTGGTGGGCGGCTTCTACCGCGTGCACGCCGAGCGCGGCATCGACCAGAACCTGAATGCGCCGGGCTCGCAGTACGTGCCGCTGGCCTTCGCCCAGCAGCATGCGGTGCCGGACCTCAAGGCCAAGCCGGGCACGGCGGCGCCGAACCGCTTCTACGTCTACGGCGTGGTGGCGCGCCTCGGCCTGCTGGCGGCCTCGCTGGAGCTGGAACGCACCGATCCGAATCCGGAAGTCTACTGATTCACTCCTGCGCGCCTGAGAAAGGCGCGCATCAGGTCCGCGCACTCGGCGGCATGCGTCTCCAGCAGGAAATGCGGGCCGTCGAGGATATGCGCTTCCATGCGCGGCAGCGCCCGCATCCAGGACAGGGTTTCGTCCAGGTCGAAGAAGATGTCGTGGCGCCCCCACAGCATCAGCGCCGGCGGCTGGTGGCGCTCCAGGTAGGCGGCGATCTCCTCGAAGCGCGCCACGTGGCTGCGGTAGTCGAGCACCAGCGCCCGCTGCGTGGCCAGGCGGCCCGGCAGCGACATGATCCGCCAATCCTCTTCCCATCGCGCCGCATCGAGGCGCCCTGCGATATCGCCAGGTATGCCGCCGATGTACTGGTCGCGCACGCCTTCGAAGTTCAGGTGTGCGGTCGCCGCGGCTTCATGCCCGGACGTCGGATCGTCCCAGAATGCCCTGGTCGCAGCCCATGACGGGCCCATGCCGCTCTCGTGGGCATTGGCGTTCTGGATGATGAGGCTGCGGATCCTGCCGGGTGAGCGCGTGGCGAGGTGCAGCCCGACCGGCGCGCCATAGTCGTGCAGGTACAGGTGGAAGGCATCGACGCCGAGCCGCGCCAGCAGGCCGTCGATGAGGTCCGCGAAACGCGAGAAAGCCGGGTTGCCGATCGGCGCCGAGTTCCCATAGCCGGGCAGGTCCGGCGCGATCACGAAGCAGTCCTGCGCCAGCGCTTCGATCACTTCGCGAAACGTCGCCGAGGAGCTGGGAAAGCCGTGGAGCAGGAGCAGGGCGGGCTTGCCCCGGTCGCCCGCCAGGCGCACGGCCAGTTCCGCACCATCGACCTCGATCTTGTCCATCGCTCCTCCTACAGGAGCTGCGGCCCGCTGCCTTGCTCCGACAATTCATCCAGGGGATTACGCAGCCGGCAGGCATCGATCGACAGGCAGCCGCAGCCGATGCAGCCGTCCAGCTGGTCGCGCAGGCGCGTCAGCTGCGTGATGCGCTCGTCCAGCTCCTTGCGCCACAGGCTCGACATGCGCGCCCAGTCGGCTGCTGTCGGCGAGCGTCCTTCCGGCAGGGACGCGAAAGCCTCGCTGATCGAGGCCAGCGAAATGCCGATGCGCTGGGCCACCTTGATCACCGCCACCCGGCGCAGCACGTCGCGGCCGTAGCGGCGCTGCTGGCCGGCGCTGCGCACGCTGTGGATCAGGCCCTTGGTTTCGTAGAAGTGCAGGGCCGAGACCGCCACGCCGCTGCGGCGCGCCACTTCGCCCACCGTCAGCGGGCGCTTGATCTCGTCCGGATCGATTTTCGCCATGATTTACCTCTTGACCTCAAGTTACGTTGAGGTTCTACACTCGTCCGCAACGATAGTCAATCCACTGGAGAAAACGATGCATACTGCGAAGACGGCGGTCGAACTCAACAAGGAACTGGTGCGCGCGCTGTACGAGGACTGCATCAACACGCGCGCGCTCGACCGGCTGGAGGACCTGATCGCGCCGGACTTCAAGGGGGCGCGCGGCGAACGGGGACCGCGCGAGTTCCGCGCCACGATCGAGGCCGTGCTGACCGGCTTTCCCGGCGTGCGTTTCGAACTCCACGACCTGATCGGCGAAGACGACAAGGTGGCGGCGCGCTGGACCTTCCGCGCCACCCACCGCGGACGCTTCGCCGGCCTGCCGCCCAGCCATGCCGACGTCACGCAGGAAGGCAATGTGATCTACCAGATGCGCGAGGGCCGAATCGTCCGCGCGTGGCTGCAGGCCGACCGCCTGGGCGTGCTGCAGCAGATCGGCGCTATTGCGCCTGCGTTCGCGGAAAGCCGTGCGAACCGGCCGCTGTGAGGGAACGCGCGGCCGCCGCCGTGCATCTGATGGTCAAGGAGACACCCATTAGAGGAGAAAACATGCAGCCGGCACCCTTGCAGACCAGTACAGGAACGGACCCCGACGGCGCATTGCTGCTGCGGATCGCCGATGGCGACAGCAGCGCCTTCGAGCCGCTGATGCGGCGCTACAACCGCCGGCTCTACCGCGTGGCGCGCAGCATCCTGCGCGACGACGCCGAGGCCGAGGACGCGCTCCAGGACGCCTACCTGCAGGCCTTCCGCGCCCTGAAAGGTTTCCGGGCCGAGTCCTCGCTCGGCACCTGGCTGACCCGCATCGTCGTGAACGCCGCCCTGATGCGTCACCGCAAGGCCCGCAGAATGGCCAAGGTGATCCAAATGAGCATCGAACCGAGCGCGGAGCCGGATATGGAAGAACGCAGCGACACCCAGTTTTCCCAGCAGGAAGAACAACCCGAGCGCGCCGCGCTGCGCGCCCAGACCCGGCAGCTGATCGAAGCGCGGATCGATGCGCTGCCGGAAGTCTTCCGGACCGTGTTCGTGCTGCGCGCCCTGGAAGAGCTCAGCGTCGAGGAAACCGCGGCCACGCTCGGCATTCCGGAGGCCACCGTGCGCAGCCGCTACTTCCGCGCGCGCGCGATGCTGCGCGAGGCCTTGTCGCGGGAAATCGATTTTGCGCTGGAAGAGGCCTTCGCCTTCGACGGCGCGCGCTGCGACCGCATCGTCAGCCGGGTGCTGCGCCGCCTGGACCAAGCCGGGTGACGGGAAACGGGAACGCGGCGGCGGCGGGCCGCATCCAATGGGCAGCTTCACCGTTTTCACTCACCTGAAGAGGCCCGCCATGAAAAAATCGATTCCGCTGCTCCTGTCCATCCTCTCTTGCGCTGGCCTGGTGTCCGCCGCACATGCCGCTCCACCCAACGACGCCCAGATCGCCGCCATCGTCGTCGCCGCCAACGCGGTCGACATCGACGCCGGCAAGCTGGCCCAGTCCAAGACGTCCAGCAAGACCGTGCGCGCCTTCGCCGAGCGCATGGTGGCCGACCATGCCTCGGTCAACCGGCAAGCCACGGCCCTGGTGCAGAAGCTGAAGGTCACGCCGGAAGAAAACGACACGAGCGCGAGCCTGAAGAAGGATGGCGGCGCCACCCTGGCCAGGCTGAAGGGCATGTCGGGCAAGGCCTTCGACAAGGCTTATGTCGACAACGAGGTCGCCTACCACCAGACCGTGCTCGACGCACTGGACAAGACCCTGATTCCCGGCGCCGCCAACGCCGAACTGAAGGCCCTGCTGGTGAAGGTGCGTCCGGCCTTCGTGGCCCACCTGGAGCATGCCAGGCACCTCCAGGGCGAACTCAAATGAACCCGTGGCGCGCCGCCGTCCTGGCACTGTGCTGGCCGGCGGTTGCCGGGGCGGCGGAACACCGCGTGGTCATCGATGGCATGGCCTTCACGCCACGCGTGGTCCGGGCGCGGCCTGGCGACACCATCGTCTGGACCAACAAGGACCTGTTCGTCCACAACGTCACGGCGGACAAGGGGAAGATGCGTTCGGGCGAGCTGCAGTCCGGGCAGGCCTGGCGCTACACGGTGCGCGCCGGCCCGCCGATCGATTACCGCTGCACCCTGCATCCGACCATGACGGCGCGGATCGAGGTCGCTGCCAGCCCGAAAGGAAACTAGCTTATTGGCCCGCGGGCGGCTGCCAGAGCTCGACCTTGTTCCCCTCCGGATCGATGACCCAGCCGAACTTGCCGTACTCGGAGTCGTCGGTCTGGTCGAGCACCTGGCAGCCTTCCTCGCGCAGGGCCTGGAGCAGGGCGGCCAGGTCGTCGACGCGGTAGTTGATCATGAAGGAAGCCCCCGGCGCGAAGTGGCTGTCGGTGTTCGGGCTGATGGACCAGATGGTGGTGCCGCCGGCCGGCTTGCCTTCGGCGTCGGTCCAGGTGAAGGCGGCGCCGCCCCATTCGAGCACGGGAATGCCCAGGTGCCGCTGGTACCAGGCGCGCAGCGCCGCCGGGTCTTTCGCGTGGAAGAAGATGCCGCCGATACCAGTCACTCGCTTCATAAGGTGCTCCATCTGGACAGTGTGGAAGCCCAGTCTATTTAAATGTTTGCACTATTGCAATATGCTCGTTCGCGCCCGTATTGATGGCCGTGGGCCTGGCGGCCCGGTTGCGCCGCCGCCCGGCGCCGTGTCGCCGCACTTCGCCACCTCCTGCACCTTGTGGGAGATGAGTGCAGCCCTGCCGCACGACCATCTGGCCTTCCTGGCGCGCCACGACAGTCCTCCTGCCCGTACGCGCACGATCGCGGAGTCAGGTATCGGTGCCGACCTCGTCCCAGTCGTCTTCGTCGTCGTAGCGGGTCATCCAGTTGACCGCATAATGCCATTCGAAGACCGCGCCCGCTTCGATGCCGGCCGGCGTGGGCCGGCCATGCAGGCGCGCGTCGCGTACCGCCCAGTGCAGGCGGTAGAGGCGGTCGGACCAGTCGAGGATCTCGCGCACCGGCCGCACGCGCAAGGCTTGTCTTAAGGCAATGGGATCGGATTCGTCTTCCGGAAACACATGCAGGAATTCGCGCGCGCTGGCCTCGCTGCGCGGCAAGCCGATGCGGTCGACCAGGCCGCCGCACCAGGCCAGGAAATACAGCGCTTCCAGCCGCCACGAGAAGCGGATGTAGTCTTCCTCGGCGGGCGCGTCGTCGAACAGGAAGCCTTGTTCCTCGGCCGATAGCCAGCTGCGCCGCTCGTCGATCGAAAAATAATCCTCGAAAAAATCGTTCTCGCGCAGCATCGCGGTGCCCACGACGCCCCACAGGGCGGCCAGGCGGCGGCACAGCTCGTCGGCTGAGCGGAGCTTGACTTCGCCCTCATCCTCGATCCAGGGCAGGTTGGGATTGACGGGAATGCCGTGTTCGCGAAGCAGGGCTTCGGTCGCGGCTTGGCGTTGGGCGGGTGTCATGGGTTGCCTTATGATCGAGGCATCACGATATCAAATAAATAAGCACCTCAACAAGGGACCGGCGCAAGAAACAGGCGGGAAGCTTGAGGACGCGCAGCCACGCCTGTGAGACCGCGCAAGTTGCTAATTGACATACATTTGCAGGGCGGGACTGGCAGGCGGCCGCGAGCTTCGGCGTTTCCAGCTAAAATCGAAGCCTTGCCCCTATTGGAAGCACCATGAAAATCGCTTTTCTTGCCGATCCGCTTTCCGGTTTCAAGATTTACAAGGACTCGACCTTCGCCATGATGCGCGAGGCGCACAAGCGCGGCCACGCGGTCTACGCCTTCGAGCAGCGCGACATGGCGCTGCAGGAAGGCGTCGTCATCGCCAACGTGGCGCGCATCTACCTGACCGGCGACGCCGAGGAGTGGTACCGCGCCGACCCGGCCGAGACGGTGCAGCTGTCGACCTTCGACGCCGTCATCGAGCGCAAGGATCCGCCCTTCGACATGGAATACGTGTACGGCACCTACCTGCTGGAACTGGCCGAGCGCCAGGGCGCGCGCGTGTTCAACCGTCCGTCGGCGATCCGCGACCACAACGAGAAGCTGTCGATCTGCCAGTTCAGCGAATTCACCTCGCCGACCCTGGTCAGCTCCAGCCTGGCCCAGCTGCGCGCCTTCCATGCCAAGCATGGCGACGTGATCTACAAGCCGCTGGACGGCATGGGCGGCGCCGGCATCTTCCGGGTGCGCGAGGACGCCATGAACCTGGGCTCGATCATCGAGACCCTGACCGACAACGGCCGCCACACCATCATGGCCCAGAAGTACATCCCGGCCATCGTCAAGGGCGACAAGCGGGTGCTGGTCATCGACGGCAAGCCGGTGCCTTTCGCGCTGGCGCGCATCCCGCAGGGCACCGAAGTGCGCGGCAACCTCGCCGCCGGCGGCGTCGGGGTGGCCCAGCCCCTGACCGAGCGCGACCGCCAGATCGCCGAGACCCTCGGCCCCGTGCTGGCCGCGCGCGGGCTGTTGCTGGTAGGATTAGACGTGATCGGCGATTTCCTGACCGAGGTGAACGTCACCAGCCCCACCTGCTTCCAGGAGATCACCGACCAGACCGGATTCGACGTGGCCGCGATGTTCATCGACGCGGTCGAGCTGCGAGCGCAGCAGGCCAGGAACAACTGACATGGTAGGCATTCTCTTGATGACCCACGCGCCGCTGGGCCAGGCATTCATCGCGGCGGTCGCGCACGTGTTCCGCGGGCCGACCGAGCGCTTCGAGGCGATCGACGTGAGCGCCGACCAGGACCTGGGCGAGGTCAACTGCCTCGCGAAGGAGGCGATCGCGCGCCTGGACGAGGGCGACGGCGTGCTGGTGATCACCGACATCAAGGGCGGCACCCCGTCCAACTGCTGCAATTCGCTGGCCGACGCGGGCCACGTGGAAATCATCGCCGGCATCAGCCTGCCCATGCTGCTGCGCGCGATCACCTACCGCCGCGACACGCTCGACGTGGTGGTGGAGATGGCCCTGGCCGGCGCCCAGAACGGCGCGGTGCGGGTGGACAACCGCATCCGGGTAGGGTCGAGCTGAAGCCGCACCGGTGCGCGCCATGGCGGACAGCGCGTACTCCTTACTAGAACAACGACATCGAGAATATGATTCAACAGGAACTTGAGATCATCAACAAGCTGGGGCTGCATGCCCGCGCTTCCGCCAAATTCACGCAGCTGGCCGCGAAGTTCCAGAGCGACGTCTGGCTGACCCGCAATGGCCGCCGCATCAACGCCAAGTCGATCATGGGCGTCATGATGCTGGCCGCCGGCAAGGGCGCCAAGGTGCTGCTGGAAGCGGATGGCCCGGACGAGCAGCAGTGCGTCACCGCGCTCGCCGGCCTGATCAACGACAAGTTCGGCGAAGGCGAGTAATGCCGCGCGAAGCGGCTGCCGCCCGCCATACGGGACCCTCGATGGCATCGTTCACGCTCCACGGCATTCCGGTATCGCGCGGGATCTCGATCGGCCGCGCGCACAAGCTCACCCCGGCCGCGCTCGACGTCAAGCACTACCTGGTGCCGGAAGAGCAGGTCGAGGCCGAAGTGCGGCGCCTGCAGGACGCCATCGCCCAGGTGCACCACGACCTGCAGGAGCTGTGGACCGACCTGCCCAAGGATGCCCCCACCGAGCTGGGCGCCTTCATCGACGTCCATGCGCTGATCCTGTCCGACCCGATGATCTCGGAGGCGCCGCTCGACATCATCCGCTTGCGCCACTACAACGCCGAATGGGCGCTGGTGACCCAGATCGACGAGCTGTCGCGCCAGTTCGACGAGATCGAGGACGAGTACCTGCGCGAGCGCAAGCACGACATCCAG
>CBIHLT010000092.1:0-17383 GCA_966210615.1 uncultured Massilia sp.
GCCCGGCGCGCAGGCCGCCGCCGCGGCCGCGCGGTAGCCCAGCCCTTCCCAGAAGCCGGCGCTGTCCTGCACCGACACCAGGGCCGACCAGCACAGTCCCTGTTCCTTCCCGTGCGCCAGGAGATGGCCGGCCAGCCCGCGCGCCAGGCCCCGCCCCAGCGCGTGCGGCGCCACCGCCAGGTCGTGCAGGTAGAGGGTATCCGGCCGGGCGGCAGGCTCGAAGGCGGCGCCCAGGTCGGTGACCGCGCCCAGCACCGATGGATAGGCGAACAGGTAGCCCGCGACTTCTGCGCCGTCGCAGGCCACCACGCAGGTGTCGGGGGCGGCGCGCAGGCGCGCCAGCACGATGGCGCCGGGCTCCTGCATCGCTTCGGGATAGCAGGCGGCCTGCACCCGCAGCACGCCGGCAAGGTCGCTCGCGCGCATGGGACGGATCGGGCAAGGCATCTGGGACAAGGTAGGGGCAAACAAGCGATGGTAGCACGCCGGCCGGCGCCGCCGCAGCACGCACGCTTGACGCCGCGGGGCGCATCGGCCATGCTATCCATTCTGACAAGGTCTTCCGCCCCTCCTATCCGGCGCGGCGGAATCCCGCAGCGGCTGACCCACCCCGTCGGAACCGCGCTACGGACGAACCCATGCGGACCGCCCCGCGACTTTCTTCGTACGCCAAACCACAGGATGACAGCAATGAGCAGCACAGACCGGGCCCGCACCGGGACCGACACCGCGACCGCGGCCTTGGGCCAAAACGCCCGCACCGAATACATACTCACCGCCACCTGCCGGGCCGGCACCGGCATCGTGGCCGCGGTGGCGACCTTCCTGGCCGAGCGCGACTGCTATATCTGCGCCCTCGAGCAGTTCGACGACGATTCGACCGAACGCTTCTTCATGCGCCTGGTGTTCCGCCTGCAGGACGGCTCGCCGCCGGTGGACGAGATCCGCAGCGGCTTCGCCGGCGCGGTGGCCGCGCGCCTGCAGATGCAATGGAAGATCCACGACCCGGCCGACGCGGTGAAGACCGTCATCCTGGTGTCCAAGTACGACCACTGCATCGACGACCTGCTTTACCGCCGCCGCAACGGCGAACTGAACATGCAGATCACGGCAGTGGTATCGAACCACCTGGACCTGCGCCCGATGGTGGAGCGCGAAGGCATCCGCTACGTGTTCCTGCCGGTGACGAAGGAGAACAAGGCGCAGCAGGAGGCGCGCCTGCTGGAAATCGTCGAGGAAACCGGCGCCGAGCTGGTGATCCTGGCGCGCTACATGCAGATCCTGTCCGACGAGCTGGCGCGCCGCCTGGCCGGGCGCTGCATCAACATCCACCATTCATTCCTGCCCGGCTTCAAGGGCGCCAAGCCCTATCACCAGGCCTTCGACCGGGGCGTCAAGCTGATCGGCGCCACAGCCCACTACGCCACGCCGGACCTGGACGAAGGCCCGATCATCGAGCAGGTCCTGACCCGGGTCGACCACACCTACACGCCGGCCCACCTGGCGCGCGTCGGCCGCGACAACGAGTGCATGGCGCTGGCGGCTGCCGTCAAATACCACATCGAGCGGCGCGTCTTCGTCGACGGCAACAAGACCGTCGTCTTCCGCGGCAACTGATCCCTGGCCGGTATCGCGTGCCGATACCCTCCGTAGCGCGGCGCGCCACCGCGCCGGCAGCCTCTTGCCTGCACGGCGGCTCCGGGCCATCATGCGTCCATCTCGACAAGGAGACACGCATGAAATACCTGATGTTCGCCGCCCTGCTCTGCCTTCCCTGCGCCGCCCTGCAGGCGGCCCCTGGTCCTTCGCAGCCCTCCGCCGCGCTGAGCGACCTGTCGGCGACGGTCATCGGCGGTTCGGTCCTGCTGGCGGCCGCGGGAGGCAGCGTCGTGGTCGAGAGCGTGCGCGCGTCCGGCGACACGCTCGAGGTGGTCCTGCGCAGCGCGGCGGACGCCAGCGTGGCCACCGTGCGCCTGTCGGCCAGGGCCGCCGGCGGCCTGTCGCTGGCGACCGGCACCGTACTCGAAGTGCTCGCCTCCTCGGCGGGCCAGGTGCTGGTCCTGTCCGGCAAGGCCATCGCGTTCATTCCCAATGAAGCCGGCAAGGCACTGCTGCACCATGCGCGGGCGTATTGAGATGCGGCTCCGGGCCGCGCTCCCGCTGCTGCTGGCACTGGCCTTCGCTTGCGCCCTCCCGGCCCGCGCCGGCCAGGGCTGCGAAGAAATCGCCTTGTCGGGCCGGGACGCGGTCCGCTCGCTCGAACTGGCCGGCCGCACGGTGGCGGCGCTGGAGCGCAGCGGCGGCAGCGTGGCGCTGGTCTCGCGCGCCGGCCAGGACCTGGGCAAGTACGGCCTGCGCTATTCGCATATGGGCATCGCGGTGCGCGACCACCCGGCAGGCCGCTGGAGCGTCGTCCACGTGCTGAACGACTGCGGCGCCGCCAGTTCCGTCCTGTATGTCGAGGGCATGGGGAATTTCTTCCTGTCCGACCTGTTCCGCTTCGAAGGCCACATCCTGGTACCCGGCCCGGCCAGCCAGGCCGCCCTGGTCCGCCTGCTGGGCGAGCGCACGGCCCTGGCGCATTCCCTGCACGAGCCGCGCTACAACATGCTGTCCTTCCCGTTCTCGACCCGCTACCAGAACTCGAACCAGTGGGTACTCGAGACCTGGGCCGCCGCCGCCGCGCCCCAGCAGGTGGCGACGCGGGCGCAGGCGCAGCAATGGCTGCGCCAGGCCGGCTACGCGCCGATCACCATCAAGATTCCCGCCGCCACGCGCCTGGGAGCCCGCATGTTCCGGGCCAACGTGGCCTTCGACGACCACCCATTCGACCGGCGCATGGCCGGCCGCATCGATACGGTCACGGTGGAATCGATCCTCCGCTTCGTCCAGGCGGGCGACCGCGACGCCGAGGTGCTGGTCGTCGAATGAGCGTGGTTCGCGACTGCCGCAATGCCGTAACGGTAGGCATGTTGCAGCGACCAGTCCCGCGCGCGGCCACGCTGTCCGCGGTGGCCGGTGCCCCGCTGGCTGGACCGCAACCCCGAAACCCTGTGCGCATGATTTCGTGTCGGAAATTTTTACACTGGTTAACTATGCATGGATTTGCCAAGTCGACATCTTTTCATGCATTTGAGAAAAACATGATTCGCGTCAATAGTTTAGCGATTCCGCGCCGCAAGCTGGCACGGCGCTTGCTTATACCTGCTTGAACTCAACTTTATCAACCCAGGAGTAAGCATGAAAAAGATTCTCGCCGCCGCAGTGGGCGCGGCCCTGAGCTTCGGCGCTTCGGCAGCACCAGCAACCTTCCTGCCGCCAGGCCCGATCTACCTGAAGTTCTCGGGTGCGGAACAGATTGCGATCAACGGCGCCACCACCTTCGAGGGCTCCAAGGAGATCAACTGGGGCGTGTTCGTCGTGTCGACCCTGGAACTCGGTTCGGTCAGCACCCCGCACGATTCGATCGACACCACGGGCGACATTTTCTTCGTGAACGGCATGAAGAACGGCGCCGATAAAGGCGCACAGATCACCGGCATGTTCTTCGGCATCGAGCAGGGCGAATTCTCGCCGGCCAATCCGTTCCCGGCAACCAAGGGCTACATGGACCTGTACTGGCGTGACCTGAACTCCATGACCAAGACCTCGCTGGGCGGCTCGGTCGACGGCGTGCGCTGCGGTTACGACTGCGCCAATGGCTACACCCAGGGCACCTTCCTGGGCCGCCTGATGTTCGACACCGGCATGGACGTCGCCAACCCGAACAACACCATCGTCGGCACCAGCGTTCCGAGCAGCAATGGCTTCTCGGGCTTCGCAGACTCCTACGCCTCGGTCGACGTGAGCAAGGACGGCCTGTGGACCGAGCAGCTGGATTCGGACTACTTCAAGAACCGCCTGGGCACCCGCGACCTGCGTTTCAAGAACAGCTACAACCAGAACACGCTGTGGAACTCCAAGACCAACGCCAACATCCTCGGCGCATCGGTGGCCGATCCGGGCCAAGCCTACGCGCTGCCGGAACCGGGCGCCCTGTCGCTGATGGGCCTCGCCATGGTCGGCATGGGCGTCGCCCTGCGCCGCCGTCAAAATCAGGCATAACCGGCGGTTCATCCGCTCGATTCGCAAAGGCCCTTCGGGGCCTTTTTTATTGGCGCTCTCCCCTTCGGCAGATAAGCGCAAGCGACCCGGCATTCCGTGCGTGGCTTAACCGAGCAGCGGCATCCGGCAGGGTAAGGTTTCCCCTCGTTCAACGAGGGGATGACCATGGAACTTCACCAGCATTACCCGGTCCGGCTGCGCATCAACGGCCAGGAACGCAGCTTCGAGGTCCAGGCCTGGGTGACCCTGCTCGACCTGCTGCGCGAGCGGGCCGGCCTCGCCGGCACCAAGAAGGGCTGCGACCACGGCCAGTGCGGCGCCTGCACGGTCCTCGTCGACGGCAGGCGCATCAATGCCTGCCTGACCCTCGCCGTGATGCACGACGGCCACGACCTCACTACCGTCGAAGGCCTGGCCGACGGCGACAAGCTGCATCCCTTGCAGCAGGCCTTCATCGACCACGACGCCTTCCAGTGCGGCTACTGCACGCCGGGCCAGCTATGCTCGGCCGCCGGGCTGATCGCGGAAGGCGAAGCAAGCACCCGCGACGACGTGCGCGAACTCATGAGCGGCAACCTGTGCCGCTGCGGCGCCTATCCGCAAATCGCCGACGCGGTCTGCGAGGTGCTCGGCGTTGGGAATGGCGCGCCCCCCGCGACCGCCAAGGTGGCGGCATGAATCCCTTCGCCTTCACCCAGGCCCGCGACCTGGACGGCGTGCTCGCCGCCCTGGCCGCCGGCGCCCGCCCCGTCGCGGGCGGCACCAACCTGATCGACCTGATGAAGGAAGGCGTGACGGCGCCGCCCCGGCTGGTCGACATCAACGCCCTCGGCCTCGACAAGATCGAGACCTCGGCCGAAGGCGGCCTGCGCCTCGGCGCCCTCGCCCGCAACGCCGACACCGCCTACCACCCGCTGGTGCGCACGCGCTATCCGCTGCTGAGCGCCGCGATCCTGGCCGGCGCCTCGCCCCAGCTGCGCAACATGGCCACCGACGGCGGCAACCTGATGCAGCGCACCCGCTGCGTCTACTTCTACGACGTCGGCACGCCCTGCAACAAGCGAGAGCCCGGCAGCGGCTGCCCGGCGCTGGACGGCCTGAACCGCCAGCACGCGATCCTCGGCGCCAGCGAGCACTGTGTCGCCACCCATCCTTCCGACATGTGCGTCGCCCTGCGCGCGCTGGACGCAACGGTGCACGTACGCTCGCAGCGCGGCACCCGCAGCATCCCCTTCGCCGAGTTCCACCGCCTGCCGGGCGAGCGCCCCGACATCGACAACACCCTCGAAGCCGGCGAGCTGATCACCCACCTGACCCTGCCGGACGCCGGACGCTTCGTGGACCACGCGGCCTATATCAAGGTGCGCGACCGGCTGTCCTATGCCTTCGCGCTGGTGTCGGTGGCGGCGGCCCTGGACCTGGCCCCGGGCCGGCGCATCCGCGCCGCCCGCATCGCGCTGGGCGGCGTGGCCCATAAGCCCTGGCGCGTCGAGGAAGCCGAGCAGGCGCTGGAGGGCAAGGAAGCGGACGAGGAAGCCTTTGGCGCCGCCGCCGACCTCATCCTGCGCGACGCCCGCGGCCACGGCGGGAACGACTTCAAGATCCCGCTGGCGCGCAACGCCATCGTCCAGGCCCTGGCCAGGGCGGCGCGCGGCACGGAAGCGGACAGCGGAGACCAGCGATGACGGACCTGATTCCAGAACTGCGCACCCCCACTGCCCCGGAGGGCACGGGACGGGTGCGCGCCGGCATGCCGGTATCGCGCGTGGACGGCCGCGCCAAGGTCACCGGCGAGGCGCGCTATGCCGCCGAGCACGAAGCGCCCGGCCTGTGCTACGGCGTGGCCGTGAACAGCACCATCGCCCGCGGGCGCATCGTGCGCATCGACCTGGTGGACGCCCTCACCGCGCATGGCGTGATCGCCATCCTGACCCACCAGAACCGGCCCAGGATGCGCGGTGTGGACCTGGCCTACAAGGACTCGACCGCGCCCGGCGGTTCGCCCTTCCGCCCCCTGTATAGCGACCGGATCTTCTACAGCGGCCAGCCGGTGGCCCTGGTGGTGGCCGCCAGCTTCGAGGCGGCGCGCCACGCGGCCGCGCTGGTGCGCGTCACCTACGAGAGCGAGGCGCACCAGACCGACCTGCTGGCCTCGCTCGACCAGGCCTACGAGCCGCGGCCCATGAAGATCGGCTTCACCCCGCCTTCCTCCAGGGGCGACGCCGCCAGGGCCTTCGAGGCCGCCCCGGTCAGGGTCGATGCGCAGTACTACAACGGCGTCGAGCACCACAATCCGATGGAAATGCACGCTTCCACCGTGATCCGGGCCGAGGATGGCCACCTGACCATCTACGACAAGACCCAGGGCTCGCAGAACTGCCGCTGGTATGTTTCGCGCGTGTTCGGCCTGTCGAAGGACAAGGTCACGGTGCGCAATCCCTATGTGGGCGGCGCCTTCGGCTCCGGCCTGCGTCCGCAATACCAGCTGCCGCTGGCCGTGATGGCGGCGCTCAAGCTCAAGCGTTCGGTGCGGGTGGTGCTGACCCGCCAGCAGATGTTCAGCTTCGGCCACCGTCCCGAGACCTGGCACCGGGTGCGCCTGGCCGCCGGCCAGGACGGCCGCCTGCAGGCCATCCTGCATGAGGCGATCCAGGAGACCTCGCGCCTGGAAGACTATGTGGAAGTGGTGGTCAACTGGTCGGGCCAGCTCTACGCCTGCGACAACATCGACCTGGGCTACAAACTGGTGGCCCACGACCGCCACTCGCCGATCGACATGCGCGCGCCCGGTGCCGCCCACGGCGTGCACGCGCTCGAGGTGGCGATGGACGAACTGGCCTACGCGCTCAAGATGGACCCGCTCGCCCTGCGCCTGAAGAACTACGCCGAGGTGGCGCCGATCGAGGACAAGCCTTTTTCCACCAAGGCCCTGCGCGAATGCTACCGCCTGGGCGCCGAGCGCTTCGGCTGGGAGGGCCGGCCCCTGGAGCCGCGCGCCATGCGCGAGGGCGACGAACTGGTGGGCTGGGGCATGGCCACCGGGGTCTGGGACGCGCTGGTGATGGCCGCGCGGGTGTCGGCCGAGCTGCGCGCCGACGGCCGCCTGGTGGTGTCGAGCGCCGCCTCGGACATCGGTACCGGCACCTACACGGTGATGTCGATGATCGCGGCCGAGGCCATGGGCCTGCCGCTCGAGCAGGTCGCGTTCCAGCTGGGCGACTCGACCCTGCCGCTGGCGCCGATCGAAGGCGGTTCTTCCCACGTCACCACCATCGGCTCGGGCGTCGTCGGCGCCTGCGACAAGCTCAAGAAGCGCCTGCTGCGCCTGGCCCAGGGCATGCCGGACTCGGCCTTCGCCAAGGCGCGCATGCGCGATGTCGAATTCGCCGATGGCGCCCTGTTCCTGCGCAAGCGGCCGGAGCAGCGCCTGGCGCTCACCGCGCTGCTGGCGGCCTCGCAGCTCGACAGGGTCGAGGAGAGGTTCCTGATGACCCCGCAGATGCTCAAGCAGCGCAAGTACACCCGCGCCGTGCACTCGGCGGTGTTCTGCGAGGTAAGGGTCAACGAGGCGCTCGGCATGGTGCGCGTCACCCGCGTGGTGAGCGCGGTGGCGGCGGGACGGATCATCAGCGCCAAGACGGCGGCCAGCCAGGTCCGGGGCGGCGTGGTGTGGGGCATCAGCCAGGCGCTGCACGAGGAAACCCATACCGACCACCGCTTCGGGCGCTTCATGAACCACAACTACGCCGAGTACCATGTGGCGGTGAACGCCGACATCCACGACATCGAGGTCCTGTTCGCCGAAGAGGACGACCGCGTGGTCAGCAAGCAGCTGGGCGCCAAGGGCGTGGGCGAGATCGGCATCGTCGGGGTGGCCGCGGCGGTGTCCAACGCCATCTTCCACGCGACGGGCAAGCGCCTGCGCACCACCCCGATGACGCCCGACAAGCTGCTGCTGGGTGAGCGGGCGCTCCCGGCGCAGCCTTGATGCCAGGCCCGTGGGCCGAGCGTCCACGGGCTTCCCCTCCGACAATGCGTCTGCCGGCCGTTCGCGCCATCCGTATTTTCCCCTAGTTGCATAAGCATATACAGTCTGGTACAACCTTCCTGCGTACCTACGCGCTGCAAAATAAACAATACGAGACCAGAGGACGACACCATGAAATTCAAGACGATGTGCACCGTCGCGTGCATGGCCCTGTTCAGCGCCGGCATGGCCCAGGCCCAGAACTACCCGACCAAGACCATCACCATGATCGTGCCGTTCGCGGCCGGCGGCCCGACCGACACGGTCGCGCGCCTGGTGGCCCAGTCGATGGGCAACACCCTCAAGCAACAGATCATCATCGAGAACGTCGGCGGCGCCGGCGGCACCATCGGCGCCGCGCGCGCCGCCAAGGCCGCGCCGGACGGCTACACCCTGTTCCTGCACCACATCGGCCACTCGACCGCCCCGGCCCTGTACCGCAAGCTGAGCTACAACGCCGTGACCGACTTCGAGCCGATCGGCCTGGTCACCGACGTGCCCATGACCCTGGTGGCGCGCAAGGACTTCCCGGCCAAGGACTTCAAGGAAGTGCTGGCCTACCTGAAGGCCAACAAGGACAAGGTCACCTACGCCAATGCCGGCCTGGGCGCGGCCTCGCACCTGTGCGGCATGCTGCTCCAGACCGCCATTGGCGTCGACCTGACCACCGTGGCCTACAAGGGCACCGGCCCCGCCATGAACGACCTGCTCGGCGGCCAGGTGGACCTGATGTGCGACCAGACCACCAACACCACCAGCCAGATCAAGAGCGGCAAGATCAAGGCCTACGGCGTGACCACCAAGGCTCCGCTGGCCGCCCTGCCGGGCGTGCCGACCCTGTCGAGCGCCGGCCTGCCGAACTTCGAGATCGCCGTGTGGCACGGCCTGTATGCGCCGAAAGGCACGCCGAAGGCGGTGGTGGACACCCTGTCGAACGCCCTGCGCACCGCGCTCAAGGATCCGGTCGTCAAGCAGCGCTTCGCCGACCTCGGCACCGAGCCGGTGGCCGACGAGCGCGCCCGTCCGGAAGCCCTGCGCAGCCACCTGAAATCGGAGATCGACCGCTGGGCGCCGATCATCCAGAAGGCCGGCGCGTACGCGGATTAAATCCACCGACTGATTCACCGGCCGAGCGCTCGACCCGAGCGCGGACCATCCCGGACCGGCCTTGCGCCGGCCCGGGATTCGCCCGTTACAATAGCATTTTCATAAGCAAAAAAGGGGACCCCACGTGCCTGCCTTCATCCGCCATCCGAAGGACTTCTGGATCGGCATCATCTTCATCTTCTTCGGCCTGTGCGCCGTGCTCATCGGCCAGGACTACGGCATGGGCACCGCCGGCCGCATGGGCCCGGCCTACTTCCCGGTCGTGCTCGGCGGTCTGCTGGCCCTGATCGGCGCCATCGGCGTGATCCGCTCCTTCATCCGCCAGGGCGAAGCCATCGGCCGCATCCACGTCAAGGAACTGGTGCTGGTCCTGGCCGCCGTGCTGCTGTTCGGCTACCTGGTGCGCAATGCCGGCCTGGTCCCCGCGGCCATCGTCCTGATCATGGTCAGCGCCTTCGCCAGCCCCAAATTCCATCTCGGCAAGACTATCGCCCTGGCCATCGGCCTGGCGCTGTTCGCCGTCGTCCTGTTCGTCAAACTCCTCGGCCTGCCGATGCCCATCCTGGGCTCCTGGTTCGGCGCTTAAGCAAAAGAAGAAGAACATGGAAATTCTCAGCA
Source organism: uncultured Massilia sp. (assembly GCA_966210615.1). Classification (GTDB taxonomy): domain Bacteria; phylum Pseudomonadota; class Gammaproteobacteria; order Burkholderiales; family Burkholderiaceae_D; genus Telluria. Next base: position 9,857 of record CBIHLT010000092.1, read on the forward strand.
ATCTCGGTCTGGGCCTCGAGACGGCCTTCACCCTCACCAACCTGATGTACTGCCTGATCGGCGTGTTCGTCGGCACCGCCGTCGGCGTGCTGCCCGGCCTCGGCCCGACGGCAACCATCGCCATGCTGCTGCCGGCCACCTTCGGCCTGCCGCCGATCTCGGCGCTGATCATGCTGTCCGGTATCTACTACGGCGCCCAGTACGGGGGCTCGACCACCGCGATCCTGGTCAACCTGCCGGGCGAGTCGTCCTCGGTGGTGACCGCGATCGACGGCTACCAGATGGCGCGCAACGGCAACGCCGGCAAGGCCCTGGCCACTGCGGCCATCGCCTCCTTCTTCGCCGGCACCGTGGCCACCATCCTGCTGGCCCTGGCGGCGCCGCCGCTGGCCGACCTGGCGCTCAAGTTCGGCCCGGCCGAATACTTCTCGCTGATGGCGCTCGGCCTGGTGGCCTCGGTGGTCCTGGCCAGCGGCTCGCTGCTGAACGCGATCGGCATGGTCCTGCTCGGCCTGGTGCTGGGCATGGTCGGCACGGACGTCAACTCGGGCGCCGCACGCTATACCTTCGACCTGCCGCAGCTGGCCGACGGCATCAACTTCGTGATCGTCGCGATGGGCATGTTCGGCATCGGCGAAATCGTGCGCAACCTCGAGCACGACGAGACCCGCAACCTGGTGATGAAGAAGGTCAAGGGCCTGATGCTGGACAAGGAGGACTTCAAGCGCATCATCGCTCCGGTGCTGCGCGCCACCGGCCTCGGTTCCCTGCTCGGCATCCTGCCGGGCGGCGGCGCCATGCTGGCCTCGTTCGCCTCCTACTCGATCGAGAAGAAGCTGTCGCCCAACGCACGCAACTTCGGCAAGGGCGCGATCGAAGGCGTGGCCGCGCCGGAAGCCGCCAACAACGCCGGCGCCCAGACTTCCTTCATCCCGATGCTGACCCTGGGCATCCCGTCGAACCCGGTGATGGCGCTGATGATCGGCGCGATGATCATCCAGGGCATACAGCCGGGCCCGGCCGTGATGACCGAGCAGCCGGCCCTGTTCTGGGGCCTGATCGTCTCGATGTGGTTCGGCAACCTGTTCCTGGTGGTGCTGAACCTGCCGATGATCGGCCTGTGGGTGCGCATGATCATGGTGCCCTACCACTACCTGTACCCGGCGATCCTGATGTTCTGCGCCATCGGCGTGTTCAGCCTGAACAACAGCGAATTCGACGTCGGCCTGATGGCGGTATTCGGCCTGCTCGGCTATTTCTGCTCCAAGCTGGGCGCCGAGCCGGCGCCGATGCTGCTGGGTTTCATCATCGGCCCGATGATGGAGGAATACCTGCGCCGCGCCCTGCTGCTCTCGCGCGGCGACCCGATGGTGTTCCTGGAGCGTCCGATCAGCGCCACCATGCTGATCCTGGCCGCGATCGCGATGTCCGTGGTGCTGCTGCCCTCGCTGCGCAAGAAGCGCGAGGAAGCCTTCCACGAGGAAGAGTAAGACCCCTTCGGCCCGCGCCTCCCGGCGCGGGCTCTTTCCCGCCTAGTCGAACGCGCGCTGCCGCAGCAGCAGCGCCGCGCCGCCAAGTCCCACCCACATCAGCACCCAGAACACGTCCATGCCGGCCAATAGCGCGGCCTGCTGGGCCAGCGGCGCCGCAGGGTCCAGGCTGGCTTCCGCCAGCCGGGCGCCATGCAGCGCGCCGCGCTCCTGCAGCAGGGCATTGGTCGCGCCCACGCCCAGCGCCAGCGCCGGCTGGCTCAGCATATTCTTCAGCTGCTGGGCATGCGAAAACACCACGTTATCCGCCTGGAAGTCCTTGAAGCCGTGCACCGCGGTCGACGCCATGGCCACCACCAGGAAGCCGCCGAACAGGCCGATCCACCAGGTCACGCCGTCCCAGGCATGGGCGCGCGGATCGAGATGGGAAAAGTGCCAGCCCAGCAGCGCCAGCATCAGGAAGGCCGCCACGTAGAACTTGGTCGCATGCGGCCGCACGCGCACCGTCGCCAGCACCGCCCAGAAAGCGAGGAAACTGAATGCCATGCCGGCCGACTGCAGCCGCCCGGCCGCCTCGAAGCCGATGCCGAGCGCGCGCTGGACGAGTTGCGGCAGCGCGGTGCTGACCGCGCCCAGCACCAGGTAGCACAGGCTGAAGATCGCCAGGCCCGCGCGGTAGCGCCGGCTGGCCAGCACTTCCAGGTGCAGGAAAGGATCGCGGCGGCGCGCATGCAGCAGGCCGAAGGCCAGCAGCATGGCCACCCCAAGGGCCAGCACGGACAGCGCGTGGGCGCGTTCGCCGTGCCAGTCATAGGCCAGGCGCTGGGCGCCGTACAGGGCCAGGCCGGCGCCACCGGCGAGCAGGGACGCATCGGCGGCATGCATGCGCGTCGGGCTGCCGTCCAGGGTGTCGGCGCCCGCCGGCAGCCAGCGTGCCGCGAGCACGGCGGCGCCGAGCGCCACCAGCGCCAGGGCCAGGAACATGCCGCCCCAGGCTTCGCGCCCCACCAGTTCGGCCGCTGCCCAGGGTCCGAGGGCAATGCCGAGCGCCAGCGCGCTGCCGAAAGCGGCGATGCCCTGCATGCGCTGGGGCGTAGGCGGGACCAGGTTGACCAGCATGCGCGCGACCGTCATGAAGGCGGCGCCGCCGGCGGCCATCAAGACCCGGCCCAGGGCGAACGCCGGCACCCGCTCCGCGCCCGCGCACAGCCAGGCTCCGAGCAGGAAGCACAATAGGGAGGCCAGCAGGTAGTTGCGCCAGCCCAGGCGCTGGACCAGCACCGTCACCTGCGCAATCGACAGCACCGCCACGCTGGCGTACAGGGCGCCGACGGCCGCGTATTCCTCGGGCGACGCGCCGATGTGGCCCATGCTGGGCGCGGCGGCGAACACCAGCATGCCGGTCTGCAGGAACTCGATGAAGTTCAGGGCGAAGATCGTGGCCAGCAGGGCCGGACGCGGAATGGCCGGGAAGTGCATGGCAGGCTCCTAGCGCTGCGCCACGCCGCTCGCGCGGCCCAGCGCGCGCTCGACCGCGGCGTCCGCGCCCTGGTCCTCGGCGGCGTACACCACCGTTTCGTAGCGCTGGCGCGGTGCGCCCGCCTGCATCAGCGCGGGGCCGTCGCGGCGGCTGGTGTCGATCTCCACCTTCATCGACAAGCCCAGGCGCAACGGGTGGGCGGCCAGCTCGGCCGGGTGGAGGGCCACGCGCACCGGCACCCGCTGCACCACCTTGATCCAGTTGCCGGTCGCGTTCTGGGCCGGGACGGCGGCGAACGCGCTGCCGGTGCCGGCCTCCTGGCCCGCCACCGTGCCGTGGAAGACCACGGCGTCGCCGTACACGTCGGACGTCACCTTGACCGGCTGGCCGATGCGCACGTCGCGCAACTGGGTTTCCTTGAGGTTGGCCGTGACCCACATCTGGTCCAGCGGCACGATCGCCATCAGCGGCGCGCCGGGCGCCACGCGCTGGCCCAGCTGGACGTTGCGGCGCGCGACGATGCCGCCGACCGGTGCGGCCAGCGCGGTGCGCGACAGGGCCACGGCGGCATCGCGGACCTGGGCGGCCGCGGCCGCGACCTCCGGATGGTCATCGAGCGTGGTGCCGTCCACCAGGGCATGGGCGGCGCCGGCCTGCTGGCGTGCGGCGGCCAGCGCGGCGCGCGCCGCCGCCACGGCGTCCTCGGCATGGCGCAGCTCCTCGCCCGAGATGGCGCCGCTGCCGGCCAGGCTGCGGCGCCGCGCCAGGTCGCTCTCGGCGCGGGCCAGGTCGGCTTCGCGCTGGCTGGTGGCGGCGCGCATCTGGCCGGCGCCCGCGAACTGGGCCCGCACCTGGCGCGCGGCCTTCGCCAGCCCGGCTTCGGCGCGGTCCAGGGCCAGGCGCGCATCGAGCTCGTTGAGCTGGACCAGCGCTTCGCCGGCGCGCACGAAGTCGGTGTTGTCCGCGCCGATCCGGGTCACGGTCCCGGCCACCTGGGGCGTCACCTGCACCAGGTTGCCCTCGACATAGGCATCCTCGGTGGCTTCCATGTTCCGGCCGAAGTGGACGATGCCGGGTGCGGACCAGGCGATGCCGGCCGCCGCCGCCGCGATCGCGGCCACCAGGCCGATGGCCAGCCGGGTGCGGCCCTGTTGCTGCGTGTTCTTGTCTTCCATGATGGCTTTCCAGGCTTAATGGCCGCCGCCCAGGGCGCGGACCAGGTTGAGATCGAGTTCGTTGGCGCGCGCCGCCAGGTCGGCGCGCTGGCGGCGCTGGGCCACGACCTGGGTGTCGGCGACCAGTACCTGCAGGTGGGTCCCGAGCCCGGCGCGGTAGCGCTGCAGCGCCAGCCCATAGGCCTGCTCGGCCGCCTCCAGGGCCAGGTCCTGCTCGCGCAGGCGGCCGTCCAGGGCCTGCAGGGAGCCCAGCTGGGCGAGCACGTCGCGCATCGCCTCGACCACCGCGCCGTTGTACTGCTCGACGGCCAGGTCGTACTCGGCATTGCGCGCGGCCAGCTGGCTGCGCAGGCGGCCGCCGTCCAGCAGCGGCAGGGTGAGCAGCGGCCCGGCGCCGGCGGCCATGCTGGCGCCCTGCAGCAGGCGCTCGAAGCCCAGGCTTTGCAGGCCAATCATGGCGCTCAGGTTGACGCTTGGGTAGAACTGGGCCTTGGCGACGTCGATGTCCCCGCCTGCCGCTTCGACCCGCCAGCGCAGCGCCACCAGGTCCGGGCGGCGTCCGAGCAGGGCTGCCGGCAGCTCGGCCGGCACGCCGGCGCGGCCCGCGCTGCGCAGCTGCGGCCGGCGCAGGCCGAGTGCGGCATCCTGTCCCTGCCCCGCCAGCGCCGCGATCTGGCCGCGCGTGAGCTGGATCGATTCGTCGAGCGCGGCGAGCTGCCCGCGGGCCAACGGCACGCCGATCTCAGCCTGCTTCAGCTCGACGCGGCTGTCCAGCTGGGCCGCGACCCGCCGGCTGGTCAAGGCCAGGATCTGCTCGCGCTGGCGCAGCTCGGCCTCGGCCAGGTCGTGCTGGCGGTGCAGCAGGTCGAGCCTGAAATAAGCCTGCACCAGCGCCACCGAGACCGCCAGGGCCGCCGCTTCGGCCTCTGCGCGCTGGGCCTTGACCCGGCCCGCCGCGGCGCCGGCGGCCGCCTTGTTCTTGCCCCAGAAATCGAGTTCGTAGGACAGCCCGACGCTGGCGTCGTTGACCCACTGCCAGCTGCCGGCCAGGGGCTTGGGGGCGCTGCTGTTTTCGCTGTAGTGCTGGCGGCTGCTGCGCGCCGCCGCGCCCGCCTGCGGCGCGAGCGCGGCGGCCGCCATGCCCTCCAATGCGGCCGCCTGGCGCACCCGCGCCAAGGCGGCGGCCACGGTCGGGCTGTCGCGGCGTGCCTGCTCCACCAGGGCGTCGAGCTGGGCGTCGCCATAGCCGCGCCACCAGTCCTGCGCCGGCCATGCCGCCTCGGGGGCCGCCAGCACCGCAATGGCGCGTCCGGACGGCGCGGCGGCCGCGTCGCGCAGCCGGGCGCGCTCGCCCTGCGGCCCGAAGGACATGCAGCCCGCCAGCAGGAGTGGCAGGACTGCGGCGGCAGCGCGCGCCGCCAAGGATGTGGAAAGATGAGCGGGCATGCTGGCCTCCGTGAAACCGTTCGGTCCCCGAAGCATAGTTGCCCAAGGTCACGAAGGCCATGCCGCCAGCCGCATGCAGGTCATGCGCGAACTGCATGACCGGTGGCCCCAGGCACTAGGGAGCGTCGGGCCCCAGCAGCGTAGTGCGCACGAAATCGCGCAGCCAGCGGTTGCCCGGGTCGCGGTGCTGGAGCTCATGCCAGTACATGGCGAGCTGCAGCGGCGCGACCGCGATCGGCACCTCGGCCAGCGCCAGGCCGAGGTCGTGCGCCAGGTCCTTGGCCAGGCGGCGCGGAATGGTCGCCAATGCATCGGTGTGCAGCACCAGGTGGGCGGCGGCGGTGAAGCCCGGCACGTGGCACAGCACGTTCTCGGGCGGCAGCAGCGACTCCAGGGTGCGGGTGACCTCGACGTCGTGGTGGCTGGTCTGGAAGATGCTGATCAGGACATGGCGCTGGGCCAGGTAGCTCGCGCGGTCCAGGCCTTCCGCGCAGGGATGGTCCGGCCGCATTACGACGGCATGGTCGTCGCCCCACAGCAGGCGCTGGCGCATATTGCTGACCAGGTGGGGAAAGCGCCCGACCAGCAGGTCGATCTCGCCGCGCTCGATGCGGGCGTCGAGCGCCAAGGGGTCGCCGTGGAGGGTGCGCAACAGGATGCCGGGCGCCTGGTGGCGCAGCGCTTCCAGCAGGCGCGGCAGCACGTGCACGATGGCGCCGTCCACCATGTACAGGCCGAAGGAGCGGCGCGCGGTCAGCGGGTCGAAGGCCGCGGCGCCCTCCTGCAGGCGGCGCGCGGCGGCCAGCAGCGCCGCCACCGGCTCGGCCAGCTCGAGCGCGCGCGCCGTCGGCTGCATGCTCTGGCCCGAGCGCACGAACAAGGGGTCGGCGAAGTGCAGCCGCAGGCGGGCCAGCACGCGGCTGATGGTCGGCTGGGTCATGCCGAGCAGCTCGGCGGTGCGGGTCAGGCTGCGCTCGCGCAGCAGGCAGGCGAGGATCTCGAGCTGGGACAGGTCGGGCAGCGCGCCGCCCTCGCGCCTGGCGGGCGCCGGTGGATGGGTTTCCTTCAACTGGGGCTCCGGCAAACCCGCGCTGGGACGGCGGGTGGCGGCATCATAGCACCGCGGCCCGCGCCGCGTGGATCAGCCGTGCAGCACCTTGCGCAGGGTGCGCGACAGGTCTTCGGCCGAGAACTTGGCGACGTAGGCGTCGGCGCGCACGTTCTTCACGTGTTCCTCGTTGGTGGTGCCCGACAGCGAAGAGTGGATCACCACCGGCATGTTGCCGAAGCGGTTGGTCGACTTGATGTTGCGGCACAGGGTGAAGCCGTCCATCTCCGGCATCTCGAGGTCGGTCAGCACCATGGCGACACGGTCGTAGACGCTGCGCCCCTCGGCCTCGGCCACGCCGGCGATGGCGTTCAGCTGATCCCAGGCTTCCTTGCCGCTCTTGGTCATCACGAACGGCAGGCCCATCGCGTCCAGGCCCTGCTCGATCAGGGCGCGCGCGACCACCGAGTCGTCCGCCACCAGGATCACGCTGCCCGGCTTGATCCGGATCTTGTCGCCGACCGCCTGCTGGATGTTTTCCGCTTCCTGCTCCGGGTTCAGCTTGCGCAGGATGGTCTCGACGTCCAGCACCTGGGCCAGGCGGCCCGGCTCGCCGCCCACCGGGTCGAGGCGCGCGATGCTGGTCACCATGCCGCTGCCGGCGCTGTGCTCGGCGGACATCACCTGGTTCCAGTCCAGGCGCACGATCTCTTCCACGCTCTCCACCGCGAAGGCCTGGGTGGTGCGGGCGAATTCGGTCACCAGCATGATGTTCAGGCCGGTCTTCGGCTTGACGCCGGCGATCGCCGGCAGGTCCAGCACCTGGATGATCTGGCCGCGCAGGTTGACCACGCCCAGCACGTGCGGGGGCGAACCGGCCACCGAGGT
>CBIHLT010000093.1:0-17346 GCA_966210615.1 uncultured Massilia sp.
TGCTGGCCGGCGTGTTCGTGACCGCCTTCTACTCCTTCCGCATGTACTTCCTGGTCTTCCATGGCGAATCGCGCTGGAACAACCCGCAGCCGCACAGCGAAGGCCACGATTCGGACGCGCACCACGAAGAGGAAGCGCACGACGACGAGCATCACCACCACGGCCTGCAGCCGGGCGACAAGCCGCACGAGTCGCCATGGGTGGTGACCCTGCCGCTGGTCCTGCTGGCGATCCCGTCGGTCATCATCGGCTACATCGCGATCGGCCCGATGCTGCATGGCGACTTCTTCAAGGACGTGATCTTCGTCGGCGAGAACCACACCGCGATGCGCACCCTGAGCGAAGAGTTCCACGGCGCCGCCGCGATGGCCATCCACGGCCTGCAGACCGCACCGTTCTGGCTGGCCCTGGCCGGCGTGGCACTGGCTTACTACTGCTACATGGTCAACCCGCGCGTGCCGGCCTGGTTCTACGCCAAGTTCAAGCCGCTGCACACCCTGCTGGACAACAAGTACTACATGGACAAGTTCAACCAGCTGGTCTTCGCCGGCGGCGCGCGCGCCGTGGGCGGCGGCCTGTGGAAAGTGGGCGACCGCGGCCTGATCGACGGCCTGATGGTCAACGGCTCTGCCCGCCTGGTGGGCTGGTTCTCGGGCATCACCCGTCTCGCCCAGACCGGCCGCCTCTACGACTACGCGTTCTGGATGATCGCCGGCGTGGCGGTGGGCCTTGTGTACTTCTTCCCGTTCTGGCGCGGTTAATCAGAGGCAGAGAAAACAAAAATGATGCAGTCAACGATTTCTACATTTCCACCGTACCTGAGCCTCGCGATCTGGCTTCCGGTCCTGTTCGGCCTGATCGTGCTGGCGGTCGGCCGCGACAAGAATGCCGGCCTGACCCGCATGCTGTCGCTGGTCGGCGCCGTGGTCAGCTTCCTGCCGACCCTGCCGCTGATCGCCAACTTCGACAATGCCGCCCACGGCATGCAGTTCTATGAAGCAGCCAGCTGGATCGAACGCTTCAACGTGTTCTACAAGCTGGGCGTGGACGGCCTGTCGCTGTGGTTCGTCCCGCTGACCGCCTTCATCACCATCATCGTGGTGCTGGCGGCATGGCAGGTGATCGAGGAACGCGTGGCCCAGTACATGGGTTCCTTCCTGATCCTGTCGGGCCTGATGATCGGCGTGTTCTGCGCCATGGACGGCCTGCTGTTCTACTTCTTCTTCGAAGCCACCCTGATCCCGATGTACATCATCATCGGCGTGTTCGGCGGCCCGAATCGTGTGTACGCGGCATTCAAGTTCTTCCTGTACACCTTCTTCGGCTCGCTGCTGACCCTGGTCGCGATCGTCTACCTGTACAACCTGTCGGGTAGCTTCGACATCCTCGAATGGCACCGCCTGCCGCTGACGATGAAGGAGCAGGTCCTGATCTTCATCGCCTTCTTCATGGCCTTCGCCGTGAAGGTGCCGATGTGGCCGGTGCACACCTGGCTGCCGGATGCCCACGTGGAAGCGCCGACCGGCGGTTCCGTGGTGCTGGCCGCGATCATGCTGAAGCTGGGCGCCTATGGCTTCCTGCGCTTCTCCCTGCCGATCACCCCGGACGCCTCGCACTACCTGGCCCCGGTCGTCATCGTGCTGTCCCTGATCGCCGTGATCTACATCGGCCTGGTGGCCCTGGTCCAGAAGGACATGAAGAAACTGGTGGCGTACTCGTCGATCGCCCACATGGGCTTCGTCACCCTGGGCTTCTTCATGTTCAACGACCTGGGCGTGCAGGGCGGCCTGATGCAGTCGATCTCGCACGGCTTCGTGTCGGGCGCGATGTTCCTCTGCATCGGCGTGCTCTACGACCGTGTCCACTCGCGCGAAATCGCGGATTATGGCGGCGTGGTCAACACGATGCCGAAGTTCGCGGCCTTCGCCGTGCTGTTCTCGATGGCCAACGCCGGCCTGCCGGCCACCTCCGGCTTCATCGGCGAATTCATGGTCATCCTGGGCGCCGTCGAGTTCAACTTCTGGACCGGCCTGCTGGCTGGCACCGCCCTGATCCTGGGCGCCGCCTACTCGCTGTGGATGGTCAAGCGCGTCGTGTTCGGCGCCATCGTGCACAAGCACGTGGCCGAGCTGACCGACCTGAACGGCCGCGAGTTCGCCATCCTGGGCGTCCTGGCCATCGCCACCCTGTGGATGGGCCTGTATCCGGCGCCGATCGCCGAAACCCTGCAGACTTCGGTCGCCGACCTGCTGCAGCACGTTGCAGTCAGCAAGCTGCCCTAATTAAGCCATGAACGAAATGACTACGACTTTGCAAGCGGCGACCGACGTCAACCTGGCGCCGGTCTATGCTGAAATCTTCCTGCTGATCGCGGCTTCCGCGATCCTGCTGATCGACATGTTCCTGAAGGAGGGCAAGCGCACCCTGACCTACGCGCTGACCCTCCTGACCATCGCCGGCTGCGGCGTGCTGACCATGGCCGACTTCAACAGCGGCGCGACCGTGTACACCTTCAATGGCATGTACGTGGCCGACCCGATGTCGAACCTGCTCAAGCTGTTCACCTACCTGGCCACCGCCATGACCCTGGTGTATTCGCGCCAGTACGCCGGCGACCGGAGCATGATGTCGGGTAACCTGGGCGGCGAGTTCTACGTGCTCGCGCTGTTCTCGATGCTGGGCCAGATGATCATGATCTCGGGTAACAGCATGCTGTCCCTGTACCTGGGCCTGGAACTGATGTCGCTGTCGCTGTACGCGCTCGTGGCCCTGCGCCGCGACCACGCCGTCTCGACCGAAGCCGCGATGAAGTACTTCATCCTGGGCGCGCTGGCCTCGGGCTTCCTGCTGTACGGCATCTCGATGATCTACGGCGCCACCGGCTCGCTGGACATCACCACTATCGGCCAGGTGACCGCCAACGCCGAAGCGGGCAACCGCACCATCCTGGTGTTCGGCCTGGTGTTCCTGGTGGCCGGCCTGGCCTTCAAGCTGGGCGTGGTGCCTTTCCACATGTGGGTACCGGACGTCTACCAGGGCTCGCCGACCGCGGTGACCCTGCTGCTGGGCGGCGCACCGAAGCTGGCGACCTTCGCCATGGTGATCCGCGTCCTGGTGGAAGCACTGCCGTCGGTCGCCTTCGACTGGCAGCAGATGCTGATGGTCCTGGCCGTGCTGTCCCTGGCCTTCGGCAACATCACCGCGATCGCGCAGACCAACATCAAGCGCATGCTGGCCTACTCGACCATCGCGCAGATGGGCTTCGTGATGCTCGCCATGGTGGTGGGCGTGGTCGACGGCAATACCGAGAACGCCGCCAGCGCCTACAGCGCCGCGATGTACTACGCCATCACCTACGTCCTGACCACGGTCGGCAGCTTCGGCCTGATCATGATGCTGGCGCGCGCCGGCCACGAAGCCGAGCACATCGTCGACTTCAAGGGCCTGGGCAAGCGCAGCCCGTGGTTCGCGATCGTCATGACCATCATGATGTTCTCGCTGGCGGGCGTGCCGCCGATGGTGGGCTTCATGGCCAAGTGGGCCGTGCTGCAGGCCGTCGCCAACGCCGGCATGGTGTGGCTGGCCGTCGTGGCGGTGATGTTCTCGCTGATCGGCGCCTACTACTACCTGCGCATCGTCAAGACCATCTGGTTCGACGACGCGGTGGACACCAACGCGATCCACACCCCGGCCGACATGCGCGCCGTGATGTCGCTCAACGGCATCGCCGTCGTGGCGCTGGGTATCGTTCCGGGCTGGCTGCTGGCGGTGTGCTACACCACCATGCAGGCAACCCTCGCAAAATAAGCTGGTGGACGTTTCACTGGCTGTCTGGCTGGTGGTCGCCCTGTCCGTGGCGGCCGCCAACCTGCCTTTCCTCACCGAGCGGCTGTTCGGTCTCATTCCCCTGGGGCCCGCCGCCGGTGGCGAAGCGCGCACGAAGCGCTTCCCGCTGCGCCTGTTGGAGTTAATTGTTTTATACTTCCTTGTCGGCGCGCTAGCCCGGCTGCTGGAATCCCGGATCGGCGGCGTATTTACGCAGAAGTGGGAGTTCTACGCGGTCACGGCCTGCCTCTTCCTCGTGCTGGCGTTTCCCGGATTTGTCTGGCGTTATCTGCGCAAGCATCGCGTTTGAACGGCCTGCGGGCCGTTTTTTCGTATAGGGGGACGCGCCGCGTATTGTTCCCACTACTGGAGTCCGCATGTCCGTGGAATTGAAAGAAACCCGCCTCGACGGCGGCGTCGTCTACGATGGTCCCTTCCTGAAGGTCGAACGCGACCGCATCCGCCTGCCCGACGGCTCGACCAGCCACCGCGAATTCATCCGCCACCCCGGCGCCGTGGTGATCCTGCCGCTGCTGCCCGACGGCCGCGTGCTGCTGGAGCGCCAGTTCCGCTATCCGAACGCCCAGGTCTTCATCGAGTTCCCGGCCGGGAAGATCGATCCGGGCGAAGACCACCTGGACTGCGCCAAGCGCGAGCTCGAAGAAGAAACCGGCTACACCGCCGCCACGTGGCGCTTCGTGTGCACCATCCACAACGCGATCGCCTACTCGGACGAGCACCTGGAACTCTTCCTTGCCGAAGACCTCACCGCGGGCGAGCAGAAGCTGGACGACGGCGAATTCCTCGAGACCTTCGCGGTCACCGTGCCCGAACTGCTGGGCATGGTCCAGCGCGGCGAGATCACCGACGTCAAGACCATCATCGGCGCCTTCTGGCTCGAAAAGATCCTCTCGGGCAGCTGGACGCCCGCCTGAGGCGATGAGGCTGCTGCCTGCGCTATTGCTGTCGTGCTGGATTCCACACGCGGCGGCGCAGGCGCGCACCGACCTGCAGGCGCGCTGCGAAGACACGCTGGGCAGCACGGTGTCGGTCCTGTCCAGCCGCCAGCAGGGCTACCGGCTCGACCACACCCGTTCCTACCACGACCTGACGCGCATGAAGGGCAGCGCACGCAGGAACGCCTACGTCCTCGGCCTGACCCATACCGAGTCGCGCGTCAGCATCAAGGTCGAGGGCAAGATGCTGAGCGACCCGGCCTCCGGCTACGAATGCATCGCGCCGCGGGTCGAGGTGCTACTGTACTACCTGCCCATCGTGGTCTATGTGGGACGCGAGTTCCCGCCGGGTTCCTGCGCCTACCAGGAGGTGCTGGCGCATGAGATGCGCCACCTCAACACCTACCTCGACTATCTGCCCAAGGCCGAGGCCAGGGTGCGCGCGGCGCTGGCCCAGCGCTTCCAGGACAAGCCCCTCTACGCGCGGCTGGGCCAGGCGCAGGCGCTGCTCCAGCGCGAGCTCGATACCGGCTGGATGTCCTATATTAGAAGCGAGATGGCACGCGTCGAGACCTTGCAGGCCGCGATCGATTCGCCGCAGGAATACGCCCGCCTCGGCAAGGTTTGCGCAGGTGAGGTAGAGTCTCTGATCAGAATGACCAATAAGCACGCAAGACGAAGCAAGGCGCAATGACAAACACAGCAATTCCGAAGTACGTGGCATTGATTCCGGCAGCCGGGGTCGGCGCGCGCATGGCCGCGGGCAGTCCCAAGCAGTACCTGCCGATCAACGGCAAGCCCATGCTGCGCCACACGCTCGAGGCTTTCCTCTCGAGCCCCCTGATCGCCCACACCTACGTGGTGGTCAGCGCCGATGACGCCTATATCGACGCCATCCTGCCGGAGCAGGGCGTCACGGTGCTGCGCTGCGGCGGCGCCACGCGCATGGAGTCGATCCGCAACGGCCTGCACCAGCTGAGCACGACCCTCACCGAACACGACTGGGTGCTGGTGCACGACGCCGCGCGGCCCGGCCTGAATGCGGAACTGATCGCGCGCCTGATCCAGGAAACCGGCGAGCACCCGGTGGGCGGCCTGCTGGCGCTGCCGGTGGTCGACACCGTCAAGCGCAGCGTGGCCGACGAGGTGAGCACCGTGCCGCGCGACAGCCTGTGGCTGGCCCAGACCCCGCAGATGTTCCGCCACCGCCTGCTGCTGCGGGCGCTCGAGGCGGCCACGGATCCGAATGCGATTACCGATGACGCCAGTGCGGTTGAAGCGCTCGGACTGGCCCCCAAGTTAGTGGAAGGCCATCCCTGCAACCTGAAGGTGACGCTGCCGGCCGACATCCGGATCGCCGAGATGTACCTGGCTGCGTCCCGACCGACTGAGAACAACTGACAACGATATGACTCTCGCATCCTACAATCCCACTCCGCCGTTCCGCATCGGAACCGGCTACGACTGCCACGCACTGGTCGAGGGGCGCAAGCTCATCGTCGGCGGCGTGACGATTCCCCACCGCCTGGGCCTGCTCGGCCATTCGGACGCCGACGTGCTGCTGCACGCCATTATCGACGCCATGCTGGGCGCGGCCGCGCTGGGCGACATCGGCAAGCACTTCCCGGACACCGACCCGATGTTCGCGGGCGCCGATTCGCGCACCCTGCTGCGCGAGGTGGCCCACCGGGTGCTGAATGCCGGCTACACCATCGGCAACATCGACGCGACCATCATCGCCCAGGCGCCCAAGATGGCGCCGCACATCCCGCAGATGGTGTCGCGCATCGCCGAGGATGTCGGCGTGTCGCCGCAGCAGGTGAACATCAAGGCCAAGACCAATGAAAAGCTGGGCTTCCTCGGGAGGGAAGAGGGCATGGCGGCGGAAGCGGTCGCCCTCCTGATCCGGGCAGAATAATGCTCGCCAGACAATTGGGTGTAACTGCACTATAATTGTCTTCCCCACGCGCCGGCGTGCGTTCCGGTCCGGGCAGGCAGCCCGGATGACGAACGCCCGCCCCGCGTTCCGCGCCAAGGAGACAAGCATGAGCACCCCGACCCAACCCGAGATGACCCCGCGCGCCGCCTGGGCGCTGATCCTGGCCGCCAGCGCCATCCTGATGATCACGATGGGCGCGCGCCTGACCACCGGGCTGTTCCTGTCTCCGATCAACAGCGCCACCGGCCTGGGCATCGCCAGCATCAGTTTCGCGATGGCCGTGGCCCAGCTGTTGTGGGGCGCCTCGCAACCCATCTTCGGCGCCGTGGCCGACAAGTACGGCCCCGGCCGCGTGCTGGTGCTGGGCGGCGTCATGCTGGCCGTCGGCACCGCCGCCACGCCCTTCATGAGCACCCAGTGGGGCCTGATCTTTTCCATGGGCATCCTCTCGGCGGCCGGGGCGGGGGCCGGCAGCTTCTCGATCCTGATCGGCGCCACCGCCCAGCGCCTGCCGGCCTCGCGCCGCGCCTTCGCCTCTGGCTTCATCAATGCCGGCGGTTCTTTCGGCCAGTTCGTGTTCGCGCCGCTGATGCAGGCCATCATCGCCGGCGCCGGCTGGGTCTACGCCATGCTGACCATGGCCGCCGCGACCTTGCTCACCATCCCGCTGTCCTGGCCGCTGCGCGGCAAGAAGGCGGCGGCGCCGGCGCCGGTGAGCGGCAGCGCGATTCCCTTGCCGGCCTCGATCACGCTGACGGAACAGCTGCGCCAGGCCATGCGCGACCGCAGCTACCTGTGCCTGCACGCCGGCTTCTTCACCTGCGGCTTCCACATCGCCTTCCTGGTCACCCACCTGCCGGGCGAAGTCGCCCTGTGCGGCCTGCCGGCCGGCGTCTCGGCCACCGCGCTGGCCCTGATCGGCCTGTTCAACATCCTCGGCAGCCTGCTGGCCGGCGCGCTGTCCTCGCGCTACCGCATGAAGAACCTGCTGGCCCTGATCTACGGCAGCCGCGCCCTGATCATCATCGCCTATTTGATGGCGCCGAAGACCGCGTGGACTTTCTACATCATGGCGGCGGCGCTCGGCTTCACCTGGCTGGCCACCGTGCCCCCGACCGCCGGCCTTGTGGGCAAGCTGTTCGGCATGCGCTATCTCGCCACCTTGTTCGGCCTCACGCTGCTGTCGCACCAGATCGGCGGCTTCTTCGGCGCCTGGCTGGGCGGCCTGGCCTTCGTGCACAGCGGCGACTACACCTGGATGTGGTACGCCGACATCCTGCTGGCCGTGGCCGCCGCCCTGGTCAACCTGCCGATCCGCGAGGCGGCGCCCCGGCAGGCGGCCGGCTTGGCCGCGGCCAAGGGCTGAGCATGGCGCGCGAGGCCTGGGCCTACCGCGAGGTGGCGGTCGAGTCGGTGTTCGACGCGCGCAGCGGCCGCCTGCGCATCCGGCCCATGCCGGGCCAGGCCTATGCGACCAGCCTGCGCGTGCAGTGTGCGCGCGCGCTCTCCGATCCCGCGCAGTATCCGGCGGGCACGCGCTTTTTGATCTCGGCCAAGCTCACCGACCGCCAGGGCGGCGAGCCTTTCCTCTACGCCTGGCACGGCGATCCGGTGCGCGTGCTGAGCAAGCGCCAGGCGGCGGTCTTCCTCGAGCAGTACCGCCGCCTGCGCCTCTAGGAAAAAATGGTTACCATCTGGACTCCATCACCGCACTCAACCGGAAAGGAGCACCATGGCAACTCGGAACATCGCCGTCATCGTCGGCAGCCTGCGCAAGGAATCGTTCACCCGCAAGGTGGCCCAGGCCATGATCGAACTGGCCCCGCCATCGCTGCAGTTGGAAATTGTCGAGATTCGCGACCTGCCGCTGTATAACGAGGACGACGACGGCGCCACGCCGCCGGCCGCGTTCACCGCCTTCCGCGAACGCATCCGCCGGGCCGACGGCATCCTGTTCTGCACCCCCGAGTACAACCGCTCCATTCCCGGCGCGCTGAAGAATGCCATCGACGTCGGCTCGCGTCCCTACGGCAAGGCCGCCTGGACCGGCAAGCCCTGCGCCGTCGTGAGCGTGTCGCCGGGCGCGATCGGCGGCTTCGGCGCCAACCACCACCTGCGCCAGACCCTGCCTTTCCTGCAAATGCCGACCATGCCGGCGGAAGCCTACCTGGGCGGCATCGCGGGCAAGTTCGACGGCGCGCGCCTGGCCGACGACTCGAGCCGCGCCTTCCTGCAGACCTATGTCGACAACTTTGCCGCCTGGGTGGACCGCCATGCAGCCTGATGCACGGCATGTCACCCACCACGCCATCCCCGTACGCGGGCTCGACCATCTCGTGCTGCGGGTAACCGACCTGGAGCGCATGGTGGGCTTCTACGGCCAGGTGCTGGGCTGCCCGGTCGAGCGCCGCCAGGACGAGATCGGCCTGGTCCAGCTGCGCGCCGGCAGCGCCCTGATCGACCTGGTGCCCGTCGACGGCAAGCTGGGCCGCATGGGCGGCGCCGCGCCGGGCCCCGAAGGCCGCAACCTCGACCACCTGTGCCTGCGTGTCGAACCTTTCGACGAAGCGGCGATCCGCGCCCATCTGGCGGCCCATGACGTGGCCGCCGGTCCGGTCGAATCGCGTTACGGCGCCGAAGGCGAGGGGCCGTCGATCTACCTGCAGGATCCGGAAGGCAACACGGTCGAACTCAAGGGACCGCCGAGCCGCTGAGCCCGCTGGCGGGGCCTCTCCATATGGACCGCACCGGCTTCGGATGCGCGACCTCGGGCACGTTTGGTGCACATCAAACGCCGCGCGGGTTGCGGCGCTAGCCTACTAGGCTCGTGTCGCAGCGCGGGCCCGTGGACGCGCCCGGCACGCCGTCCAATCATCCTTTCAGTGAGGAACCGCATGTACCCATTTCCGCAATCCGTGACGCCGGCTGTGCGCAGCCACATGGACGCACAAGCTGCGTTCGTGAACGAGATGTCGAAATCCCTGTTCCGTTCATTCCAGCACATGTGCGACCTGAACATCCAGCTGGCCCAAACCCTGCTGGAGGAAACCACGCTGGCCGGCCAGCAGGTGCTGAGCGCCGACCGCCAGACCGGGCTGCTCAGCGCCGCCGCGTCGCGCGCCCAGCCCACCTCGGAGAAACTGCGCTCCTACCAGCAGCACATCGCACGCCTGGCGGCCGAGGCCCAGGTCGAGCTGGCGCGCGTGACCGAGCAGCATGTGCAGAACACCTCGCGCACCGCGCGCGCCCTGGTCGACGAGGTGGCGCGCACCACCGCCGAGGAAACCGAGCGGGGCATCCGCTCGCAGCAGGAAGCCATGCGCGGCACGGCCGATCCCTTCGTCCGTCCCAACGGCGAAGCCCAGCAGATGGCGGAGGGCAGGGGCGGCGCAGCGTCCCAGGCCCAGGCTGCCCAACAGGCCGCCCAGACCCAGGCCGGCAAGGAAGCGCGCCCGGCCGGGAGCACGGCCCACTAGGCGGCTCTTGCTTCGGCTTCGGCCGGTTCGCTGCGTGCGCCGCCAGGCGCAGGCAGCGGCGCCAGGCCGAACAACGGACGCAGGAAGCGCACGCGCCGCACCGCCTCGAACAGGGCGAAGCAGCCGGCGATAGTGAGCACGGCCAGCAGCAGCGCTTCCAGTCCCGGCGCCAGGCGCAGGGGCTTGAAGGCGTGCGCCAGCACCACGATCAGGGTCTGGTGGGCGATGTAGACCGGGAACACCGCTTCGGTCAGGTAGCGCCGCGCCGGGCCGTCGGCGTCGAGGTGGCGGCGCGCGAAGCCGCAGGCCGCCACGATCGCGCTCCAGGCGCACAAGGCGTAGACGCAGCGAATGAGCGGTAGGAACCGCATCATGATGGCGGCGCCGGGCGCGTCGTCCGGCGTGGCGTTCCACAGCACCACGCCGGCCCAGCCGGCCAGCGCCAGCCCCAGCGCCGGCCAGCGCTGGGCCGTCATCTGTTCCCAGAACCGGGGGCTGCGCGCCATCAGGGCGCCGAGCAGGAAGGGCAGGAAGTAGGCGGCATGGTTGTACCAGTCATCGACCAGGCCGTGGGTCGAGGGAAAGCCTTCGACCAGCAAGATGCGCACCAGGCCCAGCAGGGCCGCGGGCAGCAGGAGCAGTTTCCAGCCGGTGAGCAGGCGCCCGGCGCGGGCCGCGAGCGCGTCGATGCGGGCGGAGGGAAGCAGCGCCGCCAGCAGGCCCAGCAGCATCGTGTAGACCCACAGGTAGGCGACGAACCACAGGTGGTTCCAGGTCGGCAGGACGAGGCAGTCTTCCCGGCAGAAGCCGCCGTAGGCGCTGTAGTAAAGGCGCATGAAGGCGCCGAAACCGTCGCCGTAGCCGAGCTTTTCGACCACCTCGAAATAAGGCTGGGGAGGCACGATCACGGCCATGCCGAACAGCAGCGGCACCAGCAGGCGCAGGCTGCGGCGGCGCAGGAAGGCAGCGGTGCCCAGGCGCCCGACAAGGAAGCGCGAGGCGGCGCCGGCGACGAAGAACAGCAGGGTCAGGCGCCAGGGCGAGGACAGCATCATGAAGGGCTCGGGCGTGTCCGAGGCAAAGGGGCTTTTTACGTGCCAGTCCCAGCTCACGTAGTACATGCCGATGTGATAGGCGATCAGGACGAAGAAGGCGAGGATGCGCACCCAGTCGAGGAAGTAGAGGCGCGCCGCCGGATGGCGAGTTGGAGTCTGCATGGTCCGCTCTCGAAATGAGGATGGCGCAAGCTTGCCGCCGCGCGTCCGCCCGGACCAGCGGAATGGGGCGAAGCGGGAGTGGGGCGGGGTGAAACGGAGCGTGGCGTGGGCGCGTCGGGCGCTACGGGCGTGACGCCTGCAGTCTCTCCACCAGCGCCGCGCGGTACTGGCGGCTGCACGGCACGCTTGCCCCGCTGCGCAGCACGAGCTCGCAGTCTCCCTTGTCGAGCGCCACGATCCGGTCGATGCAGGCCAGGCGCACGGCCGCGCGCCGGTGGCAGCGTACAAAGCCCGGCCCCAGGCGTTCGAGCAGCGCGGCCAGCGTCTGGCGCAGGAGCGGCGCGCCATTTGCCGTATGCAGCGCGACATAATTGTCGGCGGTCTCCAGCCACTCGATATCGGCCACGGCCACTACCCGCGTGCCGCCGCGCTCGCTCACCAGCAGCTGACGCGGCGGCGCCGATGGCAGCGCCGAAGCGCGCCCGGCCGCCAGCCGCGCCCGCAGGCGTTCCAGGGCCCGGTGCAGGCGCGCTTGGTCGAAGGGCTTGAGCAGATAGTCGACCGCCTCCGCGTCGAAGGCGCGCAGCGCGTACTCGTCGTAGGCGGTCACGAACACCACCAGCGGCGCCGGCGCGGGCAGCGACGCCGCCACGTCGATCCCGGACAGCTCGGGCATCTCGATATCGAGCAGCAGGGCATCGGGCGCGAATGCGGCGGCCAGCTGCAAGGCCTCGATGCCGTCGGCCGCTTCCTCGACGGCCTCGATCCCGGCTTCCTGCGCCAGCATGCGGCGCAGCCGCGCGCGCGCCGGGCGCTCGTCGTCGACGATCAGGATGCGCATGGCACCCGCATTTCCGCCCGCACGCCGGCGGGCTCCAGCTGCGACAGCTCCAGCGCCGCCCGTGGTCCGTGCAGGACCTCCAGGCGCGCGCGCAGGTTGGCCAGGCCGATACCCGGCGCGGCCTGGGCGTCGAGCCGCCCGCCGTCGTCCTCGACGCGCAGCACCAGCACGCCGTCGCGGCAGGTGGCGCTGACGGCGATCCGTGTTGGAACGCGGCGCCGTTCGACCGTGTGCTTGAACACGTTCTCCAGCAGCGGCTGCAGGCTCACCGCCGGCAAGGCGGCGCCGAGGGCCTCGCCGGCGATGTCCCAGTCCAGCCTCACCCGTCCCTCGAAGCGCTCGGCCATCACGGCCGCGTAGCCGCGCGCCAGGCGCAACTCGTCCGCCAGGCTGGCCTGGGGCCGCTCGCCGAGGGCCAGGGTGGCGCGCAGCACCTCGGCCAGCTGCACCAGCGTGGCGTCGGCGCGGGCCACGTCCTGGTGCATCAGCGAGGAGATGGTGTTGAGGGCGTTGAACAGGAAATGCGGCTGCATCTGGCGCGCCAGGCGTTCGAGCTGGGCTTCGCGCAGCAGTGCCTGCGCCTGCTCCGCGCGCACCCGCTCGCCGAGCAACTGGCGGTAGGACAGCAAGCCGAAGCCGATGGCCGTGAACAGGCCCACGAAGACCGTGATCTTGAGCGCCTCGTAGACGAATACCTCGCCCCAGGACTCATGGTCGTAGGAGGCGCCGGCCAGCGCGTACACCGCGTGGCGGATGCCGAACACCAGGGGCACGAAAGCGATCCAGTACAGCGGCAGCCAGCGCGCCTGCACCAGCGCCCAGCGCCAGGGCGTGGCGATCAGGCCGTCGTGGCGCCTGGTGAAGCGCCGCTGCACCAGGAGCAGGGAAGTGGCCACCAGCGCGGACGAAGTCTCCCACAGCACCGGCTGCCAGATGGCCTGGCCGCCGTCGCGCCGGAAGTCTTCCACGGCGACCAGCACCATCAACAGCCAGAACAGGGTCCAGGCGAGCAGGGCGGCGATGGTGCTGCGGTTCGGGAGCATGGCGGCGGCGTGGATGAGCGATGGCCGATCATCGGCGATTGGCCGCCGCTTGTAAAGCCGGGCCCGGCTTACTCGGCCTGGAAGCTGAAGCGGCCGACCTGGCCGTCCTTGCCGATGACCAGGCTGGCGATCATCGTGTCGCCTTCGTACTGGAAGCGGTAGCGATAGCCGCGGCCCTGTTCCTCGTCCTTCCGCGCCAGCAGCTCGACCGAGCGCAGCGGGCCGAGTTCCTGCATGAAGGCCGCGATGCGCGGGAGCGACTGCGGCGTGAACCCGGCAGCGGCCTCCGGGCCCAGGCCGGTGGGCATTTCGCCCGCGCCCAGCCGCGCGGCGATCTCGCGCACGCGCAGCGTCACGGCCGGGTCGCGGTCGGCGATCGGCTTGCCCGGCGGCGCGATCAGCGAGGGGGCATAGTGGCTGGTGACCAGGTTGGCGAACCTGGACGGCCGCGCGGAATCGGAGTTGGCCAGGACCACGACGGTCAGCTTGTCGTCGACATAGCGGCACAGATAGCTGCGGAAGCCTTGCCAGGAGCCGCCGTGATGGATGTGGCGGCGGCCCTTGACCGTATCCACGAACCAGCCCAGTCCGTAGGGCGCGTCGCTGCCGTCGTTCAGCTTGGCCGGCGTGAAGCTGGCCTGCCGCAACGTGGCGTTCAAGACCTTGTCGCCGTACAGCGCCTGGTCCCAGGCCGCCAGGTCGCGCGCGGTCAGGTAGAGACTGCCGTCCGCCGTCGTGTTCAGGCGCGGCGCTACCCAGGACTGGTTCTGCAAGGCGCCTTGCTTCCACTGGTAGCCGGCGGCGCGGTGGGGGACGATGTCGGCCTCGCTGATCACGCGCGTGCCCATGCCCAGCGGCGCCCAGATGCGTTCGCGCAGCTGGTCGCCGTAGAACTTGCCGCCGGCGCGGTTGGCGATGAAGCCCAGCAGGTGGTAGCCCATGTTGCTGTACGCCCACTTCTCGCCAGGCGCGAAGCGCAGCGGGATGGCCGCTTCCAGCGCGATCAGTTCTTCGTCCGTGTAGTCCTTGCGGAAATCGAGGCTTTCGTAGGGATCGCCCAGGCCCGAGGTGTGGGTGAGCAGGTGGCGCAGCGTGATCTTTTCCCAGGCCGGCGGCGTATTCGGCAGGTGGCGCGAGATGGGATCGTCCAGGCTCAGCTTGCCGTCCTGCGCGAGCAGCAGGATCAGTGCCGCGGTGAAGGTCTTGCCGACCGAGCCGGACTGGAACACGGTCTGCGGCGTCACCGGCACCTGGTGCTCGATGTTCGCCAGGCCATAGCCTTTTTCCTTGATGACCTTGCCGTCCTTGAGCACCAGCACGCTCAGGCCCGGCACGTGGCGCCGCTTCATTTCCTGGAGCAGGGCGTCGTCGAGGCTGTCGGCGCGGGCGGCGCCGAGCAGGACGGTGGTGGACAACATGGCAAGGCAGGCAGCGCGCATCGGGTCTCCAGGGACGAGGTCATGTCAGCCTGGCATCATAGCCTTGCCTGACCGTCCCGGGACGATCCGCCCGCATTTCATGCTCGTTGGATCGGTTCAGTGGCCGCCATGCCTGCGCAAGGGAGTAATCGCTTCCGAAACGCATTGCTCGGGCGTGAGCTTGCGGCGCTGTCCAGGCTGGGAAAGCGTGCGCTCGATGACGGTCTCCGGCACCTGCTTGTGCTCCATGTAGCGCCGCGCCACCGCCGCGTCGCGCACCGACAAAATGTTGAGTCCGCGGGCAACGGCATTCGCCGTCGCCTGGTCATGGCGTCGCTGGCGCTGATCCGACATGTCTCCTATCCCCTTGAAGTCTTTTTTTTCAAGGACAGCACTATACGCGCTCATGCGGACATGCGCTACGCATGCAATTAGGAAACTCAGCCCTCGTCGCCCTGCTTGCGCTTGCGTTCGGAATCGATGCCGGCGCGCATGGCGCCGACCTGGCCGATGAACTCGGCCACCGGGGCATCGGGGCTGGCGCGCATTTCGGGCGGCAACAAGACCGACATGTAGAGCTCGTCGGCCACGCGCCCATGCCGCTGCTCGTTGCCCACAAGCACCAAGCCTGAGGCGAGGATGGCCAGGCCCGCGCAGATCCCGCGCAGCCGGCGCCGCAACTGCGGCTGCACGGTGGCCAAGTGGAAATAAATGACGCCGGCCACCGTGAGCACGGCCGCGTGCGAGCCATAGCGGGTAAGCCATTCCCAGGAATAGGCATAGGCCAGCACGCTGGCCAGCAGGCGGAAGGCGAGCAGGACCGCCAGGCCGCAGCCGACAATGAACAAGTGCCGCCCCAGGCGCGCGTGGCGGCTGAACACCCGGTTATTGAAGGCCCACAGGCCGCTCCACAGCAAGGCGATACCGATGCCGGCCGCGAGCGCCTGCACGTAGCGCTCCAGCGCGTAGCCGCCGCGGTCGGTCAGCCAGGCGGCCAGCAGCGCCGCCAGGCCGGTGAGCAGGGCGCCGGCGGCGCCCGGCAGCAGGCCTTCCCAGCCGTGCATGGTGCGGTCGCGCAGCTCCGGGCCGACCGGATAGTCAGCGCCGCGCACGCGCAGGGTGGTGTGGCCCATGCGCACCACGGTGTCGCCGTCCAGCGCCAGCTCGGTGACGCGGCGGCCCTTGTGCACGATGCCGTTGCGGCTGCCCAGGTCGCGCAGCAGCGGCTTGCCGTCCGGCCCCTCCTGGATCAGCACATGGTGCGGGGCGGCGTAGTCGTCGTCGACGATGAAATCGTTGTCGTAGGCGCGCCCGACCCGGATCGGCAGCGCGGCCACGCGGTAGCGGTGCAGCACCTCGCCGTTGCGGGCCAGCATTTCGATGGTCCAGGGCCCGTTCATCGGCGTCCGCTGCGCCCGAAGGCGCCCAGGAAGGCTTGCGTCACCCGCAGGCCGTTTTCGTAGGAGACGCCGGACACGTCGACCCGGCTCTGCAGGCTGGCCTGGGCGGCGTCGGTGCTGGCGGTGAGCAGCGTGAAGTTGTACAGGCCCTCGAACTTGCGGTAGCCGCGCACGCAGGTCACGGCGCGCAGCGGCAGCGAGCGCGTGTGCACGAAGCGCTCCGTGCAGAAAGGCTTGGTCAGGCGCGGGTCGGCGATGCTGCCGAAGCCTTCCACCCCGAACAGGTCGCTGGCCAGCGCCGCGAAGCGCAGCGGCTCCATGCTGCCGGAGCGGATGTAGCGGTGGGTGACGCCCACGGCCCCGGTCTGCTGGGAATTCGAGACGAACACCGCCGATTGCATCACGCAGGTGATGGCGTCGACGCTGTAGGCCGCTTCCGACTTCACCGTCGAACGGCCCCAGCAGCGCACCTGGCCGGATTCGCGCACCGGCACCAGGTAGGGCCCCATGCCCTTGAGCGTGAGCGGCTCATCGAGCAGGCGGTCCACCATGCCGCCCTGGTGGAGCAGCAGCTGCTGGGCGATCAGGGGATTGAAGTCCTTCGGCGGCGCCGGCTGGGCGGCCACCTTGCGCAGCAGTTCCTGCGCATACTTGACCGGCACCAGGAAGCTCACCGATTCGCCGTCCAGGCGGCGCGCCACGTTGATCCCGGCCACGGTGCCGCTGGCGGTGATGCTGGGGCCGCCGCTCATGCCGGAATTGATCGGGCCGCTGAAGATCAGGCGGTCGTAGAAGCTGCGCTGCAGGACGCCGTTGTACGAGCCTTCCGAAATGGCGAAGCCGAGGTCGAGCGGGTTGCCGAGCGAGTACAGGTACTGGCCCTGGCGCAGGACGACCTTCCGTTCCGGCACCTTGAAGAAGCCGCTGCCGTTGCGGTTGACGCGCACCACGGCCAGGTCGTGCAGCACGTCGACGGCCATCAGCTCCACCGGGCCGGTATTGCCGTCGGTGTCGATGTACTCGGCGGTGTAGACGTCGGGGTCGAGCGCCATCTGCGACACCACGTGGTAGTTGGTCAGCGCCAGGTTGGTGTCGCCGACCAGGAAGCCCGAGCCCACGGTCGACTGGGTGCGGCCGTTCTTGAGCAGCATGCGGATCTGCAGCAAATCGCCGCGCGCGGACGAGTACAAATCCTGCGCGGCGGAGGACGGCGGCGGCAGCGGTTCCTGGG
>CBIHLT010000094.1:0-17150 GCA_966210615.1 uncultured Massilia sp.
CTGTTCCACCTGGTGACCGTGTTCCCGCTGTCCTGGATCCAGCTCTACGATACCCGTCCGATGGACGAGTTCCTGCAGATCCAGATGTGGGGCGCGGGCCTGGCCGCCGTGGCGATCCTGGCCTCGGGCTACATCGCCGACCGCGTCGGCCGCCGCACCACACTGGGCACCCTGGCGGCGCTGATCGCCATCTTCTCGGCCTTCGTGCCGACCCTGATGGATGGCGGCGTGGCCGGCCAGAACACCTTCATCCTGGTGGGCTTCACCCTGCTGGGCCTGTCCTACGGCCAGGCCGCCGGCGCCGTGACCGCCAACTTCAAGCAGCAGTACCGCTACACCGGCGCGGCCCTGACCTCGGACCTGGCCTGGCTGGTCGGCGCGGCCTTCGCTCCGCTGGTCGCGCTCGGGCTGTCGGCCCACTTCGGCCTGGGCTATGTCAGCCTCTACCTGCTGTCGGGCGCGGTCGGCTCGCTGGCGGCGCTGAGCCTGAACCGGGCGCTGGAGATCCGCGACTGAGCGCCCGCCGCGCGGGAAACGACAGACGGCCCTGCGGGGCCGTCTTTTTTTGTCCGCCTGCGGTGAGGATGCGCGCATTTCGCCAGGGCAGGCTTTGCTATGCTTGGCGATGGGACAGCAAGCGAATGGAGTGGCGCGTGGCAAGAATCGGCCTGAAGAAATGGACCGCCGTGGCGGCGGCGGCCACCGCCGCGGCCGCCATCCTGGCGTGGCAAGCCGGGACCGCGTTGACGCGCGGCGGGAACGGATCGGCTGTTTTCCCTGCCGAGCCCGGCACCATCGCGGTGAGCATCGGCACCGGCGCGGGCATGCCGGTGGCCGGCTGGTTCCTCGAAGGGCGCGGCAACAGCGTCGTGCTGCTCCTGCACGGCATCCGCTCCGACCGGCGCCAGATGCTGGCGCGCGCCCGATTGCTCAACCAGGCGGGCCATGCGGTCCTGCTGATCGACCTGCCGGGGCATGGCGCCAGTCCCGCGCCCGCGATTACCTTCGGCCTGAACGAATCGGAGGCGGTCAGCTCCAGCCTTGCATGGCTGCGCCGGCGCCAGCCGCAGGCGCGCGTGGGCGTGATCGGGGTCTCGCTGGGCGCGGCTTCCCTGGTGCTGTGCCGCGCCTGCCCCCGTCCGGACGCCGTCGTCCTGGAATCCATGTATCCGACCATCGAGGAAGCGGTCGAGAACCGCCTCAGGATGCGGCTTGGACGGCGGCTGGGGTTGCTGGCCGTCCCGCTGTCCCGTCTCCTGCTGTGGCAGTTGCCACTGAGGCTGGCCATCGAGCCCGAACAATTGCGCCCCATCGACAGGCTGGCGGCGCTCGACATGCCGGTCCTGGTGGCATCCGGCACGGAGGACCTTCATACCACGCTCGCAGAGACCCGCAGGATCCATGCCGCGCTCGGCGCCGGCGCCCAGTTATGGGAAGTGGCCGGCGCGGCCCACCAGGACCTGTACGAGTACGCCCCCGCCGCTTACGCGCTGCGCATGACCGGCTTCCTCGCCGGGACGCTCGCCCCTGCTCCAGGCCGCTGAGCGCCGCCCGGCCTAGCGTTCCGGCGCCATGCCGGGCCGGGTGTGCACCGCCAGACACAGCAAGCCGGTCAGCAGGGCGAGCGCGATCTGCATCCCGAACACCGGCCCGAAGTCGGCAGGGGCCAGTTCCGCGCCGCCCAGCCAGCGCACGGTCAGGGCCACGCCCAGCACCGCGCCGAACTGGCGGATCGCCTGGTTGACGGCCCCGCCGACCGCGAAGCGCGCGGGCGCCAGTCCTGCGACCGCCGCTCCGGACAGCGAAGGCAGCACCATGCCGATCCCGATACCGCTTAGCAACATCGCCGGCAGCCACTGGCCCAGGTAGGCCGCCTGCGTCCCCGGCACCAGCAGCAGCCAGGTCCCGGCGGCGGCAAATACCAGCGAACCGGTCACCAGCAGGACGCGGTGGCCCGAGCGCGCCGCGAAGCGTCCCGCCAGGAAGGCCACCGGCACCACCGTCAGCGGCCCGGCCGCGATCGCCAGCCCGGCCAGCGGCAGGCTGTAGTGCCATACCTTGGTCAGGAAGGAAAACAGCGAGAAGAACATCATGATGAAGGCCACGTTGAACACCAGGGTCGCCAGGTTCACCGCGCTGTAGGTGCGCGAGCGGAACAGGCCCAGGTCGACCAGCGGCGCCGCGCTGCGGGCCGCCCACAGCACGAAGCCGGCCAGGGCAAGCACGCCGCCGCCCGCCAGCAGGGCGAGCTCCGCCCTGCCCCAGGCCGGCGAACCGGACTGGGTGATCGCCATCGCCAGCGCGCCGGCAGCCAGGCCCAGCAGCAACATGCCGACCAGGTCGATGCGCGCCGCATTGCCGCCGGCCGGGACCCGCGCCAGGCGCCTCCAGCCTATCCACAGCGCGGCCGCGCCCGGCGGCAGGTTCACGAAGAACACCCCTGCCGAGCCGTGCAGCTCGGCCGCGAAGCTGCCCGCGATCGGCCCGATGGCCGCCCCCAGCGCCGAAGCCGCGCCCCACAGGCCGACCACGACGGCGCGGCGCGCGGGAGGGAAGGCGGCCAGGATGATCGCCAGCGAGCTGGGCGTGACCAGCGCGGCGCCCACGCCCTGCACCACGCGGCTGGCGACCAGCACGCCGAGACCGGGCGACAGGCCCGCCGCGGCCGAGCCGCCGAGAAAGAGCGCCAGGCCGACAAGGAAGGTAGGACGCGTGCCGAAACGGTCGGCAAGGCCGCCCGCCGGGACCAGCAAGGTCGCGAACACCACCGTGTAGGCGTTCAGCACCCAGGACAGCTCGGCCGCCGTGGCGCCGGGAAAGGCATGGCGCAGCGCGCCGAAAGCGGCGAACAGCATGGTGCTGTCGTTTGCCACCAGCAGGACCGCCGTGCTCGCGATCGCGAAGGCGCCCCAGCCGGACAGGCGGCCGGTGGCGGAGGCGGCGATGGCCGCGTCGACGCGCATGTCCATGGCTCAGCGCGCCTGAGTGTAGAGGCCCGGCTCGGCCGACAGGCCGCGCTTGACGGCCTGGGTCAGTTCGTCGATCGCCACTTCCGGCGCGCCTGCTTCGAGCGCCGCGAAGCCGCGGTCCACGACCACATCGACCGTCAGCTTGGGCGCGTCGATGCCCTGGGTCAGGTCGGTGTCGATGAAGCCCACGTGCAGGCCCATCACCTGGGTCCCTTGAGCCGCCAGCTCGTTGCGCAGCGCATTGGTCAGGCTCCAGGCCGCCGCCTTCGTCACGCCGTAGGCGGCGAGCGCGGGGCTGCTGATCCAGCTCGCCACCGACAGCACGTTCAGGAACGCGCCGCCCCCATGCTTGCCCAGAACGGGCGCGAAGGCCCGGCTCACGTTCAAGATCCCGAATACATTGGTTTCCAGCATGCGGCGCAGCGCTTCCGGACTGTCCGGGTTCAGCACGCCGGTCATTTCCGCGATGCCCGCATTGTTGATCACCAGGTCGACATCGCCCAGTTCACGCGCCAGCGCCTCCGCCTGGGCGGCGTCGGTCACGTCCAGGGCCACGGGCACCACGCCTTCCAGGGTGACCGAGGCCGGGTTGCGTGCCGCCGCATAGACTTTCCGCGCGCCCCTGGCCAGGGCCTGGCGTGCGAATTCCTGGCCCAGGCCGCGGTTGGCGCCGGTGACGAGGACGGTTGCGTTGTCGAGTTTCATGGCATTCCCTTTCGTGTGAGATGGCGTCCGGCCGGCCCAGTGCCCCGTTGGCGCCACTTATATGATGACCATCATATTTAACTGCGAAAAAAGACCCGCCTGCAGGCTTGCCTGCCGGGTCAGGATACAGCGTATTGTGCAAGCAGCGCGGCCTTCCCCTGCGTAAGCAAGAGGAGCCCGGCGCCCTCGGGGCCCATGGTGCGCGCCAGTTGCAGCGTGCCCACCAGCGCTCCGGCCAGGGCGACCGCCTGGCCCGGGGCGGCGCCCGGCGGCAGTGCCTGCCCCACCCGCCCGATCAGGCGCCGGACCCGGTCGCGCGAGGCATTGCGGAGCACCTCGTCCTGGCGCGCCATGTCCGCCCCGAGGGCGCTGACCACGCAGCCCCCTTCCGTCTCCGCAAGGTGCTCCGGCGACAAATAGGCATCGATCAAGGCCTCCAGCGGCCCCATGCCCTTCGCGCTGCGTTCGGCGATGCGTTCCGCCAGGATGGCGGCGCCTTCCGCCGCGGCGCGCTCGACCGCCTCCAGCAACAGCGCCTCGCGGGACGCGAAATGGGCGTAGAAACCGCCATGGGTCAGCCCGGCCTGCTTCATGACGTCGGCCACGCCGACGCCGGCGAAGCCTTCGCGGCGCAAGGCGCGTGCGGCGGCCTCGACGATCCGGGCGTGGGTCTGTTCGCGTTTGGTCGAAGCTGGCATGGCGGCACCTCGAAATATGATGAGGCTCATATTATGCCCGTCATATTTCGAAGTCAAGCGAAATCTGCGGCGCTGTCACCGCTGCGCGCAGGAATTGAACTGCAGGGCTCCACCCTGGTCCAAGCCGGATCGAACAGACTGCGGAGGGACCATGGACAGCAGGCGGTTCACGACCTGGACGCGGCAATTGCCGGCGCTGACCGGGCGTCAGCGCCAACAACTTCTCGAGGCGCTGCGGCCGGCGCTCGGGCTGGATCGTCTGTGCGCCGCTTTCGAGGGCCGTTCATCTGCGAAACGTAAATGCCTGCCACCGCCGATTCCGGCAATGGCTGGCGCGCTTTCATGGCGTCGCCTCGGTCATTCCGGGCATTGCCCGAAATGACCCTGCCGCACTACCTGGGCTGGCAATGGGCGCTGGCCGGCGAACGTATCGCCTCGCCGGAGCGTTTCCTGCGGGCGGCAATCGGCCTATTCCACACGTAATGAGGACAGCGCCAGATTTGTTTCGCCTGGACGCCGGGAAAAACGGCGCTCAGGAAAGCGCCGTGTCGAGCACCGTCATCAGGATGAAACCGCCGACCAGGGCGATGCTGGCGGCCGTCGCGTTGCCGCCGCGGTGGGATTCGGGAATCACGTCGTGGACGATCACCAGCAGCATGGCACCGCCGGCCGCGGCCAGCGCGAAGGGCAAGAGCCCTGCTGAAATACCGATCAAGGCCACGCCGAAGGCCGCGGCGACCGGTTCGATCAGGCCGGACACCACGCCGCCGCTCACGGACATCAGGCGTCCATAGCCGACCGTGCGCAGCGCCAGCGCGACCACCAGTCCTTCCGGGACGTCCTGGATGGAGATGCCGGTGGTGAGGGAATTCGCCTTCTCGATGTCGATGCCGGCATAGGCGACGCCGATCGCCAGGCCTTCGGGCAGGTTGTGCAGGGCCACCGCCCAGATGAACAGCCAGGCGCGCCGCAGCGAGGTGCCGTCGACGTCGCCGCCGAGGATGCCCTCGGGCTGCACGGCGCGTCCCAGCAGCATGATGCCGCCGGCGCCGGCCATGATGCCCGCGCCCGCCATCAGGCTGGCTTCCCAGCTGCCTGCGCCGCCGGCCTTAGCCGCCGCCAGGGCCGGGATCACGAGCGAAAACGCGGTCGCCCCCAGCATCACGCCGGCGCCGAAGCCGAGGAAGCAGTCATAACTTCGTTTGGAGAAATTTTGCGCCATCAAGACCGGCAAGGTCCCGAGGGCCGTCGCCGCCGCCGCCGTGCCGCCGCCCAGCAGGGCCGCGTGCATCTTGGGATTGGCGTTCATGATCTGCTCGACGAGGCTGCCGAGCAGGACCAGGCAGCCGATGGCGCAGATCGTGAACCCGACCAGGCGCCGCAAGGTGAGCCAGCGCGGAATGCCACTGTCCGCGCGCGTTCCGTCCGCTTTTTCGGTTCTGAAATTCATGCAATGTCCTGTTCAGGTCCCGCGCGGCAGGGCCGCACGGGGCCTGGCTTGCGGATTACTTCTTCAGCGACTTCTTGCTGCCTTTCGGATTGCTCAGGCCGGTATCGTCCAGCTCGCCGCCCTTGCTGGCCACATTGGCCTTGCCCATGGCATTACCCGACGATCCGCCCATCGTACCACCGGAGGCCGATTGCATGCTCATGCCCAGCTCCGCGCCCGTGCGCGGCGACGATGCCGGGTTGGACTGGGTGCGCATCGCCATCTGCTTGAGCACGTCGATGTCGTCGGCCGGCAGCGAGACTTCCGCCTCGCCCGAGCCGCCATCCACGGCGCACTGCTTCTCGCGGTCGCTCACGAAATCCCAGTCCGCGCCCTGGTTCCACGGGCCGCGCATCTCGCCCGGGCCCTGCGACATGTTGTAGTACACGCTGGCAAAGCGCGGGTCGGCCGCCATTTTCCCCGGCGGGAAGTTGGGCTCGATCGCGTACAAGGCCTTCTCGAAGGACTTCTGGTGCGCCACTTCGCGGGTCATCAGGAAGCCGAGCGCCTCTTTCACGCCCGGGTCGTCGGTCAGCGCGATCAGGCGCTCGTAGACGATCTTGGCGCGCGCCTCGGCAGCGATGTTGGAGCGCAGGTCGGCGGTCGGCTCGCTGATCGAGTCGATATAGGCCGCCGTCCACGGCACGCCGGCCGAATTCACCAGCGGCGTGCCGCCGCCGTACAGGACCTGCGTGATGTGGCTGTCGTTGCCGGGACCGGTAATGCTCTTGTACATATCGGCTTCGCTGTCGACCGCTTCCGCAAGGCGCCCCTTGGCTCCCTTGTTCAGCATGGCGACGATGTGGCCGATCACCTCCAGGTGGCTCAGCTCCTCGGTCGCGATGTCGAACAGCATGTCCTTGCGGCCCGGATCGTCTTCCGATACCGCCTGCGTGAAGTAGCGCATCGCAGCGGCCAGCTCGCCTTGCGGGCCGCCGAACTGCTCGAGCATCAGGTTGGCCAGCGCCGGGTTCGGCTCGTTGACGCGCACCGTGTATTGCAAGCGTTTGTTGTGTGCAAACATAACCGTATTCCTCCGATGAATGTTGACTCCGGCCGCCGCGCATCCCGCACGCGCAGCCGGCCCCGAGGCTGCCGCCGGGGTCGGCAACCGAACACGTTCATGTTCTCAGCACCGCTGTCGAGACGTCATCAGGTACGCGCTCGTCTGGTTGTAGGACTAGTGTGACAAGCTGTAAAGCCAAGTTAAGAACATGGCCGATGGGAATCAAGTGCTTGATGTTGAAAGGAAATTCCCCTGTTTCGGACAAGGTAATCGTGCGCGCCCCGCATGGGAAAGCCCCTAGCATGAAGCCTGATCAGGAATGCAAGCGCGCCCGGACTGGGCGCCCGACTTCGCCGGCACAAGCTGCTGGTCCAACCACCACGAAGGAGAAGAACGATGTTTTCTCTCAAACAGTTGAGCCCGACGATTACCGACATGATCCGCTTCGACCATTCGCACACGATGGTCACTTTCCACCAGTATTCGCGCGACAAGCGCCCGACCGTCAAGAAGGCGCTGGCCGACACCATCTGCGACGCGCTGGAAATCCATGCGACCCTCGAGGAAGAAATCTTCTACCCGGCGATGCGCCAGCGCGACGCCAAGGAGCCCTTCATCCACAAGGCCGAGCCGGAGCACAACGAGATGCGCCGCGTCATCGCCGAGCTGCGCCGCACCAGCGGCTCCGATCCGCGCCACGACGACCTCGTGATGGAACTGATGCGCGACGTGATCCACCACGTGGCCGATGAGGAAACCAAGCTGCTGCCCCAGGCCGAGGCCATCTTCAGCCGCCAGGCGCTGTCCGAAATGGGCGCGCGCATGACCAGCCGCCGCATGCAGCTGGTGGGGCCGAAGGCCGGCAAGCTGGCCAAGGAGCATGTCGTGGGCTTCTCGGGCAGCACCGCCGCCATGGTGGTGGGCCTGGCCAGCGCGCTGTTCGCCGCCAAGGCACTGGGGCCGAAGAAACCCTGGAAGTCGAACCCGGTCTGAGCCGACCTCGCCACCTGCCTAGTGCCGGTCGGCGAAGTAGACCGGCGTGGGATCGAGCGTCGAGCGTACGCCCAGGTGCTGGGCGTGCTCGCGCAGCCATGTCTCCGCCGTGCTGACGCCCAGATCGTGCAGGAGCTGCAGGAAACCCGGCTCGGCATTGAACTTGGCCGAGATCTTGTATTCGGACAGGCGATCGTTGCCGGTGATGAGGTGCAGGCGCACGGGATCCAGGGCCGCGCGGGCGCCGCGCAATTCGTCCGGCACGCCATGCAGGTGCTGCAGGGCGCTGATCTCGCGCACGAAGCTGATGTTGAAGGCGATCTCGTTGGCGCGGTTGCTGATGTCGGCCATGTTGCGCGGCAGCTCCTGGCGCGCGATCGGGTTGTTCTGGACGATCACCAGGTCGCGTGCGGCGCCACGCTCGATCAGTGGCGCAAGCGGTGGATTGGCGACGTAGCTGCCGTCCCAATACGTCTCGCCATCGACTTCGACGGCCGCGAACACGGTGGGCAGGCAGGCCGAGGCCAGCACCTTCTGCACGTCCAGCTCCTTGCGCTCCCACAGCTTACCGGTGCCGGTGCGCACATTGGTGGCCGTGATGAACAGTTCGAGTTCCTCGCATTCGCGCACGCGTGCGAAGTTCACCGTGGCCGACAGGAAGTTGCGCAGAGGGTTGAGCGTCACCGGGGTCTCGAACACCGGCCCCGCCAGGGCGCCCGCCATTTCCAGCAGCTGATAGGCCGGCGAATGTTCCATTGTGAATCCCCCGGCCAGGTGGTCGAGCGGCGTGCGCTGCAAGGGACTCAGGATGGCGGTCTGGCCGAGGGTGCGCCAGAAACGGTCGAGGGCCCGCCGCGCACCGGCGCGCCCGCCGCCGTGCGCATAGCCGTCGGCCAGCACCACCGCGTTGATCGCCCCGGCGCTGGTGCCGCTGATGGCGTCGATGTCGAGCCATTCCTCCCGCAGCAGCCGGTCGAGGACGCCCCAACCGAAGGCGCCGTAGGTGCCCCCGCCCTGCAGGCCGAGGCTGATGGTTTTGTAGTTGGTCACAGTCGGCTCCGTCTTGATCATTGGCGCGAGTCTAGTGTGATCCGGAATTGTGCGGCGCAGCATTGCCTTGCGGCAGGTTTCGCCTGACTTAAGCCATCCACTGCACCACGAGCGGCACCAGCCAGGGCGCGACCAGGGCCGTCAGCGCCCCGTTCAGGCCCATGGCCAGGCCGGCGAAGGCGCCCATCTCCGCACTCAGCTGGAAGGCGCGCGCCGTCCCGATGCCGTGCGAGGCCAGCCCCAGCGCCACGCCGCGCGCCGCATCCGAGCGGATGCCCACGGCCTGGAACACGTACTTGCCCACGATGGCGCCGCAGACGCCGGTGCCGATCACCATCGCGGCGGTCAGCGCCGGTATGCCGCCCAGGCGCTCCGACACGGCCATCGCGATCGGCGAGGTGGCCGACTTCGGGCCCAGGGAATAGGCCAGCTCGGGCGTGGCGCCGAGCAGCAGCGCCACCCCGACCGCCGAGACGATGGCGGTCACGCAGCCCGCCAACAGCGCCGCCGCGAGCGGCAGGAAAGCCTTGCGCAGGCGCGGCAGCTGGCGCACCAGCGGCACCGCCAGCGCCACGGTCGCCGGGCCGAGCAGGAAGTGGACGAACTGCGCGCCCGAGAAATAGCGCTGGTAGGACATGCCGGATACCCAGAGCACGGCCGCGATCAGGGCGATCGAGATGGCGACCGGATTGGCCAGCGGCGAGCCTTTGCTGCGGCGGAAGATCCCCTGCGCCGCCAGGTAGGCGCACAGGGTCATGGTCAGCCCCAGCAGCGGCGAGGCCGACAGGTAGACCCAGAAATGGCCGAGCCCGGTGAAATCAGGCATCGCGCTGCTCCTCCTTGTCGAGGCCGCGCAGCATCAGCCCGGTCACCGCCAGGGTGAGGACGGTGCTGGCGCCAACCGAAGCGGCGATCGCGACCCAGTGGCCGCTGCCGCTGGCGGCCGCCGCGACGATGCCCACGCCGGCCGGCACGAACAGCAGCGACAAATGGGAGAGCAAGGTGTTGGCGCCCTGTTCGACCAGGGTCTGGAGCGCGGGAAAAAGGATCAGGCCCGCCATCAGCAGCAGCATGCCGGCCACGGGGCCGGGCAGCGGCAGGGCGAACAGGAAAACGATGCCTTCGCCAAGGCACTGGAACACCAACAAGACCGCGAACGCAGCCAACATACGACCTCCGAATGCAAGAACGGCCCCACGCATGGGGCCGCCAAAGCAGGCAGGATAGCAAATCCTGGCCATCCGGGTTGCCGGCGCGCCCGGCGCCGGCGGTGTCGTTACGCTTCCGCGGTCGCCGCCGCGCCCTCGGTGGCGCCTGGAATCGCGCCGCGCTTGAGCTGGTCGCGCTCGATCGACTCGAACAGCGCCTTGAAGTTGCCTTCGCCGAAGCCGTCGTCGCCCTTGCGCTGGATGAATTCGAAGAACACCGGGCCCAGCTGGGTCTCCGAGAAGATCTGGAGCAGCAGGCGCGGCTGGCCGCCTTCGGTGCTGCCGTCCATCAGCAGGCCGCGCGCCTTGAGCGCGTCCACGTTCTCGCCATGGTTCGGCAGGCGGCCTTCCAGCATCTCGTAATAGGTCGCCGGCGGCGCGCTCATCAGGGGCACGCCTGCCGCGCGCAGCGCGTCGACGGTGGTGATCAGGTCGTCCGACAGCATGGCGATGTGCTGGATGCCTTCGCCGTTGAACTGCATCAGGAATTCCTCGATCTGGCCGCCGCCCGCCTTGCCTTCCTCGTTCAGCGGAATGCGGATCTTGCCGTCCGGCGCGGTCATCGCGCGCGAGGTCAGGCCGGTGTACTCGCCCTTGATGTCGAAGTAGCGGATTTCCCTGAAGTTGAACAGCTTCTCGTAGAAGCCGGCCCAGTAGCTCATGCGGCCGCGGTAGACGTTGTGGGTCAGGTGGTCGATGATCTTCAGGCCGTGGCCGACCGGGTGGCGCTCGACGCCGTCCAGGAATTCGAAGTCGATGTCATAGATCGACTTGCCGTCCTCGAAGCGGTCGATCAGGTAGAGCGGCGCGCCGCCGATGCCCTTGATGGCCGGCAGGCGCAGTTCCATCGGGCCGGTCGGGATCTCGACCGCCTGGGCGCCCAGCTCCAGCGCACGCTTGTAAGCCTTGTGCGAATCCTTCACGCGGAAGGCCATGCCGCAGGCCGACGCGCCGTGCTCGGCCGCGAAGTAGGCGGCATAGCTCTTCGGTTCGTTATTGATGATGAAGTTGATGTCACCCTGGCGGTACAGGGTGACGTCCTTCGAACGGTGCACCGCGACCTTCGTGAAGCCCAGCTTCTCGAACACGGGCTCCAGCACGCCCGGCGTGGGCGATGCGAACTCGACGAATTCGAAGCCCATCAGGCCCATGGGGTTCTCAAACAGGTCTGCCATTTTCTCTTCCTTTGTTGACTGGGTTGGGTCGTCTCCCGGCCGCGCACGCGATCCCCGTGCCCGGCCGTCCTTTACTCTGTCCTGCATGGGGCGCCACGCGCAGGCGGCCCCACATCCTTGTGCTTCATTCCGCGAACACTTCCGCGAGCAGCCCGCGCAGCCACTGGTTGCCCGGATCCTGGTTGTAGCGCCGGTGCCAGAACACGTTGGTCTGCAGCGGCGGCAGCTCCAGCGGCGGCGTCACCCACTCCAGTCCGAAGGGTGCGCCCGCGCGCTCAGCCAGTTTCTGCGGCACCGTCACGACCAGGTCGCTCGTGCTCACGATATACGGCACCGCCGTGAAATGCGGCACCCTGAAACGCACCGAGGGGCCCACGCCCGCGCGCGCCAGCAGCTGGTTGATGCGGTCGTACGGACTGTCGCTCGCGTCCACCAGCAGGTGCTCGGCGCGCACGAAGCGCTCCAGCGTCAGCTCGCCCCGTCCCAGCGGGTGGCCCTTGCGGAACATGCTCACATAGGGCTGGCGGAACAGCTGGCGCTGGTACAGGGCCTCGGACACATCCTCGAAGGGCCCGATCGCCAGGTCCACCCGCCCGCCTTCCATCTCTTCCTTCAGGTTCACGGCGCCCGCGCGCAGCGACGAGACCTCCACGCCCGGCGCCAGCTGCCGGCAGCGCTCGATCAAGGTCGGCATGAAGTAGATCTCGCCCACGTCCGTCATCGCCAGGGTGAAGCGGCGGCCGCTGGTGCCCGGTTCGAAGCGGCTGCGCTGGTTCAGCGCCAGCGCCACCTGCGCCATCGCCACCCCGATCGGCTCCGCCATCTGCGTGGCCAGCGGGGTCGGCTGCATGCCGCTGGCCGTGCGCACGAACAGCTCGTCGCCGAAGCTGCGCCGCAGGCGCGCCAGCGCATTGCTCACCGCCGACTGGCTCAGTCCCAGCCGCTTGGCGGCGGAGGAGATCTGGCGCTCCCGGTAGACTTCCTGGAACACGGAAAGCAGGTTCAGGTCGATGGTGTGCGGTTCTATCATGGGCGTTCGCTGCCCGGCCGCGGACGGTGCTGGCCTGGACAATGCGCATTGTCGGCCCCGTCCCGGCGCGGGAACAGCAATATTGATCGGATAAATAGTCTACATTTTTCTATTCATCTCGTAAAACCCGGCGAATTCTTCTAGAGTGAGCGCCAATACCTGTACTCCGCTCATTTACCCCGTTTTTACCCCGTTTCGTCCAGGAGAATCCAGCATGAGCCAGCCCCTTGGCTACCAGACCGGTTTCGGCAACGAGTTCGCCACCGAGGCCCTGCCCGGCGCCCTGCCGCTGCACCGCAATTCGCCCCAGCGCGTGGCGCACGGGCTGTATGCCGAGCAGATTTCCGGCACCGCCTTCACGGCGCCGCGCAGCCACAACCGCCGCTCCTGGCTGTACCGGATCCGCCCGGCCGCCGTGCATGGCCGCTTCGCGCCGATGATGGCTGCCCGCATCGTGAGCCGCTTCGACACCCCGGCCCCGCCGGACCAGATGCGCTGGAGCCCGCTGCCGATGCCGGACAGCCCCACCGATTTCATCGAGGGCTGGGTGACCATGGCCGGCAACGGCTCGCCGGAAGCCATGAGCGGCTGCGCCATCCACCTTTACGCCGCCAACCGCTCGATGGAGGGCCGCTACTTCTACAATGCCGACGGCGAGCTGCTGATCGTGCCCCAGCAGGGCCGCCTGGCGATCGCCACCGAGATGGGCCTGGTCGAAGTCGAGCCGCAGGAGATCGCCGTGATCCCGCGCGGCGTGCGCTTCGCGGTCGCCCTGCCGGACGGCCAGGCGCGCGGCTACATCTGCGAGAATTTCGGCGCCCTGCTCCAGCTGCCCGACATGGGCCCGATCGGCTCCAACGGCCTGGCCAACCCGCGTGACTTCCTGACCCCGGTCGCGAAGTACGAAGACCTCGAAGGCGACTTCGAACTCGTGAGCAAGTTCTGCGGCCGCCTGTGGCGCGCGGATATCGGCCACTCGCCGCTGGACGTGGTGGCCTGGCACGGCAACTACGCGCCCTATAAATACGACCTGCGCCACTTCAACACCATCGGCTCGATCAGCTACGACCACCCGGACCCGTCGATCTTCCTGGTGCTGCAGGCCCCGAGCGACACCCCGGGCGTGGACACCCTCGACTTCGTGATCTTCCCGCCGCGCTGGCTGGTGGGCGAAGACACCTTCCGCCCGCCCTGGTTCCACCGCAACGTGGCGAGCGAGTTCATGGGCCTGATCCACGGCGCCTACGACGCCAAGGCAGACGGCTTCGTGCCGGGCGGCGCCAGCCTGCACAACTGCATGAGCGGGCACGGCCCGGACGCGGCCACCTTCGACAAGGCGAGCGGCGCCGACACCAGCCAGCCGCACAAGGTGGCGGACACCATGGCCTTCATGTTCGAGACCCGCCACGTGATCGTGCCGACCGAATACGCGCTGAATTCGCCGCAGCGCCAGGGCGATTACCAGCAATGCTGGGCCGGCATCCGTAAATATTTCCGACCGGAACAGTAAGGCATTGGTGTTCCTTTGAACTGCCGGGCATGCGATGATGCGCCGTGCGCCGGCGTGGCGTGCCCGGACACGGCCCGGAAGAAGACCGGATAAGGGCGCCCGCCCCGTATGACAGATATATTGATCATCCTCGTTCTGATCTTGATGAACGGGGTGTTCGCCATGAGCGAGCTCGCACTCGTTTCGGCAAAACGCATGCGCCTCGAACGGCGCGCGGAAGAAGGCAGCCGCGGTGCGCGCGCCGCCCTCGAGCTTTCCGACAATCCCAGCCACTTCCTCTCCACGGTGCAGGTCGGGATCACCCTGATCGGCATCTTCAACGGCGCCTTCGGCGAAGCCTCGCTGGTCTCGCGCCTGGCGCCCGAATTCGAGGCCTTCCCCGCACTGGCGCCGTATGCGCGCGAGATCGCGCTGGCCATCGTCGTGGTGGGGATCACCTTCGCCTCCATCATCCTCGGCGAGCTGGTCCCGAAGCGCATCGCCATGCAGTACCCGGAAGCGATGGCCACGCTCATCGCGCAGCCGCTGCGCATCCTGTCGAAGCTGATGGCGCCTTTCGTCAAGGTACTGTCCCTGGCTACCGAAGCCATCGTGCGCGTCCTGGGCATCCGCGACGGCAAGGACGATGCGCCGACCGAGGAAGACATCACCGGCATGATCAAGGAGGGCACCGACGCCGGCCTGTTCGAGAAGACCGAGTACGATATCGTCTCGCGCGCGCTGCGCCTGGACGACCGCCACCTGAAGGCCCTGATGACGCCGCGCGTGGACCTGGTGATCCTGGACCTGGAGGCGGACCGCAAGGCCAACCTCGATTTGATCGCGAACAATCCCTACAGCCGCTTCCCCGTGTACCGTGGTGACCGCTCGCACATCCTCGGTTACGTCATGGCGCGCGACCTGTTCGCGCAGTCGGTGCGCCACGGCTCGCTGGAGGCCATCAACCTCGATGCCGCGGTCCAGCCGCTGCTCTACGTGCCGGAGACGGTGAGCGCGATGGCGCTGCTGGAGCTGTTCAAGAAGAACCGCGTGGAACTGGCCCTGATCGTCGACGAGTACGGCGACATCCAGGGCATGGTGACCCTCAGCGACGTGATGAGCGCGCTGGTCGGCGACGTCACCGTGATCGGCGAGGAGCACGACCCCGACGCCGTGCAGCGCCAGGACGGCAGCTGGCTGCTGGACGGCGGCATGCCGCTCGACCGCTTCCGCGACCTGATGAACACGGCGGCCGCCTTCCCGGACGAGGACTCCGGGGCCTACCACACGCTGGCCGGTTTCGTGCTGTACAAGCTGGGCTACATCCCGAAGGTATCCGAGTTCTTCGACTGGAGCGACTACCGTTTCGAGGTCGTGGACATGGACGGCAACCGGATCGACCGCGTGCTCGTGTGCCGCCGCGACCAGGTGCCGGCCAGGCGGCCCTGAATCTACGGCCCTGAATCTATGGCCCTAATCTGCGGCCCTGGCCGGCATCTCCGCCGGGCCGGCAACTGACACTGGAGCATCGCTTGGACACCATCCGGCTCGGCCCCCTCATCTTTCCGCTGCAAACCCTTCTAACCCTGGCGGCAATCCTGGCCGCTACCGGCCTGGCCGGCTGGCTGCGCCGGAGGCGGCGCGCCGATGCCGGCCCGGTGCTGTGGAAGATGATCCTGGTGGGCTTCGTCACTGCGCGCGCCGTGTTCGTCCTGCGCCACCACGACATCTACCTTGCCGCGCCCCTGGGCGCGCTGGACATTCGCGACGGCGGCTTCGAAGGCACGGCCGGCCTGATCGCCGCCTGCGTGATCGGGGCCGAGCTGACGCGCCGCGACAGCGCCCTGCGCCGGCCCTTGCTGGTCTCGAGCCTGGCCGGGGTCGCGATCTGGCTGGGGGGCACGCTGGCCGCCCAGCTCATGGCGCCAGCGCAGGCGCCCATGCCCGACGTCCAGGTACGCCGCCTGGACGGCACCCAGGTAGCGCTGCACAGCTTCGGCGGCCGCCCGCTGGTGGTCAACCTCTGGGCTACCTGGTGCCCGCCCTGCCGGCGCGAGATGCCGGTGCT
The DNA here is from genome assembly GCA_966210615.1 of uncultured Massilia sp. Lineage (GTDB taxonomy): Bacteria > Pseudomonadota > Gammaproteobacteria > Burkholderiales > Burkholderiaceae_D > Telluria. The sequence goes on from CBIHLT010000094.1 coordinate 15,881, forward strand.
GATCCAGGCCCAGCAGACCTATCCCGACGTCGGCTTCGTCTACGTGAACCAGGGCGAATCGCTGGAGACGGTGAAGCGCTTCATGCAGGAACAGGGGCTCGCCACGACCGGGGTCGTGGCCGATCCCGCCGGCCAGCTGGCCACGCGCACGGGCTCGCCGGGCTACCCGACCACCCTGTTCTACGATGCGTCCGGGGTGCTGCGCCTGCGCCACGCGGGCGAGCTGTCCGAGGCGACCCTGCGCGACAAGCTCGACAGCCTGCGCGACACGCGCTGAGCGCACACCCATGCTTTTCCAAAGCGGCCACATGTGGTACAACAAGGGCAGCTATCCAGGAGTGCCATCATGCAAGTCAACCCGATCCAGCTGTTCGACGCCGAGTCGTCCACCTTTACCTACATCCTGGTGCCGCCCGGCAGCCGCGACGCCGTGATCATCGATCCGGTCGACCGCCATGTGGAACGCGACCTGGCCCATATCGAGCGTCTCGGCCTGCACCTGACCCATGTGCTGGAAACCCATGCCCACGCCGACCACGTGACCTCGGCCGGCAAGCTGCGCGCCCTCACCGGCGCCAAGGCCTGCGTGCCGAGCGGCTGCGGGATCCCGCCGGCCGAAGTCCAGCTCAACGACGGCGACCGCATCCCCTTCGCCGGGGGCGAACAGATCGACGTGATCCACACGCCCGGCCACACGGCGGGCAGCATGTGCTACCTGTGGCGCGGCAACCTGTTCAGCGGCGACACCCTCCTGATCGACGGCTGCGGCCGCACCGACTTCCAGAGCGGCAGCGCCGAGGCGCTCTACGACAGCGTCACGCGCAAGCTGTTCACCCTGGATGACGCCACCCGCGTCTGGCCCGGTCACGACTACAAGGGCCAGTCGGTCTCGACCATCGGCTGGGAGCGGCTGCACAACGCGCGCCTGGCGAACCGCACGCGCGAGGACTTCGTCGCCCTGATGGCGGCGCTCGACCTGCCGCGTCCCCGCTTGATCGACATTGCCGTGCCGGCCAACCAGAACCTGGGCCTGAATCACGGCGCCTGAACCACTGCGCCCGGCTGGGCCCGCCGCTGCGTTCGTTACGCCGCGCACATTCCTGCTTCCTTGCCCCGACCGCGCTATGATTGCCGCGTAGGCTAGCTGCGCCCACCTTCCGGCGCAGGGGAGAGGAGGAGTTGTGAAGCGCGCACCCATTCCGCTGGCGGCCTTCGTCGTCGACCCGCACGGCACCATTCTCCGGTGGAGCCGCGCGTGCGAGCAGCTCAC
>CBIHLT010000095.1:0-16975 GCA_966210615.1 uncultured Massilia sp.
GATCTTGGTCTTGCCGAGGTCAACGCCTGCGTACAGAGCGCCCGGCTCGACGGCGAAAGCGGAGGAGGAGGCGACGATCAGGGCCGCGACAGCTGCGATTTTCTTGAACATGTTTTTCTACCTTGTTGTGTTGCTACGGAGAAACCCGTAGGCCGCGCATGTTACACCGCATTATTACAAATTGCAAATTCGGTTTCGTCTATACATATTCTAATATTATTTGCATACGCGGATCACAATGCATATAACATATGGATAACTGCGCTCTCTGCAAACGAATTGTCTTTAAGTGAGTGGACGCCCGGCGCAGGTCGGACTTGCCCGTAGAGCCTGGGGTTGGCACGGCATCCGGCCGACGAATGTGGCGATGGCAGGGAAGAAGGATGCCGCCCGCCGGGGCGGCATCCGGAGGGTTCAGATGTGCAGTGCGTGGCCGAGCGCGCGCAGCGCGGCTTCCTGGACGGCTTCGCCGAGGGTCGGATGGGCGTGGATGGTGCGGCCCACGTCTTCCAGCAGCGCGCCCATCTCGAGCGACTGGGAAAATGCCGCCGCCAGTTCCGACACCCCGGCGCCGACCGCCTGCCAGCCCAGGATCAGGTGGTTGTCCTTGCGCGCGACCACGCGCACGAAACCGTCCGTGCCCTCGATGGTCATGGCGCGGCCGTTGGCGCTGAAGGGGAACACGGCGCTGACGAATTCCACGCCCTCGCGGTCGCAATCCATCGGCGACATGCCGGCCACCACGATTTCCGGATCGGTGTAGCAGACCGCCGGGATCGCCGCCGGCATGAACTCGCGGAACTTGCCCGCGATGATCTCGGCCACCATCTCGCCCTGGGCCATGGCGCGGTGCGCCAGCATCGGTTCGCCCGTCAGGTCGCCGATCGCCCACACGTTGCGCATCGAGGTGCGGCACTGGCCGTCGACCTTGACCGCGCGCCCGTTCATGTCCAGCATCAGGCTTTCGAGTCCCCAGCCCGTGGTGCGCGGCTTGCGGCCGACCGCCACCAGCACGCGGTCCGCCTCCAGGTGCGCTTCCACGTTGGATGCGTCGCGCACCCGCACCAGGCCGCTCATTTCCCCTGGTTCGAAGCCCAGCACCGTGGTGCCGAGGCGCAGTTCCACGCCCAGGCGCGCCAGCGAGGCGGCCACCGGCTTGACCAGGTCGGCGTCATAGGAAGGCAGGATGCGCTCCGCCGCTTCGACCACCGTCACCTGGCTGCCCAGCTTGCGGTAGGCCGTGCCCAGTTCCAGCCCGATGTAGCCGCCGCCGACCACCACCAGGCGGCGCGGGATCGATTCCGGCGACAAGGCCTCGGTCGAGGACACCACGGCGCCGCCGAAAGGCATGAAGGGCAGTTCGACCGGCTCGGAGCCGCTGGCCAGCAGCAGGTGCTCGCAACGGATGCGCAGCGGCGCGCCGTCGCCGTCCTGCGGCTGCACCTCGACCGTCTTGCCGTCGACAATGCGCGCCCAGCCGTTCACGAGGCGCACGCCGTGCTTCTTGAGCAGGCTGCCGACGCCGCCCGTCAGGCGCTTGACGATGCCGTCCTTCCAGGCCACGGTGCGCGCCAGGTCGATGCGCGGGCTCTCGACCGTGATCCCGAGCGGCGATTCCTGGGCCGCGTAGGTATTGGCCTTGCTGAACTCCTCGGCCGCGTGGATCAGGGCCTTGGAAGGGATGCAGCCGATGTTCAGGCAGGTGCCGCCCGGCTGGGCGCCCTCGACCACGATGGTGGGGATCTTGAGCTGGCCGGCGCGAATGCCGGCCACATAGCCGCCAGGGCCGCCGCCGATGATGAGGAGAGTGGTATTGATGGTCTCCATCCGCTCACTCCACGAACAGGGTTGCCGGGCACTCGAGGTAGCCGCGGATGGTCTGCACGAACTGGGCCGCCACCATGCCGTCGATCACGCGGTGGTCGAAGGACGAGGACAGGTTCATCATCTTGCGCGCCACCATGGCCCCGTTCAGCACCACCGGACGGTCGACGATGCGGTTCACGCCCACGATCGCCACTTCCGGACGGTTGATCACCGGCGTGGTGACGATGCCGCCCAGCGGGCCCAGGCTGGTGATGGTGATGGTGGAGCCGGTGAGCTCTTCGCGCGTGGCCTTGGCCGAGCGCGCCGCCTCGGCCAGGCGCAGCAGCTCGGCCGCGCTCGACCAGGGATCGCGCGACTCGGCATGGCGCACCACGGGCACCATCAGCCCGGTGTCGGTCTGGGTGGCGATGCCGAGGTGGACCGGGTCGTACTGGGTCAGCACGTTGGCCTCGTCGTCGAAGCGCGCGTTCATTTGCGGGAAGCTCCGGATCGCCAGCACCACCGCGCGCATCAGCAGCGGCAGCAGGGTCAGCTTGCCGCGCTCGGCACCGTAGCGCGCGTTCAGCTGTGCGCGCAGCAGTTCGAGCTCGGTGACGTCGATCTCCTCGACATAGGTGAAGTGCGGGATCTGGCGTTTCGCTTCCTGCATCTTCTCGGCGATCTTGCGGCGCAGGCCGATGATCGGGGTCGCGTGCTCGCCGTGCAGCTGGGCGTAGCGGTTGTCGCCCCGTCCCACCGGAAGCCCGGTGCGGCGCCCGGCGATGTAGGCGTCGAGGTCGGCGTGGGTGATGCGTCCCGCCGGGCCGCTGCCGGCCACGAACTGCAGCTCGATGCCCATGTCCCAGGCGCGCTGGCGCACGGCGGGCGGGGCCAGCGGCTTGTCGCCTTCGGCGCGCATGACCGGGGCGGGCGCCGGAGCCTGGCGCGCCGGCGGCGTCTTCTGCGCTGGTTTCCGGGGCGCGTGCTGGGGAGCCTTCCGGGCCTCGGCGCCGGCGGCGACCGCTTCCAGCTGGGGCTCGGCCACTTCTTCGGCCGGCGCTTCCGGCGCCGCCGATTTCACCGGCTCCTGCCTCGCCGCATGTGCCGACTGCGTGGCCGAGATGTTCCCCGCGCCTTCGACTTCCAGGCGGATCAGTTCCGCGCCCACGGCCAGCGATTGCCCGACCGCGCCGCCCAGGCTGCTCACCTTGCCGTGCACCGGCGAGGGGATTTCGACGGTGGCCTTGTCGGTCATGACGTCGGCCAGCACCTGGTCTTCCTTCACCTCGTCGCCCGGCTGCACATGCCAGGCGACCACTTCGACTTCCGCGATGCCTTCGCCGAGGTCCGGCATCTTAATCACATGAATGCCCATCTCAACCCTCCATCGCACGTTTGAGGGCCGCGCCCACGCGGTCCGGCCCCGGGAAATACGCCCATTCCTGCGCGTGCGGATACGGGGTGTCCCACCCGGCCACGCGCCCGATCGGCGCTTCCAGGTGGTAGAAGCAGTGTTCCTGCACCAGCGCGGCCAGTTCGGCGCCGAAGCCGCTGGTCCTGGTCGCCTCGTGGACGATCACGCAGCGCCCGGTCTTCTGCACCGAGCGGACGATGGTGTCCAGGTCGAGCGGCCACAGGCTGCGCAGGTCGATGACCTCGGCGTCGACGCCGGATTCGCGCGCGGCGGCCTCGGCGACCCAGACCATGGTGCCGTAGGCCAGCACCGTCACGGCGTTGCCGGGCCGGACGATGGAGGCCGTGTCGAGCGGCACCGTGTAGTAGCCGGTCGGGACCTCGCCCATCGGATGACCGGACCAGGGCACCACGGGGCGGTCGTGGTGGCCGTCGAAGGGACCGTTGTACAGGCGCTTGGGCTCCAGGAAGATCACCGGGTCGTCGTTCTCGATGGACGCGATCAGCAGTCCCTTGGCGTCATACGGATTGGAGGGCATCACCGTGCGCAGGCCGCACACGTGGGTGAAGAAGGCTTCCGGGCTCTGGCTGTGGGTCTGGCCGCCGTAGATGCCGCCGCCGCAGGGCATGCGGATCACCATCGACGAGGTGAATTCGCCGGCCGAACGGTAGCGCAGGCGCGCCGCTTCCGACACGATCTGGTCGGTGGCCGGATAAAAATAGTCGGCGAACTGGATCTCGACCACGGGCCGCAGGCCATAGGCGGCCATGCCGACCGCCGTGCCCACGATGCCGCCTTCCGAGATCGGGGCGTCGAACACGCGCGAGGCGCCGTACTTGGCCTGCAGGCCGTCGGTGACGCGGAACACGCCGCCGAAATAGCCGACATCCTGGCCGTACACCACGACGTTGCTGTCGCGCTCCATCATGACATCCATGGCCGAGCGCAGCGCCTGGATCATGGTCATCGGCGTAGTCGCCGTTTCCTTGGGTTGGTCGTCGCGTGCCATCCTCATACCCCCAGTTCCTGACGCTGACGGCGCAGATGCTCCGGCATGTCCTTGTACACATCCTCGAACATCGTCGCGGCGCTCCACGAGCGGCCGTCGCCGAGCGTGCCGAACTGCTCGGCTTCCTTTTGCGCGGCCACCACTTCGGCCTCCAGTTCCGCCTGCACGGCCTCGTGCTCGGCATCCGACCACCATCCATGATTGCTCAGGTACTGGCGCAGGCGCTGGATCGGGTCGCCCAGCGGGAAGCGGCTCCAGTCGTCGGCGGGACGGTAGCGGTTCGGGTCGTCGGAGGTGGAGTGCGGACCGGCGCGGTAGGTGACCCATTCGATCAGGGCCGGGCCCAGGTTGCTGCGCGCCCTTTCGGCCGCCCAGCGCGAGGCGGCCAGCACGGCCAGGAAGTCGTTGCCGTCCACGCGCAGCGAGGCGATGCCGCTGCCGATGCCGCGGGTGGCGAAGGTGACCGCCTCGCCCCCGGCGATGGCCTGGAAGGTCGAGATCGCCCACTGGTTGTTGACGACATTCAGGATCACCGGCGCGCGGTAGACGTGGGCGAAGGTGAGGGCGGTCGAGAAGTCGGACTCGGCGGTGGCGCCGTCGCCGATCCAGGCCGAAGCGATCTTGGTATCGCCCTTGATCGCCGAAGCCATCGCCCAGCCCACGGCCTGCGGGTACTGGGTGGCGAGGTTGCCGGAAATCGTGAAGAAGCCGGCGCGGCGCACCGAGTACATCACCGGCAGCTGGCGGCCCTTGATCGGGTCCTTTTCGTTGGACAGCAGCTGGCAGATCATCTCCACCAGCGGCACCTCGCGCGCCATCAGCAGGCTTTGCTGGCGGTAGGTGGGGAAGTTCATGTCGCCGTCCTGCAGGGCCAGCGCATGGGCGGTGCCGATCGCTTCCTCGCCGAGCGAGGTCATGTAGAAGGACATTTTCTTCTGGCGCTGGGCGATGACCATGCGGGCGTCGAAGATACGGGTCTTCATCATGGTGCGCAGGCCGAAGCGCAGCAGCTCGGGGTCGGGTTCCTCGGCCCAGGGGCCGACGGCATTGCCTTGCTCGTCGAGCACCCGGATCAGGCCCGATGCGATGTCGCTCGTGTCGAGCGGCGCCACGTCGACGGGCGGACGCCGGACGGAGCCGGCGGGACTAACTTGCAGATACGAAAAATCGGTCTTGCAGCCCGGGCGGCCGGTAGGCTCCGGTACGTGCAGCGACAGAGGTTGACTCTGGCTCATATTCGCTTTCCCTTTTGAGGTGATGTGCGGCAACGGTATGATAAATCCGCCAGCGCATCGCGCGTTTGCGTCGGCGAACTATTTGCGTTGTGCTGCGCAGCATACGGCCGCGGGGCGCAGGCCCGGAACCGCCATGCTGGCATGGGGCCGGACGGGCGCTCCTGCGGTGCAGCAAGGGTGCGCTGCCGGGAATATGCGCTCCGCTTACGGCAGGCCTATGCGGCCCGCAAGGGCGCCGCGCCCACCTCTCCGGCGGCCTGGCGGGCGATCTCGGCGAAGGCCTGGACCGCCGGCGAGGCCTGGGCCAGGTTGCGCAAGACCAGTCCCACGCGGCGCCGCGCCATCGGCCGCAGGGGCCGCACGGCGATGCGCGGGTGGGTTTCATTCATCGCCGCCGGCAGCGCCAGCTCCGGCATCACCGTGATGCCGTCGCCCGCGTCGACCATTCCCAGCACCGTGATCATTTGCGACATCCGGTAGCGCACCTTGGGCGCCAGGCCGGCCTGGGCGAACAGCGGCTCCACCAGCGCCGAGCAGCCCTGTTCCGGCATGATGAAGGGCTGGTCCACCAGCTCCTGCAGGGTCACCGAGCGCTTGCCCGCCAGCGGATGATCGTGCTGCAGCAGGGCGACCAGCTGGTCCTCGACCAGCGGCACGGTGTCGAAGCGCTCGTCCGGCAGCACGGCGAAGCCGACGTCCACGCGGCGGTCCGCCACCCATTGGATGACGGCGGCGTCCGGCCCCTCGTCGATCTGGACCTCGATGCCCGGATAGCGCGCGCGGTAGGCGCGCAGGATCGCCGGCAGCAGCTTGAGCGAGGCGGTGGGGCCGAAGGAACCGATCCGGATCAGGCCCTGGTTGAGGCCGCGCGCCACCGCCGCCTCCTGGCGCATGGCCTCGGCCAGCCCGAGGATCTCGCGCGCCCGCACCAGCAGCCGCCGTCCCAGTTCGGTCACCTCGACCGAGGATTGCTGGCGCTCGACCAGCTGCGCGCTCAATTCGCTCTCGAGGGCGCGGATCGCGTGCGAGACGGCGGACTGGCTGATGCCCAGGCGCAGCGCGGCGAGTGTGAAGCCGCGCATCTCGGCCACCATGACGAAGATTTCCAGCTGGGTGAAGGTCATGAGTAATTCCTCATTTGCGCATGAATTTGGATAAGCATTAATGTATGGCTTCCGCGACCCCGAATGCAAGCCCATCATGAAAAACCAGCTCGTCTATGCCAAGCTCGTCCTCGTCACCCTGTTCTGGGGCGGCACCTTCATCGCCGGCCGCATCGCCGCCCACGCGCTGCCTGTGATGACCGCGGCCACCCTGCGCTTCGCCGTGGCGGCCGTCCTGCTGCTGCTGGTGGCCTGGAAGATGGAAGGCGGCCTGCCGCGCCTGTCCGGCAAGCAGGTCGGCGCCACCGCCGCGCTCGGCCTGACCGGGATCTTCCTGTACAACCTGTGCTTCTTCGGCGCCCTCGGCACCATGCCGGCCGGACGCGCGGCGCTGTTCATCGCGCTCAACCCCATCGTCACCGCGCTGGCCGCGGCGGCGCTGCTGCGCGAGCGCCTGCATGCCGCCAAATGGATCGGCATCGCGGTCGCCTTCGCCGGCGCGGCCATCGTGATCACCCGCGGCGATCCCTGGACGGCCGTGCACGACCTGCGCGCCTCGCTCGGCACCGGCGAGCTGCTGATGCTGTGCGCCATCAGCAGCTGGGCCGCCTACACCCTGATCGGCCGCGCCGCGCTCAAGGGCCTGAGCCCGATCGCCGCCACCACCTATGCCGCGCTGTGGGGCCTGCTGTTCCTGGCCCTGGGCGCCGGCCCCGACCTGGCCAGCCAGGACTGGAGCGCGATCGGCTGGCAGGTCTGGGCCAGCCTGCTCTACCTGGGCGCCTTCGGCACCGTGCTCGGCTTCATCTGGTACTACGAGGGCGTGAAGGCCATCGGCGCCTCGCGCACGGCCGTGTTCAACAACCTGGTGCCGGTCTTCGGCGTGTCGCTGGCGGCCTTGCTGCTGGGCGAGCAGGTGCTGGCTTCGATGGTCGCGGGCGGCGTCCTGGTGGCGGCCGGCGTCACGCTCACCAATCGCTGAACGGTCCTGTCCAGCGCACGCAAGGCCGCGCGTTTGCGGGCCGGCCGCGGCGAAGCTAGTATGGAGGCTCACGTCCGCCTTTCCGCGGTGGACCCGGGAGCCCCATGAGGAAGCCGGCCGTCATGTTGCTGACCTTGCTGATCGCCTGCACCGCCATCGGTGCGCCGATCTGGTTCGCCATTGCCCAGTCCCAGCGCCAGGGTGTCGAAATGGCGTCCGCCAAAGCGCTCAGCTATGCAGGCGACGTGATCTTCCGCGCCGACGACACCAGCAGGCAGATTCGCGCGGGTATCGCCCGGCTGAGGGCGGAGCGGGGGGAAGCGCCGTGTTCGCCGGCGAGTATCGACCTCATGCGCCAGATCGACCTCGGTTCCAGCTACATCCAGGCGGTTGGCTACATGGTGGGCGACCGGCTCGTGTGTTCCTCGATCGGCGGGCTCCATGAGCTGGGCGAGGTCGATTACGAGTCCGAACCGGGAGTCAAGGTGCGCGGCGACGTCGGCTTTCGCTTCGCGCCGGAGCAGTCCTTCATGGTCGTGCAGATCGGCGATTATGCCGCCATCATCCACAAGGAATTGCCGATCGACACGGCCAACAGCGAGCCGGAAATCTCGCTCGCCGTGTTTTCGCTCAGCCATCCGGTCCCGGCCAGCGCCCGCGGCCATATCGACCGGCGCTGGCTGGCGCATCTGGGCGGCGCCGACGAAACGGTGTTCACCGATGGCGGCTATCTCGTCGCCCTGGTGCGTTCCTCGCAGTTCCCGACGGCGGCGGTGGCGGCGGTGCCGCTGCGCTACGTCAGCGACCGCTCGCAGGACGTGGCCATGTTCCTGGTGCCGCTCGGGCTCGCGGCCGGCGTGGCGCTGGCGTGGGCGATCTTCTATCTCGCGCACCAGCAGATGGCGCTGCCCGCCGCGGTCAGGAATGCGCTGCGGCGCGACGAGCTGTTCCTGGAGTACCAGCCGGTGGTCGACCTGCGCAGCGGGAAGTGGATCGGCGTCGAAGCGTTGCTGCGATGGCGCCGCCCGACCGGGGAGATGGTCCATCCGGAACTCTTCATTCCGATCGCCGAGGAGCACGGGCTGATCGTGCGCCTGACCCAGCGCGTGCTCGAGCTGATCCGGCGCGACGTCGGCGATTTCCTGACCCGGCATCCAAGCTTCCACATCGGCATCAACGTAGCGCCGGCCGACTTCCACGATCCGGGTTTCCTGGAGAACTTGCGCAGCTTGTTGCGCAGCATGGACGGTGCGCCGAGCAACATCATCCTGGAAGTCACCGAGCGCGGCCTGCTCGACCCGGAAGTCGCCCGGACCACCACGGGCGCCTTGCGCACCAGCGGCTTCGCGGTGGCCATCGACGATTTCGGCACCGGCTATTCGAGCCTGTCCTACCTGGAATCGCTGGAACTCGACTACCTCAAGATCGACCGCAGCTTCATCGAGGCGATCGGCACCGACGCGCCGACCAGCCAGGTGGTCCAGCACATCATCGCCATGGCGCGCGACCTCCAGTTGTGCATGATCGCGGAAGGGGTGGAGAGCCAGGCCCAGGCGGACTTCCTGCGCGCACGCGGGGTGCAGTTCGCCCAGGGCTGGCTGTTCGGAAAGTCGATACCCTTTGCCGAGGTGAGGGAGCACCTGCGGCGCCAGGAGGAGCCGGCGGCGGTCGCCGCCGGAGCAGGTTAGGCGGTCTCCACGGCGGCCGCGGCCGCGCGGCGCTGGCGCACCAGGTAGCCGATGCACAGCGCGCCCAGCCACACCGGGATCAGGTAGACCGCGATGTTCAGGCCGGGGCTCAGCAGCATCACCACCAGCAGCGCGGCCACGAAGCCCAGGCACAGGTAGTTCGACAGCGGGTAGAAGGGGCTGCGGAACAGGGTGGCCTGGCCCAGCTTGTCTTTCTGGCGGCGGAAGCGCAGGTGGCTCCACGAAATCATCGCCCAGTTGATGATCAGGGCCGCCACGGCCAGCAGCATCATCGTGCCCAGCGCCTCACCCGGCAGGAAGTAGTTGACGGCGATGGCGGCGAAGGTCGCCAGGGCCGAGACGCCGAGCGCCGCCAGCGGCACGCCGCGCCGCGAGACGCGCAGCAGGAAGCGTGGCGCGTTGCCCTGCTGGGCCAGGCCGAACAGCATGCGGCTGTTGGCATAGACGCAGCCGTTGTAGACCGACAGGGCGGCCGTCAGCACCACGAAGTTCAGCACATTGGCCACCAGGCCGCTGTCGAGCTCCTTGAAGATCAGCACGAAGGGGCTGCCGCCGGCGACGACCTTCTGCCACGGGTAGAGCGAGAGCAGCACGGCCAGGGCGCCGATGTAGAAGATCAGGATGCGGTACAGGGCGGTGTTGGTGGCGCGCGGGATGGTGCGGCTGGGGTCGTCCGCCTCGGCGGCGGTCATGCCGATGAATTCCAGGCCGCCGAAGGAGAACATGATGACCGCCATCGACATCGCCAGGCCTGCCGCGCCGTTGGGGAAGAAGCCGCCGTGGCGCCACAGGTTCGACACGCCCGCCTCCGGGCCGGCGCCGCCGCTGGCGAGCAGCCAGACGCCGAACACGATCATGCCGACCACGGCCACCACCTTGATCAGCGCGAACCAGAATTCCATCTCGCCGAAGGCCTTCACATTCATCAGGTTCAGGCCATTCACCAGGAAGAAGAAGCCGAGCGCCGTGACCCAGGTCGGGATCTCGGGGAACCAGTACTGCATGTAGATGCCCAGGGCCGAGAGCTCGGCCAGGCTGACGAGGATGTACATCACCCAGTAGTTCCAGCCCGAGACGAAGCCGGCCATGCGGCCGCAGTACTTGTCGGCGAAGTGGCTGAAGGAGCCGGCCACGGGTTCGTCGACGATCATCTCGCCCAGCTGGCGGATGATCAGGAAGGCGACCGCGCCGGCGATGGCGTAGCCGAGCAGGACCGAAGGGCCGGCCATCCGGATGGTCTGGGCGATGCCGAGGAAGAGTCCGGTGCCGATGGCGCCGCCCAGGGCGATCAGCTGGATATGGCGGTTCTTCAGTCCGCGTTTGAGTTCGTGCTGCGCGTCTTGCATCGTCGGCCCTGTGGGATTGCCTGAAAGACAGGAATTCTACTGCATCCTTACGGCCTGGAAGAATTTACGATATGGTAAGCGTAGACCATCCAGCGGAATGATCACATGAGTGCTTTGCAGCCGCCCGCCATCCGGGCCCTTTTGACGGAAATGTTCCAGGCGGCCATCGATGCGGCGGCGCCGCGCTGTTCCATGGCGCGCTTCCTGCCGCACCCTCCCAAGGGCCGCACGCTGGTCATCGGCGCCGGCAAGGCCGCCGCCAGCATGGCCCAGGCCCTGGAAAACCACTGGACCGGGCCGCTGGCGGGCATGGTGGTGACCCGCTACGGCTATGCCGTCCCCACCCGCGCCATCGAGGTTGTGGAAGCCGCCCACCCGGTACCCGACGCCGCCGGGCTCGCCGCCGCCAGGCGCATGCTGGACATGGTCCGAGGGCTGGGCGAGGACGACCTGGTAATCTGCCTGATCTCGGGCGGCGGCTCGTCCTTGCTGCCGCTGCCCGCGCCCGGCATCGGCATCGGGGACAAGCAGGCCATCAACAAGGCGCTGCTCGCTTCGGGCGCGACGATTTCGGAGATGAACTGCGTGCGCCGCCACCTCTCCGGCATCAAGGGTGGGCGACTGGCCGCCGCCTGCCATCCGGCGCGGGTGCTGACGCTCCTGATCTCCGACGTGCCGGGCGACGACCCCATCGACATCGCTTCCGGGCCGACCGTGGCCGACCCCAGCACCTGCGCCGATGCGCTGGCGGTGGTGAAGCGCTACGCCATCGCGCTGCCGCCCGCGGCGCGCCGGCTGCTGGAAAGCGGGGAAGGCGAGAGCGTGAAGCCGGGCGACCCGCGCCTGGCGCGCGCCGAAACCCACCTGATTGCCACGCCCCGGATGGCGCTGGAGGCGGCGGCCAGGGTGGCCGAACGCGCCGGCGTCGCCGTCCACCTGCTGGGCGACAGCCTGGAGGGCGAGGCGCGCAGCGCCGGCTCGCTGCTGGCAGGAATCGCGCGCCACGTGGCGGACAGGGGGCAGCCCTTCCGCCCGCCCTGCATCCTGCTCTCGGGCGGCGAGACTACGGTGACGGTACGGGGAGGGGGACGCGGCGGGCGCAACGTGGAATTCCTGCTGGCCCTGGCCCTGGCCCTGCGCGGCCACCCCCGCATCCACGCGCTGGCCGGCGACACCGACGGCGTCGACGGCATCGAGGAGATCGCCGGGGCCATCGTCACGCCCGACACCCTGGCGCGCGCCTGGGCGCAAGGGATCAACCCGGCGGCCAGCCTGGACGACAATGACGGGCACGGCTTCTTCGGCGCCCTGGGTGACGCAGTCGTCACCGGCCCGACGCTGACCAACGTCAACGATTTCCGCGCGATCTACATCGATTGAGGCCGGTCAGAAAAAGCGCCGCGTCGGCTTCACCGAATAGGTCTGCTTGAACACGCGGCGCTGGATCTGCCGCCAAACGAAGCCGGCCACGGCCATCATGATCATTTTCCGCATGAGAAACTCCTCGACCTGGATGTGTTAGTCAACGCCCACCATACCTCGCCTGCGCGAACCACGGCGCGTGCTAGCGGACGGTGCGCGTGGTCGCGATCTGGTCCAGCACGTGCTTCGGGACCGGCGAATACTGCCTGAACTCCATCGTATAGGTCGCGCGCCCCTGGGTCAGCGAGCGCAGGCTGGTCGAGTAGCCGAACATCTCGGCCAGCGGCACCAGCGCCTTGACCAGCTTGCCGCCGCCGCCCGGCATTTCGTCCATGCCCTGGACCATGCCGCGCCGGGTCGACAGGTCGCCCATCACATTGCCCGTGAACTCCTCGGGCGTCTCCACCTCGACCTGCATCATCGGCTCCAGCAGCTCCGGCGCGGCGCGGCGCATGCCGTCCTTGAAGGCCATCGAGGCGGCGACCCGGAAGGCGTTCTCGTTGGAGTCGACGTCGTGGTAGGAGCCGAAGGTGAGGGTGGCGCGCACGTCCACCACCGGGTAGCCGGCCAGCACCCCGGCCTGAAGGGTCTCGCGGATGCCCTTGTCCACGGCCGGGATGTACTCGCGCGGCACCACGCCGCCCTTGATGGCGTCGACGAATTCGTAGCCCTTGCCGGCATCCAGCGGCTCGAGCTTCAGCACCACGTGGCCGTATTGCCCCTTGCCGCCGGACTGCTTGACGAACTTGCCTTCGACGTCCTCGACCGGCTTGCGGATGGTCTCGCGGTAGGCCACCTGCGGCTTGCCGACCGTGGCCTCGACCCCGAACTCGCGTTTCATGCGGTCCACCAGGATCTCCAGATGCAGCTCGCCCATGCCGGACATGATGGTCTGGCCCGATTCCTCGTCGGTGTGGACACGGAAGGACGGGTCCTCCTGGGCCAGGCGGTTGAGGGCGACGCCCATCTTCTCCTGGTCGGCCTTGGTCTTGGGCTCCACCGCCTGCGAGATCACCGGTTCCGGGAACACCATCTTTTCCAGCACGATCACGTGTTCCGGGCTGCACAAGGTATCGCCGGTGGTGACGGCCTTGAGGCCGACCGCGGCGGCGATGTCGCCGGCGAAGACTTCCTTGATTTCCTTGCGCTCGTTGGCGTGCATCTGCAGGATGCGGCCCAGGCGCTCCTTCTGCGACTTGGTCGGGTTGTAGACGGTGTCGCCGGAATTGACCACGCCCGAATACACGCGGAAGAAGGTCAGCTGGCCCACGAAAGGATCCGACATGATCTTGAAGGCCAGGGCCGAGAAGGGCTCGTCGTCGGACGGATGGCGCTCGATTTCCTTGTCGTGTTCGTCGTGGCCGGCGATGGCGGGCACGTCCACCGGCGAGGGCAGGTACTCGATCACCGCGTCGAGCATCGCCTGCACCCCCTTGTTCTTGAACGCGCTGCCGGCCAGCATCGGCACGATCTCGTTGCGGATGGTGCGCTGGCGCAGGGCGGACTTGATCTCTTCCTCGCTGAAGGTATCGCCGCCCAGGTATTTCTCCAGCAGCTCGGGGGTGGCGTCGGCCGCGGCCTCGACCAGGTGCTCGTGCCACTCCCGGGCCAGCTCCTGGAGGCCGGCCGGGATCTCCTCGTAGCTGAACTGGACGCCCTGGCTGGCGTCGTCCCACTTGATGGCGCACATCTTGACCAGGTCGATCACGCCCTCGAAGTGGTCCTCGGCGCCGAGCGGGATCTGGATCGGCACCGGCACGCCTTTCAGGCGTTCCTTGATCTGGCGATGCACGCGGAAGAAGTCGGCGCCCACGCGGTCCATCTTGTTCACGAAGGCGATGCGCGGCACCTTGTACTTGTTCGCCTGGCGCCACACGGTCTCGGACTGGGGCTGCACCCCGCCCACCGAGTCGTAGACCATCACCGCGCCGTCCAGCACGCGCATGGAGCGCTCGACCTCGATAGTGAAGTCGACGTGGCCCGGCGTGTCGATGATGTTGATGCGGTGCTCGGGGAAGGTGTTGCCCATGCCGCGCCAGAAGGCGGTGGTCGCGGCCGAGGTGATCGTGATGCCGCGTTCCTGTTCCTGTTCCATCCAGTCCATGGTGGCCGCGCCATTATGCACTTCGCCGATCTTGTGATTGACGCCGGTGTAGAACAGGATGCGTTCGGTCGTGGTGGTCTTGCCGGCATCGATGTGGGCGCTGATGCCGATGTTGCGGTAGCGCTCAATGGGGGTCTTGCGGCTCATCACAATCTCCTGAATGAGAAAATCGGATCTGGCCGTTCAATGTAACTGAAGTGGGGCGGAAATGCAGGCGAGGGCAGCGATTTCTCTGTCTTGCGGTGGAGAAAGCAGCCAGGGGCGGTCAAACGGACTCATCGATACGAGCGTCGCGGCTGCCGCTCGTCCATGCCGCGGCTTCGTGCCGCCGGCTTACAGCACGCCGAAGAACAACAGCACCAGCAAGGTCAGCACCACCGAGACCAGGATCGATCCCAGGCAGCCGAGCTTATTCGAGAAGAACAGGAACATGGTCAGCCTTTGTCAAGGAACACCGAGTATAGCGGCCTGTTCCTTGGGCAGGCGCACGCCGCGGATTAGGCGACCAGGCGGGTATCGCAGCGGAGCATGTCCTGCAGCTCGGCCGAGGGCACGGCCGGGCTGAAGTAATAGCCCTGCATCTGGTCGCAATCGTGGTCGCGCAGGAAGGCCAGCTGTTCGTGGGTCTCGACGCCTTCGGCCACCACCTGCAGCTTGAGGCTGTGTCCGAGCGCGATGATGGCGCGCGGAATGACGTCGTGGCCGTTGGTGTGCAGGTCGGTCAGGAAGGAGCGGTCGATCTTGATGTAGTCGACCGGGAACTTGCGCAGGTGGCTCAGGCTCGAGTAGCCGGTACCGAAATCGTCGATCGACAGGCGCACGCCCAGCTCCTTGAGCTGCACCAGGGCGTCCTTGGCGTCGGCCGGGTTGTCCATCAGCTGGCTCTCCGTGACCTCCAGCTCGAGGTGGTTGGGGTTGACCTGGTAGCGCGCCAGGGTGGCGGCCAGGCGCTTGGCGAACTGGCGCTGGCGCAGCTGGCGCGCCGACAGGTTGACCGAGATGACGAAATCGCTGATGCCGGCGGCGCCGAGCGTGCGCAGGGTGCGGCAGGCTTCCTGGAGCACCCATTCGCCCAGCGGTACGATCAGGCCGGTTTCCTCGGCCACCGGGATGAAGCTGTCCGGCTGCACCAGCCCATGCTCCGGGCGCTGCCAGCGTACCAGGGCCTCGGCGCCGATCACCTTGCCGGTCCGCAAGTCGACCTTGGGCTGGAAGCCGAGCACCATTTCGTCGTTGCGGATGGCGCGGCTGAGGCTGGCCTGCAGCATCAGGTGCTGGTGCATGGCCTGGGCCATCTCGCCCGAGTAAAACTGGATGTTGTTCTTGCCCAGGGCCTTGGCGTGGTACATGGCCGCATCGGCGGCGCGCATGACGCGGTCGGCCGTATTGCCGTCGTTGGGGAACAGGCTGACGCCGATGCTGGTCCCGGGAACGATCTCGCGCCCGCCGACCAGCACCGGGGTGCTGACGCTGCGCCGGACCCGCTCGAGCAGGTCGGTCACGTGGGCGACGCTGGGCTGGTCGTGGATCAGCAGGACGAATTCGTCGCCGCCGATGCGCGCCACCAGGTCGTCCTCGCGCATGTTGACGCGCAGGCGCTCGGAGATCTCGCGCAGCACCGCGTCGCCCGCGTCGTGGCCGAAGTTGTCGTTGATGTGCTTGAAGTTGTCGAGGTCGAGGAAGGCCAGCGCGCCCAGCACGTCGTGGCGCACCGAGAAGTCGACCGCGAACTTGAGCCGATCGAGCAGCAGGGTGCGGTTGGCCAGGCCGGTCAGCGGATCGTGGTGGGCCAGGTGGTGCAGGCGGCGCTCGTAGTGGCGCGCTTCGGTGATATCGCTGATCACGGCCACGAAATGGGTGACATCGCCGTCGACGGTGGTGACCGGGTCGATGCGCAGGTCGTTCCAGAAGATCTCGCCGTTCTTGCGGGCGTTGCGCAGGATGGAGCGCACGCTTTCCTTGCGCTTGATGGCGTCGTGGATGCGCTTGTGCTCGTGTTCGTCGCAGCCTTCCACGCGCATGAAGCGCGGATCGCGGCCCTTGATCTCGGCCAGGGTGTAGCCGGTGATCTGCTCGAAGGCGGGGTTGACGTATTCGATCAGGTTTTCGTCGTTGTCGCAGACGGTGATGACGATCGCGTTGACGCTCGAATACAGGGCCCGCTCGCGCACCCGCAAGCCGTGCTCGACCTGCTTGCGCGCGGAGATGTCGAGGCCGGTGCCAAACACGCAGGGCTTGCCGGCAAGGTGGGTGCGGCAGCAATGGAACATGTAGGTGGCGCGCCGCCCGTACTTGCCCACCAGGTCGGCCTCGTGGGTGGATTCGCCCTGTTCGAAGGCGGCGGTCAGGTATTGCCCGATCTCGGCGCGCACCTCTTCGGGGTAGAAATACTTGACCTCCGTGGTGCGCAGCTCCTCGGGCGTGCGCTGGAGCGCTTCTTCCAGCTGGTGGTTCCAGAAGACCAGGCATCCGCACTCGTCGACGACGTAGAAGACGCAGGGAAGGTCCTCGATGATGTCGCCGATGGGCAGCTCGCGGATCACCGCCGGGTGCGGCGGCAGCGGTTCGACCGGCAGCATGACCAGGCTGAAGCTTGGATTCGGCCCTTGTTCCAGGGTTTCCGGCGAGACCGTGACGCGCACCGGCAGCGTGCTGCCGTCGGCGCGCGCGAGCTTGGCGAGCGCGGCGGTGTCGGCGCGCGAGGGAATGGGCAGTTGCTCGTGGCGGGGAGACTCGAAGGCGAGCAGGTGTTCCGCGGTGCGGCCGCGCACCTGCTCCGCCGAGTAGCCGGTGAGCTGCTCGCACGCGCGGCTCCACCGGAGAATGGTGCCGTGCGGGTCGACGA
>CBIHLT010000096.1:0-16908 GCA_966210615.1 uncultured Massilia sp.
TGCTTTCATCACCGGAGACCATTTTGACCGACCTGCTGCTCGCCATCCTGCACCATGTGACCATGTTCGCCCTGTTCGGGGTGCTCGCCGTCGAGCTGGCGGTCGTCAGGCCCGGCATGAGTACCGGCCAGGTTGCCCTGGCCGCGCGCATCGACCGCCTGTACGGCCTGTTCGCCATGCTCATGATCGTCATCGGCTTCACGCGGGCGGTCTTCGCGGCCAAGGGCTGGGACTATTATTCGCACAATGGCTTCTTCTGGGCCAAGATCGCCAGCTTCGCGCTGGTCGGCGCGCTGTCGGCCCTCCCCACCATCCGCTTCATCCGCTGGCGCCGCGCCAGTCACCGCCCGGACGACGCCGAAGTAGCCCGCCTGCGGCGCTTCCTGCATGCGCAGGCGGCGCTGTTCTTCCTG
Source organism: uncultured Massilia sp. (assembly GCA_966210615.1). Lineage (GTDB taxonomy): Bacteria > Pseudomonadota > Gammaproteobacteria > Burkholderiales > Burkholderiaceae_D > Telluria. Next base: position 414 of record CBIHLT010000096.1, read on the forward strand.
ATTCCGATATTCGCGGCCGCCATGGCGCGCGGCTACGGCAGCTTCAGCTGAGCAGGGAAATCCCATGAACGTCTTGTCCTGCGTGGCCGCGCGCCTGCTGTTGTCCGTGGCGGCGCTGCTGGCCGCCCGGTCCGGCCACGCGGCCTTGCCGAACGTGGACATCGGCGCCCGCTTCAGCGCAGCGCAGGTGGAAGGGACCTTCGTGCTGCTCGACGGCCAGAGCGGCGAGATCCGGCGCCATGCGCCGGCGCGGGCGGCCCGGGGCTTCCTGCCCGCGTCGACCTACAAGATCCCCAACACCCTGATCGCCCTGGAAGAGGGCGTCGCCAGGGACAAGGACTTCAAGCTGGCCTGGGACAGCGCGCGTGCGCCGCGCCAGCCGTGGTGGCCGGCGGCCTGGGCGCGGGACCATACCTTGGCGTCGGCGCTGAGCAACTCGGCGGTCTGGTATTACCAGGAAGTGGCGCGGCGCGTGGGCCCGTCCCGGATGCAGCACTGGGTCGACCGCTTCGGCTACGGCAACCGCGACATCTCGGGCGGCATCGACCAGTTCTGGCTGACGGGCGGCCTGCGCATCTCGGCCGACCAGCAAGCCGATTTCCTGCGCCGCTTCCACGCCGGCCAGCTCGGCGTATCGGCGCGCACGACCCGGCTCGCCAAGGAAATGCTGGTGCTGGAGGAGACCCCGGACTACCGCCTGAGCGGCAAGAGCGGCTGGGTGGGCTTCGGCGAGCCGCAGCAGCCTCAGCTCGGCTGGCTGGTGGGCTACCTGGAACGCGAAGGCAAGGTGCATTTCTTCGCCATGAACCTCGACATCGCACGGCCCGGCGATGCCGCGGCGCGCATGGGCATCCTCAAGGCGGTGCTGCGCGACTTCGGGCTGCTGCCCTGATCCGGCCTAGCGCTCCACGGCGAAATACGACAGGAACATCGACACCGCCGCTTCGATGACCCGCTCCTGTTCTTCCGGCGCCAGCGGCGCGGCGCCCATGGCGATCTGCGGCCAGAAAGCGAAGGTCTTGATCTGCCCCTGCAGCAGGTTGGCGGCGAAGCCCGGGTCGCCCGGCTTGAGCTTGCCGTCCGCCTGGGCGGCGCGGATCCAGGTGGTCACGCCTTCCTCGCGTTCGCCCAGGCGGCACAGGACGGGCAGGGCGCGCTCGGGCGCATGGATGGCCTCGCCCATCGCCACCCGCGCCAACCCCAGGAATTCGGGATCGGCCAGGGTGCGCATCTTCTGGCGCATCAGCTCCGTGAGCTGCTCGCGCAGGCTGCGCTCGCGCGTGTAAGGCAGTTCCAGCAAGCCGGCGGTGCTTTGGAACATCTGCATGATGGTTTCGCCGAACAGCTCTTCCTTGCTGGGGAAGTGGTTGTACACGGTGCGCTTCGACACGCCGGCCGCGGCGGCGATGCTGTCCACGCTGGCGGTCTCGTAGCCGTGCAGGCGGAACTGTTCGGCGGCGGCCTCCAGGATGGCGCTGCGCTTGCGGTCGGTCAGGCGGGTAGAAGAGTGCATACGCAAATTCTACACTCAGTAGTTTACTTTCCCAAATCGATAAACTACACTGTGTAGTGTACATTTTATGAATCGGCAACGACATGCGTTTCGTCCTCACCCTCGCTCTCCTCGGATTGGTATCGCTCATGACTTACTGCACTTTTGCTCCGGCCGCGGTGGCCCACAGCTCGCCGCAATTCCGTGACGGGAAGTTCCGCAATCCCGTCGCCATGAACAAGCACAGCTTCGGCGAAACCATGGGCCTGTGGTGGACCTTCCTGTTCGACAAGCCTTCCGGCACGGTGCCGCAGCAGCCGGTGCCGGTGCGGACGCTGACCCGGGCCGAGCTGCTGGCGGCGCCGGACAACACGCTGTACCGCCTGGGCCACTCGACCATGCTGATCAAGCTGGGCGGCGAGTTCTTCCTGACCGACCCGGTGTTCTCCGAGCGCGCGTCGCCGGTGCAGTGGGCGGGTCCGGCGCGCTTCCATGCGCCGCCGATCGGCATCGACGCGCTGCCGCCGATCAAGGCGGTGATCCTGTCGCACGACCATTACGACCACCTCGACCATGCCGCCATCCTGGCGCTGGCCGCCAAGACCTCGGCCTTCCTGACGCCGCTGGGCGTGGGCGACCGCCTGGTTGCCTGGGGCGTCGACCCGGCCAAGGTCCAGCAGTTCGACTGGTGGCAGGGGACGGAAGTGGGCGGCGTGCGCTTCGTGGCCACGCCGGCCCAGCACTTCTCGGGGCGCAGCCTGAACGACGGCAATTCGACCTTGTGGGCCTCGTGGGTGATCCTGCACCAGGATGTGCGCGTGTTCTTCAGCGGCGACACCGGCTACTTCGCGGGTTTCAAGGAGATCGGCGCCAAGTACGGTCCCTTCGATGTGGCCTTGCTGGAGACGGGCGCCTACGACAAGCGCTGGCCGGACGTGCACATGCAGCCGGAAGACACCATGCGGGCGTTCGCCGACCTGGGCGGCAAGTGGCTGCTGCCGGTCCATAACGGCACCTTCGACCTGGGCCTGCACCGCTGGCAGGAGCCTTTCGAACGCATCGCCGCGCTGGCGGCCGAGAAGCAGGTGGCGCTGACCACGCCCGGCATGGGCGAGCCGCTCGACCTGAGGCAGCCGCACGCAGGCCACGCCTGGTGGAAGAACCTGAAGTGAGGACTCCTAGTGGATCGGCTGCAGCCGTGTGAATGCTTCGATGGCGAAATCGACGAAGGCGCGTACCCGCGGCGCCATGTGGCGCGCGCTGGGGAAGACCAGGTGGACAGGCAGCGGTGCCGGCTCGTAGCCGGCCAGCAGGCGGGTGAGGGCGCCGGCCTGCAGGTCGGGCGCGGCCTGGTAGGACAGGACGCGTGCGATGCCGAATCCCTCGCGCGCCGCATTCAGCACGCCTTCCACATCGTTCACCTGCAGGCGCGGCGCGAAGCGGACGACCTGTTCGCGCTCCGCCGTGCCGTAGCGCCATTCCGGCAGGCCGCGCACCGTGGTGCCCAGGATGAGTTCATGCTGCGCCAGTTCTTCCGGCGTGGCCGGCGTGCCTCGCCGCTGCAGGTAGGCAGGGCTGGCGACCGTGATCCTCTTCACCGTGCCCAGTTCGCGGGCGACGAGTCCGGAATTTTCCAGCGCGCCGATCCGCAGCGCGATGTCGACGCCATTGTCGATCAGGTCCATGTTGCGGTCCGAGAGGACGAGGTCCACCTGGATATCCGGATGGCGCATCAGGAAGCTGGTGGCGAGGGAGGTCATGTAGCGGCGGCCGAACACCATGGGCGCCGTGATCCGCAACAGGCCCTGGGGCGGCCCGGCCTGGTACTCGCACATCGCCGCTTCGTATTCGGCCAGCAGGCGGCGTGCATGCGCGGCAAGACGCTGTCCTTCGGCGGTCGCCGACAGCCTGCGCGTGCTCCTTTCGAACAGCCGCGTCCCGACGCGCTGCTCGAGTGCCGCGAGGATGCGCGTGACCGCCGACGGCGAGCGGCGCAGCTTGTGCGCCGCCGCAGCCATGCTGCCGGTATCGAGAATGGCGAGAAATACCTGAAGTTCGTCGAGACGGTCCATGGATAATTGCAAGAATCGGCAGAATGAATTGCCATTATGTGCTATTCCGGCAGGGAAGCGCAGTGGCTAGGATGGCAGTACCGCCAACTTTCCTCGCCTATCATGACCTCTTCCCTGATCCTCCATGGCACCGCGCTCTCGGGACATACCCACCGCGTGGAACTGTTCCTGAACCTGTTGCAGCTCCCTTACCGGCGCATCGACGCGCCGGCGCCGGTGCGCAGGAGCGCCGAATTCCTGGGCCTGAATCCGCTCGGCCAGATTCCGGTCCTGCAGGATGGCGAGCTGGCGTTAACGGACAGCAATGCCATCCTGGTGTATCTCGCCAAGCGCTACGCGCCGGGCAGTACCTGGCTGCCCGAGGATCCGGTCGGCGCGGCACGGGTCCAGCGCTGGCTGTCGCTGGCGGCCGGCGAGATCGCTTTCGGTCCGGCCAAGGCGCGCATTTCGGCCCGCTTCGGCGATACCGGCATGCCGCCGGAGCTCATGCAGCGGCTGGCCGGCCAGGCCCTCGCTTTCATGGAGTCCACGCTCGGCCGGCAGGATTTTCTTGCCGGCGTGGCGCCGACGCTGGCGGACCTGGCCTGCTATGCCTATATCGCGCATGCGCCGGAAGGCGGGATCGCGCTGGAACCCTATCCGCAGGTGCGCGGCTGGATCGCGCGTATCCGGGCCTTGCCCGGCTTTATCGCGATGCCGGAGAACTGAAATGAACGACCACCGCCTGCCCGAACCCTTCCATGCCGGCGAACTGCGCGCCCAGCAGCTCGCGGGCGGCGGACCGGCGGGCGCGCCGATCCGCAGCCAGATGCCCGAGCAGCATCGCCAGTTCTTTCCCTTGCTGCGCTTCCTGTGTGTCGCGCTGGCGGACGACAGTGGCTGGCCGATCGCCACCCTGCTGGCCGGGGAGCCGGGATTCGCGTCGTCGCCCGATCCTGGCCGGCTGCGGGTTGCCGCCGTGCCGGACGGGGACGATCCGGCCTATCCGCACCTCAGGGAGGGCGCAGGGACCGGCATGCTCGGCATCGACCTGGCGACACGGCGGCGCAACCGTGCCAACGGCAGGATCGCGCAGGCGGATGGTGAGGGTTTCGTGGTCGATGTGGAGCAATCCTTCGGCAACTGTCCGAAGTACATCCGCGTACGCCAGCTGGCCCGGGTGGAGCGGCCAAAAGGGCAGGCCGAGCGCTTCGGCGCCGAACTGCCCGAGGATGCCCTGGCCATGCTTGCCGGGTGCGAGACGATGTTCGTTGCGACTGCCGGTGGCGAGGCAGGCGGGCTCGACATCTCGCATCGGGGCGGCGAGGCGGGGTTCCTGCGTTTGCAGGGGAGCGTGCTGACCGTGCCTGACTATGCGGGGAATCGTTACTTCAACACGCTGGGAAACCTGCTGGTGGAGCCGCGTGTTTCGCTGGTGATCCCGGACTTCGGGACGGGGGATATCCTGCAGTTGCAGGGCATGGCCAAGGTGCTGTGGCGGCAGGACGCGCTGGATGATCCGCGTGCGGAGCGTGCGTGGGAATTCAAGATCGTGCGCGGGTGGCTGCGGCGGGGGGCGCTTCCGCTACGCGACGTGAGTCAAGGCGACCTCTAAAAATGCGTCAGCCCAAAAACGCGTCATCCCCGCGAAGGCGGGGACGACGTGCTAACTAAACTAAATGTAGATGTTTAAGCAGCCGGCAGCTTCGCCAGCTGTTCTTCCATCTTTGCCAGGGTCGCCGAAAAGTTCGCCACGCGTTCCTTCTCCTGCGCCACCACGGCAGCCGGCGCACGCGCCACGAAGCTCTCGTTCGACAGCTTGCCGTTGGCCTTGGCGATCTCGCCCTGCACGCGCGCGATCTCTTTAGAGAGGCGCTCGCGCTCGGCGGCGACGTCGATCTCGACCTTGAGCATCAGCTTGGTGGTGCCGACGATCGACACGGCCGCCGGCGAATCCGGCAGTGCGTCGACGATCTGCACTTCCTGCAGCTTGCCCAGCGACTGGATGTAGGGAGCGAACACCGCCATGCGCGCGCGGTCCTCGGCATTGCCCGGCTCCAGGAACAGCGGCACGCGCACCGACGGCGACAGCGACATCTCGCCGCGCAGGTTGCGGGTGGCGTCGGTCAGGGCCTTGAGCTGGTCCATCCAGGCTTCCGCCTCTTCGCTGACGAAGGAGGTGTCGGCCAGCGGATAGGGCTGCAGCATGATCGAGTCACCCGATTTGCCTGCCAGCGGCGCGATGCTCTGCCACAGGGCTTCGGTCACGAACGGAATGATCGGATGCGCCAGGCGCAGGATCACTTCCAGCACGCGCAGCAGGGTGTGGCGGGTGGCGCGCTGCTGCGCTTCCGTGCCCTGCTGGACCTGGACCTTGGCCACTTCCAGGTACCAGTCGCAGTACTCGTCCCAGACGAACTTGTAGATGCTGCTCGCGATATTGTCGAAGCGGTAGTCGGCGAAGCCCTTGGCCACTTCCAGCTCGACACGGTTCATCAAGGAGACGATCCAGCGGTCGGCCTGCGACAGGTCGGCCTGGTCCGGCTGGCCGCAGTCCTTGCCTTCCGTGTTCATCATCACGAAGCGGGTCGCGTTCCACAGCTTGTTGCAGAAGTTGCGGTAGCCCTCGCAGCGGCCGAGGTCGAAGTTGATGTTGCGGCCCAGCGAAGCATAGCTGGCCATGGTGAAGCGCACGGCGTCGGTGCCGAAGGCCGGGATCCCTTCCGGGAATTCCTTGCGGGTGGCCTTGCCAATCTTTTCCGCGGCGCGCGGGTCCATCAGGCCGGTGGTGCGCTTGGCCACCAGGGTCTCGACGTCGATGCCGTCGATCAGGTCGATCGGGTCGAGGGTGTTGCCCTTCGACTTGGACATCTTCTGGCCCTGCGAGTCGCGCACCAGGCCGTGCACGTACACGGTCTCGAACGGCACCTTGCCGGTGAAGTGGGCGGTCATCATGACCATGCGCGCCACCCAGAAGAAGATGATGTCGAAGCCGGTCACCAGCACCGAGGACGGCAGGAACATCGACATATCACGGGTTTGTTCCGGCCAGCCCATGGTGGAGAAGGGCACCAGCGCCGACGAGAACCAGGTGTCGAGCACGTCGTCGTCGCGGCGCAGCTCACCGGTAATGCCCTGCGCGGCGGCCTTGGCCTTGGCTTCCTCTTCGTCGCGCGCGACCACGATATTGCCGGCGTCGTCGTACCAGGCCGGGATGCGGTGGCCCCACCACAGCTGGCGCGAGATGCACCAGTCCTGGATGTTGCCCAGCCACTGGTTGTAGGTGGTGGTCCAGTTCTCCGGCACGAACTTGATCTCGCCGTTGGCGACCTTTTCCAGGGCCACGTCGGTGATCGACTTGCCCGGGTTGAACGTGCCTTCCGGCGCCGGCTTGCTCATGGCGACGAACCACTGGTCGGTCAGCATCGGCTCGATCACGACGCCGGTGCGGTCGCCGCGCGGCACCATCAGCTTGTGCGGCTTGACTTCGGCCAGCAGGCCTTGCGCGTCGAGGTCGGCGACGATCTGCTTGCGCGCGGCGAAGCGGTCCAGGCCCTGGTATTGCGCCGGGCCGTTCTCGTTGATCTTGGCGTCCAGGGTGAAGATGTTGATCGGCTCGAGCCTGGCGCGCTGGCCGACGGCGTAGTCGTTGAAGTCGTGGGCCGGGGTGATCTTCACGCAGCCGGTGCCGAATTCCTTGTCCACGTAGCTGTCGGCGATCACCGGGATCTGGCGGCCGGTGAGCGGCAGGCTCAAGAGCTTGCCGTGCAGGTGGGTATAGCGTTCGTCGGTCGGGTCGACCGCGACGGCGACGTCGCCCAGCATGGTTTCAGGACGGGTGGTGGCGACCGTGAGGTGGCCCGAGCCGTCGGCCAGCGGGTAGTTGATGTACCACATCGAGCCGTCTTCTTCCTGCGAATCGACTTCCAGGTCCGAGACGGCGGTGCCCAGCACCGGATCCCAGTTCACCAGGCGCTTGCCGCGGTAGATCAGGCCTTGTTCGAACAGGCGCACGAAGACCTCGACCACGGTCTTGGAGCGGGTCTCGTCCATGGTGAAGTATTCGCGCTGCCAGTCGGCGGATGCGCCCAGGCGGCGCATCTGGCCGGTGATGGTGTTGCCCGACTTTTCCTTCCACTCCCAGACCTTCTCGAGGAAGGCGTCGCGGCCGAGGTCGTGGCGCGAGATCTTCTGGGCGTCGAGCTGGCGCTCGACCACGATCTGGGTGGCGATGCCGGCGTGGTCGGTGCCCGGCACCCAGGCGGTGTTATAGCCGCGCATGCGGTAATAGCGGGTCAGGCCGTCCATGACGGTCTGGTTGAACGCGTGGCCCATGTGCAGGGTGCCGGTGACGTTCGGCGGCGGCAGCTGGATGCTGAACGACGGCTTGCCTTCGTCCATGCTCGCGGTGAAGTAACCGCGCTGTTCCCATTCGGTGCGCCAGTATTGTTCAATGTCCGCTGGCTCGAAAGACTTGGCTAATTCCATGATGTGGTGGCGTAAAGATTTTGCGAAAAGAACCATTATAGAGTAGAAGCGGCTATAATTCGGCCGGTCACCGCAAGGTGGCACACGCTAGGGGTCCTGCCTGTCGCAAGCGCGACACGCGGGTGAGAAATACCCTCCGAACCTGATCTGGATAATGCCAGCGAAGGGAAGCAGTCAGAATCGCCATGGCCCTGCACGACCGTGCTGTGCTGCGCATATCCTGGCACACTCCTTTGCTGGCTCCTGTTAGCAATGCAGCAAAGGAGCCACATGAATGCACCGTTGAAGTTCGATTCCGCCACCGCCCAGGTGGACCAGGCGGCGATCGCTCCCCTCCCGAATTCCCGCAAGGTCTACATCGAAGGCAGCCGGCCCGACATCCGCGTGCCGATGCGCGAGATCGGCCAGTCGCCCACGCCGGCCAGCTTCGGCGGCGAGCCGAACCCGCCGCTCTACGTCTACGACACCTCCGGCGCCTACACCGACCCGGCCGCCGCCATCGACATCCGCAGCGGCCTGGGTACGCCGCGCGCGCCCTGGATCCTGGAGCGCGGCGACACCGAGGAATTGGCAGGCCCGACTTCCGCCTACGGCCAGGCGCGCCTCGCCGACCCGGCCCTGGAGCCGCTGCGCTTCTCGCTGCAGCGCACCCCGCGCCGCGCCCGCGGGGGCGCCAACGTCACCCAGATGCACTACGCGCGCCAGGGCATCATTACGCCCGAGATGGAATTCGTGGCCCTGCGCGAGAACATGCGCCGCAAGGAATACATCGCATCGCTGCACGCCTCCGGCCCGATGGGCAAGCGGGTCGCGGACCTGCTCGGCCGCCAGCATCCGGGCCAGTCCTTCGGGGCCAGCATCCCGGCCGAGATCACGCCTGAATTCGTGCGCAGCGAAGTGGCGCGCGGCCGCGCCATCATCCCGGCCAACATCAACCACCCGGAAGTCGAGCCCATGATCATCGGCCGCAACTTCCTGGTGAAGGTCAACGCCAACATCGGCAACTCGGCCGTCACCTCCTCGATCGGCGAGGAAGTCGAGAAGATGACCTGGGCCATCCGCTGGGGCGCCGACACGGTCATGGACCTCTCCACCGGCAAGCACATCCACGAGACGCGCGAATGGATCGTGCGTAACAGCCCGGTCCCGATCGGCACGGTGCCGATCTACCAGGCGCTGGAAAAGGTGAACGGCAAGGCCGAGGACCTGACCTGGGAGATCTTCCGCGACACCCTGATCGAACAGGCGGAGCAGGGCGTCGACTACTTCACCATCCACGCCGGCGTGCTGCTGCGCTACGTGCCGATGACCGCCAACCGCCTGACCGGCATCGTCTCGCGCGGCGGCTCGATCATGGCCAAGTGGTGCCTGGCCCACCACAAGGAATCCTTCCTGTACACGCACTTCGAGGACATCTGCGAGATCATGAAGGCCTACGACGTGTCCTTCAGCCTGGGCGACGGCCTGCGTCCCGGCTCGATCTACGACGCCAACGACGAAGCCCAGCTGGCCGAGCTCAAGACCCTGGGCGAGCTGACCCAGGTCGCCTGGAAGCACGACGTGCAGACCATCATCGAAGGCCCGGGCCACGTGCCGCTGCACCTCATCAAGGAGAACATGGACTTGCAGCTGGAGCAGTGCCACGAGGCGCCGTTCTACACCCTGGGACCGCTGACCACCGACATCGCGCCCGGCTACGACCACATCACCTCGGGCATCGGCGCGGCCAACATCGGCTGGTACGGCACCGCCATGCTGTGCTACGTGACGCCCAAGGAGCACCTGGGCCTGCCCGACAAGAACGACGTCAAGGACGGCATCATCACCTACAAGATCGCCGCCCATGCGGCCGACCTGGCCAAGGGCCATCCGGGCGCCCAGCTGCGCGACAACGCCCTGTCCAAGGCGCGCTTCGAGTTCCGCTGGGAAGACCAGTTCAACCTCGGCCTGGACCCGGACAAGGCGCGCGAATTCCACGACGAGACCCTGCCCAAGGATTCGGCCAAGGTGGCGCACTTCTGCTCCATGTGCGGCCCGCACTTCTGCTCGATGAAGATCACCCAGGAAGTGCGCGAGTACGCGGCCAGGGGCATGGAAGAGAAGGCGATCGAGTTCGTGCGCAACGGCGCGCAAATCTACCGTGAGGTGTGAGCCATGCTTGACATCGTAGTGAACGGCAAGCCCTGGAGCGTGCCGGACGAGCAGTCCCTGCAGGAGCTGGTCGCCGAACTGGGACTGGCCGGGCAGGGCATCGCGCTGGCGGTGAACCGCGAAGTGGTGCCGCGCCCGCAATGGCCGCAGCGCCGCCTGGCGGCAAAGGACAAAGTGGACATCGTGCGCGCCATCGGCGGCGGCTGACAGGAGACAGGAATGAATGCAATCACAGAGTTGAAACATGAAGACGTGCTGACCATCGCCGGCCGCCGGTACGGCTCGCGCCTGCTGGTGGGCAGCGGCAAGTACCGCGACCTGGACCAGACCCGCGAAGCGACCCTGGCGGCCGGCGCGGAGATCATCACCGTGGCGATCCGCCGCGTAAACATCGGCCAGGACCCGAACGCGCCCAGCCTGCTGGACGTGCTGCCCCCGAGCGAGTTCACCATCCTGCCGAATACGGCGGGCTGCTACACCGCCAAGGACGCGGTCTATACCCTGCAGATGGCACGCGAGCTGCTGAACGGCCACAAGCTGGTCAAGCTGGAAGTGCTGGGCGACGAGAAGACCCTGTTCCCGCACATGCCGGAAACCCTCAAGGCCGCCGAGACCCTGGTGAAGGACGGTTTCGACGTCATGGTCTACTGCAGCGACGACCCGATCCAGGCGCGCATCCTGCAGGAGATCGGCTGCGTGGCGGTGATGCCGCTGGCCTCGCTGATCGGCTCGGGCATGGGCATCCTGAACCCGTGGAACCTGCGCCTGGTGATCGAGCAGGCCACGGTGCCGGTGCTGGTCGACGCCGGCGTGGGCACGGCCTCGGACGCGGCGATCGCCATGGAGCTGGGCTGCGACGGCGTCCTGATGAACACCGCCATCGCCGCGGCCAGGGATCCGGTGCGCATGGCGCGCGCCATGAAGCACGCGGTGCAGGCCGGCCGCGACGCCTTCCTGGCCGGCCGCATGCCGAAGCGCTTCGAAGCCTCGCCATCCTCGCCGGTGGAAGGGAAAGTCACCGGATGAGCGCCACCGTGCTCGTGTTCGCCGGGCTCGATCCCGGCGGCGGCGCTGGCCTGGCCGCCGACATCCTGGCGATCGGCGCCCAGGGCGCGCACGCGTTGCCGGTCGCGACCACCTTGACCGCGCAAGACAACAACCGCGTGTTCGAGGCGGAGCCGGTGGCCAGCAGCATGGTGCTGCGCCAGGCCGATCCGCTCATCAGGAGCTGCTGGATCGACGCTGTCAAGATCGGCATCCCGGGCAGCGCGGCCAATGCCGAGGCGATCGCGGTCGTGGTGCGGCGCCTGCGCGAACGTAATCCCGGCCTGCCGGTGGTGCTCGATCCGGTGCTGGCCAGCGGCAACGGGCACGCGCTGGGGCGGGGCGACCCGGCCGGCGCGCTGCGCGAGCTGCTGGCGCTGGCCACGGTCGCGGTGCCGAACCAGCCGGAAGCGACCGCCCTGGGCGAGCTGCCCTGCGAGCACGTCCTGGTCACCGGCGGCCATTCGGACGGCAACATGGTGGTCAACCGCTGGCTGCGCGGGGGCGCCGACGTGCGCACCTGGGGCTGGCCGCGCCTGCCCCATGAGTATCACGGCAGCGGCTGCACCCTGGCCGCCGCCATCGCGGCGCGCCTGGCCCTGGGCGAGGAAATGGAAACCGCGCTGTCCCGCGCCCAGGCCTATACCTACCGCACCCTGGACCAGGCCTTCGCCATCGCGCCGGGACAGCGCATCCCGCGCCGCATCCTCACCACCTGAAAGGACCGTCATGAAAGGCTTATACCTGGTCACGCCCAACTGGGACGACACCGAGCGCCTGCTCGCCGTCACCGACCGCGCGCTGGCCGCCGCCGGCAACACTGCGCTGGTGCAGTACCGCCACAAGGCCGCCAGCCCGGCGCTGCGCGCGGAACAGGCGGGGGCGCTGCTGGCCCTGTGCCGCCGGCGCGGCCGGCAGATGGTCGTCAACGACCACCTCGACCTCTGCCGCGACATCGACGCCGACGGCGTGCACGTGGGCCACACCGACCTGGCGGTGGCGCAGGCGCGCGCGCTGCTGGGCAGGAACAAGATCGTCGGCGCTTCCTGCTACGGCGAGCTGGACCTGGCGCTGGCGGCCCAGGAGGCGGGCGCCAGCTACGTGGCCTTCGGCGGCTTCTATCCCTCCCTGGTGAAGAAATACAGCTTCGTGACCCCGCCCGAGCTGCTGGACCGTGCACGCGAACGGATCGGCGTGCCCATCGTGGTCATCGGCGGCATGACGCCCGCCAACGCGGCGCCGCTGGTGGCGCGCGGGGCGGACATGGTGGCGGCGATCACCAGCGTGTACGGGGCCGAGGATGCCGCCGAGGCCGTACGCGCATTCGGACTGCTGTTCGGGCCGCGCTGAATCTACAATAGGCGCATCGAGACTTCCGGACGCATCACCGCCATGCGACTTTCGCGCCTGTTCATCCATACCCGGCATCACCCGTCCGCGATCCTGCTGATGGTCCAGCTCGCCGGGATGCTGCTCTATCCCTTCATCGAGCGCACCCCGGAAAGCCACGTGGCCTTCAACGCCTTCGGCATCGTGGTGCTGGCGTTCACGATCCGCATGGTGCGGCGTACGCCGGGCGAAGCCTGGATCAGCGTGGCGCTGGCGGTGCCGATCATCATCCTGCTGGTGCTGCAGTCCCTGTTCGACCTGCGCATGCTGCTGCCCTGGTCGTCGGCGCTGGAGGCGCTGTTCTACCTGTACGCGGCCGTCAGCCTGGTGGCCTACATGATGGAAGACCAGCGCGCCACCACCGACGAGCTGTTCGCGGCGGCCGCCACTTTCACCCTGCTGGCCTGGGGCTTCACCCATCTGTTCATCCTGGTGCAGGAACTCGCACCGGGTTCCTACGCGGCGGCCGTCAACACCTCGGCCCAGCGCAGCTGGACCGAACTGAACTACCTGAGCTTCGCCCTGCTGTCGAGCACCGGCATCGGCGACGTCATCCCCCTCACGCCGCATGCGCGGGCGCTGGCCAGCGTCGAGATGCTGGTCGGCCTGATGTACCTGGCGGCGGTCGTCGCGCGGCTGATCGGTTTCACCACCCAGGGAAAGATCGCGCGCCGCCGCGGCAAGGAGTCGGACGAACCCTGGGAGCATGATTGACGATAGAATAAGATCTTCCCTTTCCGCCGCCGTGCTCATGGACCAGACTTGCCCATCCCCTCTCATCCGCCGCTTCGGCGCCGCCGAATGGCCGGCCTACCGCTCCCTGCGCCTGCGCTCGCTGGACGATGCGCCCGAGGCCTTCTGCAGCACGCTGGCGGCGGAGGAGTCCTATGCCTCCGAGACCTGGTCGGAGCGCCTGCTCAGGGCCGAGACCCTGGACATCGATTGCCCGCTGGTCGCCGAGCTGGACGGCAAGATGGCGGGACTGGTGTGGGCCAAGGTCGACGGCGACGATGCCTCGGTCGTCAACCTGTTCCAGATGTGGGTGGCGCCGGAAGCGCGCGGACGGCGCGTGGGCGTGGCCTTGCTGGACCAGGCCGTCGGCTGGGCCAGGGCGCGCGGTGCGCGCGCCGTGTGCCTGAGTGTCCGGTGCGGGAATGCGGCCGCGCTGAGCCTGTACGAAAAGGCCGGCTTCCGCGAGGTGGAGCGCGTGCCGGCCGAACACAGGATGCGCCTCGACCTGCAGTCCTGAGCCGGAAAAGCAACAAGGACGCCGAAGCGTCCTTGTTGGCGGGGCAGGGCGGAATTACTTGCCGCAGCCCATCTTCATCAGCCGGTCATACGCCGCCTTCGCCTGCACCAGCCCATAGCCATACTTGATGTCGCGTCCCGCCGCGCCCAGGTCCATGGCGCTGTTGTTCAGGGTCGTACGGATCTGGGCCGCCGTGCACTCCGGCTTGTAGCTCCACACCAGCGCCGCCACCGCCGACACGTGCGGCGTCGCCATCGAGGTGCCGTCGTAATAGGCGTAGTTGGTGGCCTTCACGGCCACGGTCGCGCTCTGGCCCAGCTGGGCTTTCATCGCCGCGCCGTCGGTATCCGACGCGCTCACCGACGGAATGCCGGTCACGGTCGTGCCCAGGGTGCCGCCGAAGGCGCCCGCCACGTTGTTATAGATGACCGCCCCCACGCCGCCGCTCTTTTCGCAGTTCGAGACCTTGACCGCGAAGTCGATGCTGCCGCGCTGGATCAGGCAGACCTTGCCCGCCATGCCATCCATGGTGCTGTCGCCGATGCCGAAATCGGCCAGCGCCCCGCTCGCGCTCTTGACCGGCGAGCCTTCCATCGAGCCGGCCGCATAATTGACGCCGCCCACGGCGATCGCGCCTTCGAGGCCGCCGCCCATCGGCACGGTCGACAGCACGCTGACGCCGGGGGCGGACAGCTCCATCTTGCTGTTGTACTGCGAGAAGTCGGCCCAGGCCTTGTTCTCGTCGAGCGCGCCGACCATGACCACGCTGTCGTAGCCGGCCGGGTAGGACACCACCCGGTTGCCGTCGTTGCCCGCCGCCGCGACGCTCAGCACACCCCTGGCGTACCAGGCGTTGAAGGCGTTCTTTTCGGTGCGGCTGGGGGCGCCGCCGCCCAGCGACATCGAGATCACGTTGGCGCCGGCGTCGCCGCATTTGTTGACCGCGGTGGTCAGGGACGACGAGTAGGCCCAGCCGTCCTTGCCGAACACCTTCTCGATGTGCAGCTGGAGCTTCCTGTTCGGCGCCACGCCGACCACGCCGGTGCCGTGGTTGTTGACCGCGGCGATGGTGCCCGCCACGTGGGTGCCGTGGTGGTTCTCGTCGGTCTCCCACGAACCGGTGCCCGGATCGTTGTCGCCGTCCACGCTGTTGGCCGACAGGTCCTCGTGCTTGCGGTCGTAGCCGGAGTCGATGATGCAGACCTTGCGGTTGGCGGCGTTGGTGTCCGGCAGCTGGTCGGCCTGGACCAGCTTGATGCCGTAGGGGACCAGCTGCCCGCCCGCGTAGGGCTTGGCCGAGGCGGTGGCCAGGGCGAAGGGGCGGCGCAGCACGTCCGCTTCGATGTACTCGACGTTGGGATTGTTCTCCAGGCCCTTGAGCGCCACGTTCGGCACTTCGACGGCCATGGCGTTCATGCCGAAGATCTCGTGCTTGACCGAGCCTTTGGCGGCGGCGACGGCGGATTTCATCTTGGCGGCCGCGCCCGGTTTGAAGGCCACGATGACGCGCGTGGTGTCGGGAGGTGCTGCCTGGGCGCTGCCGAACACGCCGGCTGCGATCAAGGCGGTGAGGCAGGTGCCCATTGCTGTCGATGCGGACTTCGATGCGCGAGTGTCTTTGCGTGCCATGAATCGTCTCCGTATGAGGGGGCTTATGGTTGTCGTCGTTCACATGTATGCACATGTGACCGCTTCAGTGTATTTCGAATACTTCCGGTTACGCAAACAAGTCATCCGTTGTGTGAACGAAAACAGACTCATCAGGGAGGCCTTAATTCTTGGTGGCAAAAAAAAGGACGCCGAAGCGTCCTTTTTATGGCGAAAGGCAGAAATTACTTGCCGCAGCCCATGGCCTTGATGCGGTCGTAGGCGGCTTTTGCCTGCACCAGGCCATAGCCGAACTTGACGTCGCGGCCGGCCGCGCCCAGGTCCAGCGCGCTGTTGTTCAGCGAGGTGCGGATCTGTGCGCCGGTGCAGGTCGGGAAGTAGCTCCACACCAGGGCGGCGACGGCCGACACGTGCGGGGTCGCCATCGAGGTGCCGTCGTAGTAGGCGTAGTTGGTCTTCTTCACGCCCACGGTCGCGCTCTGGCCCAGCTGGCCTTTCATCGCCGCGCCATCGGTGTCGCTCGCGGTGACCGACGGGATGGTGGTCACGGTGGTGCCCAGGGTGCCGCCGAAGGCGCCCGCCACGTTGTTGTACACGATGGCGCCCACTCCGCCGCTCTTCTCGCAGTTCGAGACCTTGACCGCGAAGTCGATGCTGCCGCGCTGGATCAGGCAGACCTTGCCCGACACGGCATTGTTGACGGTGTCGCCGATGCCGAAGTCGGCCAGCGCCGCGGTGGCGGTCTTCAGCGGCGAGCCTTCCATGGCGCCCGCGGCGTAGTTGACGCCGCCCACCGTCAGGGCCGCGTCGATGCCGCCGCCGGTCGGTACGGTCGACAGCACGCTGACGCCAGGACCGGCCAGCTCGACCTTGCTGTTGTACTGCGAGAAGGTGGCCCAGGCCTTGTTCTCGTCCACGGCGCCGACCATCACGACGCTGCTGTAGCCGGCCGGATAGGAAACGACGCGGTTGCCGTCGTTGCCTGCCGCGGCGACGTTCAGCACGCCATTGGCGTACAGCGTG
>CBIHLT010000097.1:0-16820 GCA_966210615.1 uncultured Massilia sp.
CGTGTTGCTGGCGCCTGCGCCTTATTCCGGCGCCGGCTCGAGCTCGACTTCCTCGAGGTCGGTTTCGACGATGCGCTGCAGGCCCGACAGCTTGGTGCCGTCTTCGACCGCGATCAGGGTCACGCCCTGGGTCGCGCGGCCCATCTCGCGGATCTCGGCCACGCGGGTGCGGATCAGGACGCCGCCGGTCGTGATCAGCATGATCTCGTCGGTCTCGTCGACCAGGGTCGCGGCGACCACCTTGCCGTTACGCTCGGAGGTCTGGATCGCGATCATGCCCTTGGTGCCGCGGCCGTGGCGGGTGTACTCCGTAATCGGAGTACGCTTGCCGAAGCCGTTCTCGGTGGCCGTGAGCACCGACTGCTGCTCGTTCTCGGCCACCAGCAGCGCGATGACCTGCTGGCCCTCCTCCAGGTTCATGCCGCGCACGCCGCGCGCGGTACGGCCCATCGGGCGCACGTCGTTCTCGTCGAAGCGCACCGCCTTGCCGCCGTCCGAGAACAGCATCACGTCGTGCTTGCCGTCGGTCAGGGCGGCGCCCACGAGCACGTCGCCGTCGTCCAGGTCGACCGCGATGATGCCGGCCTTGCGCGGGTTGCTGAAGTCCTTCAGCGGGGTCTTCTTGACGGTGCCCAGCGAGGTCGCCATGAACACGTAGTGGTCTTCCGGGAAGGTCCGGTTCTCGCCCGACAGCGGCAGGATCACGGTGATCTTCTCGTTTTCCTGCAACGGGAACATGTTCACGATCGGCTTGCCGCGCGAGTTGCGCGAGCCCTGCGGCACTTCCCACACCTTCAGCCAGTACATGCGGCCGCGGTTCGAGAAGCACAGGATGTAGTCGTGGGTGTTGGCGATGAACAGCTGGTCGATCCAGTCCTCGTCCTTGGTCGCCATCGCCTGCTTGCCCCGGCCGCCGCGCTTCTGGGCGCGGTATTCGGAGATCGGCTGCGACTTCATGTACCCGGTGTGCGACAGGGTCACCACCATGTCTTGCGGGGTGATCAGGTCTTCGGTTTCCAGGTCGCTGGCGTTGTGCTCGATGGCCGAACGGCGGCTGTCCTTGCCGTTGTCGGCGTATTCCGCCTTGATCGCCACCATCTCGTCCGAGATGATGGTGGTCACGCGCTCGGGCTTGGCAAGGATGTCGAGCAGGTCGGCGATGTGGGCCATCACTTCCTTGTACTCGTTGACGATCTTGTCCTGCTCCAGGCCGGTCAGGCGCTGCAGGCGCATCTGCAGGATTTCCTGGGCCTGCTCGTCCGACAGCTTGTACAGGCCGTCCTGCTGCATGCCGTAGTGCTTCGGCAGGTGCTCCGGGCGGAAGGCTTCGATGCCGCCGGCGGCGCCGGTTTCGGTACGGTTCAGCATTTCGCGCACCAGGGACGAATCCCAGGCGCGCGCCATCAGTTCGGTCTTGGCGATCGGCGGCGTCGGGGCGGCCTTGATGATCGCGATGAAGTCGTCGATGTTGGCCAGGGCGACAGCCAGGCCTTCCAGCATGTGGCCGCGGTCGCGCGCCTTGCGCAGCTCGAACACGGTGCGGCGGGTGACCACTTCGCGACGGTGCGACAGGAAGCACTCCAGCATCTGCTTCAGGTTCAGCAGCTTCGGCTGGCCGTTGACCAGCGCCACCATGTTCATGCCGAAGGTGTCTTGCAGCTGGGTCTGCTTATACAGGTTGTTCAGCACCACTTCCGGCACTTCACCGCGCTTGAGCTCGATCACCACGCGCATGCCCGACTTGTCGGACTCGTCGCGGATGTCGGAAATGCCTTCCAGCTTCTTCTCGCGCACGTTCTCGGCGATACGCTCGAGCAGCGATTTTTTATTGACCTGATACGGCAGCTCGTCGACGATAATCGCGGTGCGGCCGCCATCCTTGCCATACTCTTCGAAGTGGGTCTTGGCGCGCATCACCACGCGGCCGCGGCCGGTGCGGTAGCCGTCGCGCACGCCCGAGACGCCGTAGATGATGCCGGCGGTCGGGAAGTCCGGCGCCGGGATCAGTTCGATCAGCTCGTCGATCGAGCATTCGGGGTTGCGCAGCACGTGCAGCGCGCCGTTGATGACTTCCGACAGGTTGTGCGGCGGGATGTTGGTGGCCATGCCGACCGCGATGCCCGAGGAACCGTTGATGAGCAGGTTCGGGATGCGGGTCGGCAGGACCGTCGGTTCCTTTTCCTTGCCGTCGTAGTTCGGCTGGAAGTCGACGGTATCCTTGTCGATGTCGGCCAGGATCTCGCTCGCGATGCGGTCCAGGCGGCACTCGGTGTAACGCATCGCCGCAGCGCTGTCGCCGTCGATGGAACCGAAGTTGCCCTGCCCGTCCACCAGCGTGTAGCGCAGGGAGAAGTCCTGCGCCATGCGCACCAGGGTGTCGTAAATGGAGGCGTCGCCGTGCGGGTGGTATTTACCCATCGTGTCGCCGACCACGCGCGCGCACTTCACGTACGGACGGTTGTGTACGTAATTACTCTCGTGCATGGAGTACAGCACGCGGCGGTGCACCGGCTTCAGGCCGTCGCGCACGTCCGGCAGAGCTCGCCCCACGATCACGCTCATGGCGTAGTCGAGGTAGCTCTTGCGCATCTCTTCTTCGAGGGAAATGGGGACTGTTTCTTTTGCGAATTGATCCATTGGGCGGGTCGGCTGCTTTCCAGCGTTTGGTTATGAGTTGCAACGGACGATTCTACCACGCGCGCCTTAGCTGCTGCGCAATTCCTCCGCAGCTTTTCAGCGCCCGTTTCGATGACGAGTCAAGTGCCAAATTTCGAGAATCGTCGACGATCTTTAAATTTGCTTGCCGAAATGTTGCATTTGCACAACGTCAAGCAAATAATGCTTGTCATTTGATTTAGGTGTAGTCGTGCGATTTTGGTGTGTATGGCAAAATAGCTAGGAAGTTAATTGCCCGTTTCACAATACGAAACAGACTGCTTCGGCCGCTGTGTTATCATCCTGACTACACGGAGCCTGTCTGCTTTGCTAGGAATCTACCGAAAGGAAAAACAACATGAATAAATTGGCCACCATCTTGCTCGCGGCGTCGGCCGCGATCGCGGGCAACGCATTTGCGCAGAGCGCTCCGCCGTACGCACCGCTGACCACCGACATCCAGGCACGCACCCCGTACAGCGCCTATGTCCAGGACAGCCGCGGCGTGATCGTCCGCAATCCTTTCGGCCTGTGCTGGCGTACTGGCTACTGGACCCCGGCCGACGCGGTCCCGGGCTGCGACGCGCCGCTGTGCGTCCCGCCTGAAAAGCTCGAGAACGGCAAGTGCGTCGCTCCGCCGCCGCCGCCGGCACCTGCCCCGGCTCCGGTTGCCGAACCTGCTCCTGCCCCGGCACCGGCTCCGGTCCCGACCTCGGAAAAGGTGAGCTACTCGGCTGACGCCTTCTTCGACTTCGACAAGGCTGTCCTGAAGCCGGCCGGCAAAAAGTCGCTGGACGACCTGGTGTCGAAGCTGAGCGACATGAACCTGGAAGTCATCATCGCCGTCGGCCACACCGACTCGATCGGCACCGATGCCTACAACCAGAAGCTGTCGATCCGCCGCGCCGAAGCCGTCAAGGCCTACCTGAAGGGCAAGGGCGTGGAAGAAAACCGCATCTACACCGAAGGCAAGGGTGAGAAGCAGCCGGAAGCGTCGAACAAGACCTCGGCCGGCCGCGCCAAGAACCGCCGCGTGGAAATCGAAGTCGTCGGTACCCGTACCGTCAACAAGTAATCCACGAAGTGCCCATGAACCCCGCTTCGGCGGGGTTTTTTTTCGTGTGTGCGTGACAGGAATCGCAACGCGGTTAAGCCGATACTTAAAACAACGTCATTCCTGCCACCGGCAGAAATGACTTCCCGCGAAGGCGGGAACCCAAGTCAAGCGTGCTTTCCCCGCGACATTTTTTTCACCGCACCTCGTCCCCGCCATTCTTTCCGCTATTATTCCGAGCTATGACGACGACCAACGCAGACCCCTTAGAAATCCAGAAATTCAGCGAACTGGCCCACCGCTGGTGGGACCCGACTTCGGAATTCCGTCCGCTGCACGAGATCAACCCCCTTCGCCTTGAATGGATCAATGCGCGCGCCCCCCTGGCCGGCAGGAACGTGATCGACATCGGCTGCGGCGGCGGCGTGCTGTCCGAATCGATGGCGCGCAAGGGCGCCAAGGTGACCGGCATCGATCTCTCGAAGAAAGCGCTGAAGGTCGCCGACCTGCACAGCCTGGAATCCGGTGTCGAGGTGCGCTACAAGCATATCGCCGCCGAGGAAATGGCGGCCCAGGAAGCCGGCCAGTTCGACGTCGTCACCTGCATGGAAATGCTCGAGCACGTCCCGGACCCCGCCTCTATCGTCCAGGCCGCCGCCGACCTGGTGAAGCCGGGCGGCCACGTGTTCTTCTCGACCCTGAACCGCAACCCCAAGTCCTACCTGTTCGCCGTGATCGGCGCCGAATACATCCTGCGCATGCTGCCGCGCGGCACGCACGACTACGGCAAGTTCATCACGCCGTCCGAGCTGGCGCATTACGCGCGCCAGGCCGGCCTGCAGGTGGATAGCATGAAGGGCCTGACCTACAACCCGATCACCAAGATCTATTCGCTCAACAACGACACCGATGTGAACTACATGGTGGCGTGCAGCAAGCCGCTATAAATTCGCGCTCTAACCTTCCCTGATTCCTCATGACTTTCCCGACCGTTCTGCCGGCACCGCGTGCCATCCTGTTCGACCTCGACGGCACCCTGGCCGACACGGCGCCCGACCTGGCGGCGGCCGTCAACTGGCTGCGCACCGAGCGCGGCCTGTCCCCGACGCCCTACGACATCCTGCGTCCGACCGCCTCGGCCGGCGCGCGCGGCATGATCGGCGCCGCCTTCGGCCTGGCGCCGGGCGACGAGGGCTATGAGGAATTGCGCCTGGCCTGGTTCGACCGCTACCAGTCGGCCATGTGGCTGCACACCACCCTGTTCGAGGGCATCAAGGAACTGCTGGAGGGCATCGAACAGGGCGGCATGAGCTGGGGCATCGTCACCAACAAGCCGGCCCGCTTCACCGACCCGCTGGTGCCGAACATCGGCCTGGCGCACGCCGGCTGCATCGTCTCGGGCGACACCACGCCGCACGCCAAGCCCCACCCCGCCCCGCTGCTGGAAGGCGCGCGCCGCCTGGGCCTGGCGCCGGAACAGTGCTGGTACGTGGGCGACGACCTGCGCGACATCGAAGCGGGCCGCGCCGCCGGCATGGTCACCGTGGCCTGCGCCTGGGGCTATTGCGGCTCGATCGAGCCCTCGACCTGGGGCGCCGACTACCTGCTCGACACCCCGGCGCACCTGATGCAAACGCTGCGCGAGGTGGCGGACGCCGCACGCCAGGCCGAACGTGTTGCCTGAGCCGGTAACATTTCCGGGTTACATCTATTTACGATTGATACAGGCTTTCGTCTATCTCTGAGTCGGGCCTGCCATTAATCTACTCCTGCACGACAACAAAACGTCATAGGGAGCAGAACATGGAAACGACTCAGACCACCAACCGCATTCACCCGATCATGGCAGCCGCTGCCGCTTCGGTGATCATCGTCAGCCTGACCGGCGCCGCCGCCATCACCGGCCTGCTGCCGACCTCGAAGAGCGCTCCCGAGCCGATGGCGAACCAGCAGCAGCTCGCCGCCATGGCCGCCGCCTCGCCCTACGCCATGCAGAGCAGCGTGACGCCGGCCGCCGGTGTCCAGGGCCAGGCACAAGTGGCCATGCCGCAAATGGCAATGCCTGCAGCAGCGCAGCTGGTGGCCACGGCGCAACCGGTTCCAATGGCCTACGCCCAGCCGCAGCCTGCTCCGCAACCGGCCGTGATCGTCAAGGAACGCATCGTCGAGAAGCCGGTGGTGAAGGTGGTCGAGAAGACCCGCGTGGTGCACGCCGCCCCGAAGCAGACGAACTATGAAGAGCCGCGCTACCAGCCGGCCCCGGCGCCCGCCCCGGCCCAGCCGAACTATGTGGGCATCGGCACCGGCGCCGTGATCGGCGGCCTGATCGGCAACCAGATCGGCGGCGGCAACGGCAAGAAACTGGCCACCGTGGCCGGCGTGATCGGCGGCGGCATCATCGGCAACCAGATCGCCAACGCGAACGCCAACCGCTGATTCGTCTTCCCCTTAATGGAAAAGCCGCAGGCACTCAGCCTGCGGCTTTTTTTCTGAATACGCCGACGATGATATCGCTCGGGAACATGCGCAGCACAGGAATGGCGGCCATGATCGCCACGTACTGCACGTACAAGGACACGGCCGGCACGTTGCCGGCACAGCGCAGGCGCTCCAGCAATCCCCTGGCGCGCAGGGCCGGCAGCTCGGCGGCCTCGGCCAGCTCGAAGCCCTGTCTCGCCACCAATTGGCACAGGTTGCGCGCGTTGAAGTAATGCACATGAGGCGACGGCAGGTCTTTCTGCCACAGGCGCTCGAAGGGCGCGCGCCATCCCAGGCGGGCGATCAGCTTGGACAGGCGGTAGAAGAAGCCGCGGCTGCTGGGCAGGTTCAGGATCAGGATGCCTTCCTCGTCGAGACGTTCGCGGCAGGCGGCCAGCGCGCTGCGGATGTCGGGAATATGCTCGATGACGTCGTTGAACACGATCACGTCGAAGCGCTCGCCTTGCGCGAGCGCGTCCGGAAAATACCCCGAGCGCACCGGCAGGCCGCGCGCCGCGGCACGGCTGCCGACCACGGCGTCCGGCTCCACGCCGAGCACGTCGAAGTGCTCGCGCGCCGTTTCCAGGAACCAGCCGTGGGCGCTGCCAACGTCGAGCAGGCGGCGCGCGTCGGGCCGCGCATGCTTCTTCGCGTAGTGGACGATGGTCTTGAAGTTCTCCAGCCGCAGCGCCTTGAGTCCCGCCTCGCGCTCGGCCTCGTTGACCTCGGGGCCAGTGTGCGCATTGATAGCGGGAGTCAAGGCCGCGCTTTCATAGCTGCAGGCAGGACAGGTTGCGTGCCAGCCGGCGAGACCGGCCATCTGGGGATTACCGCACACGATGCATGCCATACGGGTAGCCTCTCGATGTGTCATGGAGACCCCTAGCATATTGCAACTAAGGCATGCATTGTCAACTTTTTTAAGCCTGCCCCGGCTCCGCTTGACGCAAACGCCGGAAGGCTTCGCCGGTCGCAGACCGGCTCTGCAATGTGCCGCGCAAAGCCCCAACGCGCGATCGGACTCGCTGGTCTAGCGGGCGACTACGCGTCGGCGCCGCAGCAGTGCCAGGCTGGCGACTCCCAGCCCGAACAGCACCACGCTGCCCGGCTCCGGCACCTCGGTGAGGAAGCCCCGTATTTCCCCGGGCCGGAAAGTGGAGGTATGGATGTTCAGGTAGGCCCGGCCGGATGCGAGTCCGGCCAGGAAGGCCAGGCGGGCGCTGCCCACGGTACCGCCGTTGGCATTGATGAAGGTGGTGTTGTAGGTGCTGGCGGCCAGCAGGTCGAACACTTCGGTGTAGCTGCCTGAGGTAACGCCGAGCGGGAAGGCAGGAAAGGTCGGCAGCGAGGTGGCAACGCCGGCAGTACCTTCGAACGGATCGTCCGTGCAGCAATGGATGTGGGACGCCGTCGTCGGCCCCGTCAAGCCGGTAAAGCTCGCATTCACGGTCATCATGTTGGTGACATCGTCGATGAGTACCGTCGTGAAGCCGGTGGCGGGCGAGGAATTCGGCGGATCCTCCGCCGGCCCGCTCAGGGTCGCCGCGTACCGGATGATGTCCGCTTGCGCGGCACCGGTACACAACAGTAGCAAGGACGCAAACATGGCGAGGGCAAGACGTTTCATGACTCCTCCTTCCGGTGGGTTGTCCTAGTCACTCAGCATAAAACGTGCCTGTAAGGACTACAGGGGCCGGCGGGGCCAAACTGCTCAGCTCCAAGCTCATGTGTAAAGCAGGTCGACAATCAATTCGCTGCCGGTGATCAACATGTTCTCAGCTGCATCACGCATCGATTGCTCGCGAGAGCGAACACGGCTTCGTCGGTGGGATGATCGAGGGTAAGCAGGCGGCACGTACACGTTTTCAGCTGTAAAGATGGCCGACAAGCGTAGGCGGGACAGCTGCTCGCGTTCTAAGCCCGCCCTAAGCAAAACCGCTGTACATCCATGCAGCTTGGAGTACAATGGAGCTTCTCGTTGGGGGCGACCTGGTTTCGACGTGGGTTGCAAAGCAGCGCAGGGCATACCGAGGGCTGGTTACCTCGTAAATACACCCAGAAATCAATAACTGCAAACGATAACTCGTACGCACTCGCAGCTTAATTGCTGCTAGCTCCACACCACCTCGCCTCTGGGGTGTACCGCAAGGTTCGTGGAGTCATTTACAGAGGCTCGCAGTAGGCCGGGTTACTTGGTCGACTGCTAAATAATAGGTAACTCGCTTAGTCAAAGGGTGCACATCCCCGTTGCCTAGGTTAAATTAATTGATAGTGCTAAGTATGTAGAACTGTCTGTAGAGTGCTTGCGGACGCGGGTTCAATTCCCGCCGCCTCCACCAACCTCTTCCAAAAAGCCGCTGATTCGTCAGCGGCTTTTTCATTTCTGCTCACATATCGGTGGCGCATCGTCCTGTGTGGGCAAGCCAGCCGCAAATGCATGGATCAGTTCCGCTGCCTCAGCAGGCCTGGTCTGCAACAGCATGTGGGGCGCATCGAGGCTCGCTATCTTCAGCCCAGGCATACAGGCTTGCAGTTCATGAGCGCTTCGCAAGGAAACCAGGTGGTCCCCACTGGCGCGCAGATATAGGGCCGGGACGCGGATGGCGCACGCGGAGGAATCCAGGTCACAGGCGAACACGGCATGCATCCGCTGGCGCATGACTCGGGGCGCGACGGCAGCGAGCGTCTCGTCCAGCGTCTTGCGCATGGGCCGGGTGGATGCGCGCCCGAAGAGCGGCACCGCGACTACCCATGCCGGCAACGCTTTCAACGGCAAGTACGCCGCAATCCGGCCAAGCGGCGCCAGGACCGGCATCGGATTGCGCATGAAGGTGGCGCACAAGATGAGTCCGCACAGCCCTGCCGGCGCCGCAGCGGCCAGGGTAAGCGCGACCGGCCCGGAAAACGATTCCCCAAGCAGGACAAACGGCTCGCCCTCTGGCAGGCGTGCGCGGACAAACTGGTGAAGCTGGCCGTAGTCGAGTTGTTCATGTTCCGGATAAGCGATCACGACTGGCTCCAGGCTGTCATCGAGACGGCTGAGCAGCGGCGCGAACAGGCGTCCGGTCCCATCCATCCCCGGTAACAAAACGAGTTTCATCTGTCGTCCTTTTTACGCTTCAGAACAATTGTGCGAAATGAATGATAAGCGCTGCTCGCCCCATTAGACCGCCATCCCAATTTAGTCACCAGCTTGCTCAGCCATTCCGCATGCGCTACCATAAGCCACCCTTTGGGGAGTAGCCTGCTTCCGTTATGGAAGTTTCCGCATCAACATACTTGACGCTCTTCGTCATGGTGCGGAAGCCGACCGGTTGGCAAGACCATGGGCATGCATGCGTGAGTTTCGGGCCACGCTTGCCTGCCTTTGTCATGCCCGATCGGAAAGCTTTATGACGCTCACCGCCATTCTCATCCTGGGCCTTGCCATGTCGACCGACGCCTTTGCCGTCGCGATTGCCATGGGCGCCCGCCGCAATCACATTCCCTTGAGCGAAGCGCTCCGTACCGGCTTGCTGTTCGGCCTGATCGAAGGCATCACGCCCGTCATCGGCTGGATGCTCGGCAGTTTCGCAGCATCGTATGTAGCCGCCTGGGACCACTGGATTGCCTTCGTGCTGCTGTCCGGATTGGGCTTGCGCATGATCAAGGAAGGCATGGGCGCGCCGGAAGATACGCAAGACGTGGCCAAGCGCCCGTTCTGGCTGCTGGTGCTGACAGGATTCGCCACCAGTATCGACGCACTGGTCGTCGGCTTCGGCCTGGCCTTCGCGGACACGAGCATTGTCACGCCTGCTGTCGCAATCGGGGTGGCGACGCTGTCCATGGTGACGCTGGGCCTGCTGATCGGGCACCGTGTTGGCGCCCTCGTTGGCAAGCGCGCGGAAATCTTCGGCGGCCTGATCTTGATCGCGGTCGGGGGACTGACCTTGTGGGAGCATTTACGCTGAATGGCGGCTCCACGTCCGCATCAGGCGCCTTGAGCAAACAGCCCGGCATCGCCGGGCTGTCTTCACATGCGCGACGGCGCTCAGGAGGTCGGGCCGGGATCCGTCCCTGCCTGCTGCAGCACCATCAGCTCCTTCATCAGCGCATTGTTGAACGCCGGAATATCCGCCGGCTTGCGGCTCGTGATGAGCTTGCCATCGACGACGACCTCCTCGTCCGTCCATTCCGCCCCGGCCTTGCGCAGGTCATCCTGGATTTCCGGCCAGCTGGTCAGGTGCTTCGACTCGGCAATGCCCGCCTCGATCAGCGCCCATGGACCGTGGCAGATGGCGGCGATCGGCTTGTCCTCGTCGCCGAATTCCTTGATGAAGCGGATCGCTTCCTGGTTCTTGCGCAGCGCCGCGGGGTTGCGTTCGCCGCCCGGCAGCAGCAGCGCGTCGAAGTCGGCGGGACGCGCTTCGCTCACGGTCATCTCCACCTTGAACTTGTCGCCCGGCTGGTCGTGGTTGAAGCCCTGGACCTCCTCACCCACCCGCTTGGGCGACACCAGGGTCACCTGCACACCCAGCTGCTCCAGGAACCTGCGCGGCTCCGTGTATTCGACCTGTTCGACGCCATCGGTCATCAGGACGGCGACCCGCCTCCCCTTCAAATCCTGCACCGTGGCTTGCTCGAGTTCTTCGCCCATATGCCCTCCTTGCTGATTGTGTGCTTGTCCAGGACGATTGTAGGGCGCTGGCCGAGCGCACGTCGCGCGGATGATCCGGGCTCAATCGAGCAGGTAGCAGAGGTCTTCGCGGTCGCGCTTGTCGGCCGAGGTGCAGAGAAAACCGTCCAGTCCCAGCCGGGACGAGCCATCCAGGCTGGCGCCATCCACGTCTTCGCGGCGCAGCACGACCTGCAGCTCGCGGTAGGGGATCTCGATGGCGAAACGCGCCAGCAGCGCGGCCACGGTGCGGGCGCCGCTGCCCCCGGGCAGGAAGCGTTCGAAATCCAGGCTGGACAGGGGGCCCAGGCGAATGCGGATACCCAGGTCCGGGCGCACCAGGCGCGCGCCGACGGTGGCGCCGGCGCCGAGCGTGCAGTTGCTGTGCGCCAGGCGGGCGCGCAGCCCAGGCGCCAGCACGTCCCAGCGCCCTGTGAACTGCAGCACCTGCACCGGCACGCCGAGGTGGTCGGCCAGCACGCCGGCCACCATCTTCCCCGGCACCACGCGGCTGCGCAACTGCGCGGCGTAGCGGGCCAGGCTCGCCGGGGGCAAGCCGCCGGCATCGGGCCGCGCATCGGGACGGCCTTCGCCCGCGATAGCCAGCAGCAGCGGCAGCAAGCGGTCGCGCCCATCCTCGGTCCCGAAGCGCACGCGGTACTTGCACCAGGCACGGTAGAACAGCGCCAGCTGCCGTCCAGAGAACATGTCGAAGAAGGCGCGCACGCCGGCGTCGCCGGTGGCGGCTTCCCAGGCCGCGATGCGCTCGGTGTAATGCAAGGGCAGCGTGCCCGTCACTCCGAGCAGGCCCATCAGTAGTGGATGCACGTCCACGGCCGTCGCGCCGGCCGGCGTCCTGCGCCGGATCGCTTCGATATCGCTGGAAGGAAAGCCCAGGCCAAGGCTGTTCCTGAACCGGATCACGCCGCCCAGCGCCTGCTCGGGCGCGATGCCCTGGCGCGCCAGCCAGCGCAGCAGCAGCCGGATGGCCTGGAAGAATTCGACCCGTTCCGGCTCCTCGAACAGGCTTCCGATCACACCAGGCTCAGGTCGCCATTGCGCGCTTCGCATCGGAGCAATTCCTTGTCGCCCTGGCTCGAGACGAGCACCAGGCGCGTAAAGCTGTTCAGATGGACGGACAGGCCGAAGAAGCGGCTCACGACCTGGCCGAATACCGCCAGGCTGCAGCCGGCGAAGGCTTCCTCGTCGACCGTCATCCTGATTTCGGTCCCGTGCACCAGGCTGGTGCCGTAGCGGTTGCGCAGCCAGGCCGCACCGGGACTGGCGCGCAGGCCGATCACGCCGGCAATCTGGCGCTGGGTGGCGGCCGTGCGCGGCAGATCGTACAAGGCCAGGGCTTCGCGGAAGGCGTCGAGGTCGGCCAGCGAACGGTGGTTCAGGGCCAGCTGGGTCACCAGGCGCCAGTGGGTGCCGCCGCGGCTGGCGAAACGCAGCGGCGCGCCTGGCTTGCGCAGCAGGCGGATCGGCAGGCCGTTGGTGGCCGTCTCGCTGATCAAGTCGCCGCCGGGCGCGCCGAAACCGGCCGTGCAGGCGTGCAGGCCGTTGGTGCAGGTCAGGCCGATCGAGGCCACGCTCGCTTCGTCGGCCGACAACAGTGCATCGTCATCCGTGAAGGCGATTTTCATACGGTGCCGCTGGTCGCCGCGGTCGTCGCGCCGCGCGAACCAATAACGCTGGCTGCGCCCTCCTCCTTCGCCCTGCTGCAATCCGTGCAGCTCGTAATAAGGACGGTATTCCACGCTCGCCGCCTTGCCGCCCGCCGTCCTGAGCACCTGCACCGAGTCGATGCTGTACACCTCGATGCCGTCTTCGTGCTTGCCCGGGATGACGTCGTACATGGTGGCGCGCTGGGTGATGCGGACCGGGCTGGCCGGCTGCGCGAACAGGTTCACCACCGGGGCGCAGCCGGGCAGCAGGTTCGATGCCGAGAGCGACCGGAGGATGCGCGCGGCGTTGGCGTCGGCATGCAGTCCCGCGAGCACGACATGCAGGGTGAAACGGCATGCCCCGGCCGGCAAGGCGCCGGCCAGGGCGGCCAGGTCGATATCGATGAAATGGAATTTCTCGGGAAACGCGAAGTATTCACTCAGCAGGCGGTAGGCGGCATGGGCATATGGCTGGGCCGGCACGAGCGCTTCGTCATCGTCGAGGCCGCCGAGCGCGAGCGGAAAGCGCTCCAGCTTGCGCCACGCCTCCTGGCCTTCGGTCTCGGCATAGGCGCCTACCGACTGCATGAACAGCGTGTCGAGCAGCGTAGAACTCATCAAATTGTCGCCATCCACATACAGCCGCAGGCGCGGCAGGCCAAGCTGGTGCAGCATGCGCGCCGGCATTGCGCTGTCCAGGGTGATGCTGATGCGCGCACCGGCCCGCGCCGGCAGGCGCATCTTCGGCGGTGCATGCACGGTCGGCTCGAAACAGGCGTGCGCGACCGTGACCGGCGCGATCGCCAGCGCGCTGGTGCTGCGGAAGCGGCACAGTGTGCCCTTGCCGTTCAGCGAGCGCATCTCGGTGCCGCGCGGGACGACGTGGATGTGCTCGGGCTTGAGGCTGCGTCCTGCAGGGTCCGTGCCGGCGTCCACCCGCGCGATGGAGCAGGACGGAATGCCGTGCAGGAAGTGCGGATAGAGGCTGCCCAGCAGGGCTTCGGTCAGTTCCGGATAGTCGTCGTCGAGTTTCTTGGCGGTGCGCGCATTGAGCAGCGCGCAGGCCTGGATCAGGCGCCGGATGTGCGGATCTTCGCTGCCTTCGATGCCCAGGCTGAGGGCGTCCGCCAGCCTGGGATACTGCTGGGCGAGTTCGCGGCCGACCGTGTGCAGGTAGATCAGTTCGCGTTCGTAGTATGGCAGCAGCTCTTCCATCCGGCCCCCTTTGTGCTGACGCTTTAAGGTCGGGCAGATTGCCAGTGGGAGCTTTGCGGTGCCGCAAGGATTGGTTGGAGCGCCGCCAGGAAGACCTGCCGGCGCCGAGGCAAGGCTAGGACTTCAGGCCCAGCGCATGCAGCCGGCCGCGCAAGCGGCGGATTTCGTCGGCCAGGTCGAGCACCAGGGCGGCGAGTTCTTCGTTGGCGTCGAAATCGCGCTCCAGGTGCAGCAGGCGGCGCGCCCGCGCCAGGTCCTTGCTGCGGAAACGCCATTGCTTCACCTCGACCGTCACGTCGCCCAGCACGCCCGCTTCGACGTGCCGCACCACCCAGTCGGGTTCGACATTGCAGGCGCAGGCCAGCTCGTCCAGTGTCAGCGCAATATCGTCCAGCAGCACGCCGCTCAAGGATTCGTGTCGTTGCATCGTTCTCGCTCCTCAGGCAGTTCTAGGATTGAAAGCAAGCTCGCGCGCCATGGTCTGGTACAGCTCGCGCGCGCGCTCGTTGTTCGCAGGCGGCAGCACCACGTCCAGGATCAGGTACAGGTCGCCCGGGTGGGCGGCCGGAATGCCCCTGCCCTTCAGGCGCAGCTTGCGGCCGCTCTGCGACCCCGGCGGCACCGTGACTTCCACCGCCCCGGACGGCGTCGGCACCGACACGCTCGCGCCCAGCGCTGCTTCCCAGGGCGTGACCGGCACGTTCTCGTAGACGTGCGTCCCTTCGATGCGGTAGCGCGGGTCGGGATTGAACTGGATCTCCAGGTACAGGTCACCCGCTTTCGCGCCGCCGGCGCCCGGATGCCCCTGCCCCGTCAGCCGCAGCTGCTGGCCGGGCGTGACGCCCTTCGGGATCGTCACGTTCAGCGTCTTTTCCTGCATCGTCACCCGGCCGTGCGCGTCGTGCTGGGGCACGCGCAGGCTGACGGTGCGGCTGCCCCCCTGGTAGGCGTCGCGCAGGTCGATGCCGATCGCGGCGTGGATATCCTCGCCGCGCATCTGGTAGCCCCCGCCGTGCCGCCCATGGCGGCCGCGCCCCACATGGGCGAACAGGTCGGCGAAGATGTCGTTCGCGCTGCCGCCGAAGTCGAAGTGCTCGCTCCAGTCCGGCGGCGGGCGGAACTGCTCGCCGGCATGGTGGCCGCGGCCCAGCTGATCATAGGCGGCGCGCTTTTCGGCATCGCCCAGCACGTCATAGGCTTCGTTGATTTCCTTGGTCCTGCGGTCGGCGTCCGTTTCCTTGCTGACATCGGGGTGGTACTTGCGCACCAGCTTGCGGTAGGCCTTCTTGATCTCGTCCGCCGAGGCGCCGCGCTCGACCCCGAGGGTCTGGTAATAGTCCTTGTATTCCACGAGCTTGCTCCTGGATTGGTTGGATGGGTGAGATGAGCCCTATGTGATGGTTACGAGTCTGCTTTTCAACGAATGTGCAGAAAATTGTTGCATTGAGACAATGCCAGCTTTACAAACATGCAGACGAGGCCTAGAGTTGAAAATTGTTAACACGTTATGTGCCCTCATGTTCCGCTATTCGAAGTACCTCGTGGCGATCGCTAGCTTGCTGTGCACGGCGATCGCTTCCTCCGCGTCTGAGACAGCACCCGTCATGCAGCCGTCGACCTGCAAGATGCCTCATTATCCGGACCGCGCGCACAAGCTCGAGCGGGACGGCGTCAGCGTGCTCGGGTTTCTCATTCGCCCCGATGGCACGGTAAGCAGGGCGATCGTCCTCAGTTCCAGCGGTTCAGCCGACCTGGACCTGGCTGCACGAAACGCGTTATCTCGATGCCAGTTCAAACATCCGGCCAGCAGTGACCATACCGGCGATGTATGGACGCGCGTCTCGTACCTCTGGAGCTTTGAAGACGATCCCGGGATGGGGCGTGCGAAGCAAGCCGCGGCACTCGGCGCGCGCACCGGCAAGCTCGCCGACCTCTACCACCTTAGTCTCCTTCTCTCGATGACGGCAAAGACCGACATCGAACGTGAGCAAGCCATGGTCGTCTTGCGCAATGCCGCCGAACGGGGACACGCGCAAGCGCAATTCGATCTGGGCGACCGTTACGAAAAAGGAAAAGACCTCAAGGCAAACCTTGATGAAGCAATTCGCTGGTATCAGAAGTCCGCCGAGCAGGACGACCCGCTTGCCATCCAGCGCATGAAACAACTTGAACCTTCGAATCCATGACTCTTAGCTATCAGAAACACCTCCTGGCGCTTGCCGCGCTGTCGTGCATCGTTATCCCTGCATTCGCTACCGAGCAGGCGCAGTCCGTTTCGCGGCCAGCATGCCAGCGCCCGACATACCCGGTCAGATCGCAACAGCTCGGAGAAGAAGGCATCAGCGTATTCGGGTTTCTCGTACGTCGCGACGGCGCCGTGGCGGAGGCACGCTTGCTCAGTTCCAGTGGTTCGCGCGACCTGGATCGTGCGGCGCAGTCCGCCCTGTCCAACTGTGTCTTCGACCGCGGCGACCTCAGCAGCGATGACTACGACCGGTGGAAGCGCGTCGCCTACAATTGGATACTCACAGGAGACGAAGAACTGGCGTCGGCGAAGCAACGTGCGGCGCTCGCGGCAGGCAGAGGCGATGTCGGCGCCCGCTACCACCTCAGCCTGCTGCTCTCGTCGACAGCGAAGACCGACGCCGAGCGTGAGCAGGCCGTGCTGGTGTTGCGCAGCGCCGCGGAGCTCGGACATGCGCACGCCCAGTTCGACCTGGGCCAGCGTCTCGAAAAAGGCGATGGCATCAAGGCAGACCTCGATGAAGCGCTTCGCTGGTACCGGAAGTCCGCCGATAAAGGCGACCCGATGGCTACCCAGCGCCTGGCCCTGGGTCGGCTGTCGAACTGAAGCGTTCCCCGCCAACGGCTCACCGATTCCTCTCCCGGAACGTCACGCGGACTTGGCAATTAGACAGTAGAATCGAAGGTTTTCTCCGCCTGTCCGTATTGCCATGACCGCAACCGTTTCCGCCGCGCCCCCGTCGCCCGTCCGCACCGAAATCGCCACCCTGTGGCGCCTGTCCTGGCCCATGCTGGTCGGCCAGCTGGCGACCGTGGGCATGGGCGTGGCGGACGTCGCCATGACCGGCCACGT
>CBIHLT010000098.1:0-16790 GCA_966210615.1 uncultured Massilia sp.
ACAAGGACGACACCCGCCCGACCGGCTGGAACAACATGGTGGTGCCGAACGTGGCGATGCCGCATGCGATGTGGCAACTCCAAGGTGTACGCACGGCCAAGTTCGTCGAAGAAAAAGACCCGCATGATGCCAGCAAGACGATCCACAAGTTCGCGGGCTTCGAGCAAGTGGCGCCGGGCGAGCTGAACAGCCGCGACTTCGACACCGCGACCGCCGACCTGGTGGCCTACCTGAGCTGGATGGCCGAACCGGCCCAGGAACAGCGCAAGCGCCTGGGCGTGATCGTGCTGTTGTTCATGTCGGTCTTCGCTTTCCTGGCCTGGCGTTTGAAGGCATCGTACTGGAAAGAAGTGAAGTAATTCGCTTTCATTGCCCGGTTGGCTATAATACGGGCAATCATTTTTCGGGGTGAGTCGCTTGGCGCTTCACCCCTTTGTTTCTTAAGGAACTATAAACCATGATGGTTCTCTACTCCGGCACCACGTGCCCGTTCTCCCAACGCTGCCGCCTGGTCCTGTTCGAAAAGGGCATGGACTTCGAGGTGCGCGACGTCGACCTGTTCAACAAGCCGGAAGACATCTCGACCATGAACCCCTACGGCCAGGTGCCTATCCTGGTCGAGCGCGAACTGATCCTGTACGAATCGAACATCATCAACGAGTACATCGACGAGCGCTTCCCGCACCCGCAGCTGATGCCGGCCGATCCGCTGATGCGCGCGCGCGCCCGCCTGATGCTGTTCAACTTCGAGAAGGAACTGTTCGTCCACGT
This sequence comes from uncultured Massilia sp., assembly GCA_966210615.1. Taxonomy (GTDB): domain Bacteria; phylum Pseudomonadota; class Gammaproteobacteria; order Burkholderiales; family Burkholderiaceae_D; genus Telluria. Next base: position 772 of record CBIHLT010000098.1, read on the forward strand.
GCACACGCTGGAAAGCGAGCGCAACAAGGCCAACGACAAGAACCACGACAAGGCCCGCGCGGAGATCCGCGACCGCCTGACCACCCTGGCGCCGCTGTTCCTGAAGAACAAGTACATGCTGGGCGACGAGTTCTCGATGCTGGACGTCGCGATCGCGCCGCTGCTGTGGCGCCTGGACCACTATGGCATCGAGCTGTCGAAGACCGCGGCCCCGCTGATGAAGTACGCCGAGCGCATCTTCTCGCGTCCGGCCTACATCGAGGCGCTGACCCCGTCCGAGAAGGTGATGCGCCGCTGATCGGCGTGGCGGGAGGCTCTGCCTCCTGCGTCCGGTACGCGCCGGAAACCGGACGCCCGTTGGGGAATCCGCTACACTGAGCGCGTACATATCGGTATTCTTTTGATAACACAACAATGGCAGAGATCTCCACCAAACCCTATTTGTTGCGCGCCATTTACGAATGGTGCACCGACAGCGGCTATACGCCTTACCTTGCGGTCAAGGTCGATTCCGCCACGACGGTGCCGATGGAATATGTGCGCAAGGGTGAGATCATCCTGAACATCAGCTACGGCGCCACCTCGGGCCTGAAGATGGACAACGATGCCATCCACTTCCGCGCACGCTTCAACGGCGTGTCGCGCGAGATCTATATTCCCGTGCACAACGTGCTGGCGATCTACGCGAACGAGAATGGCCAGGGCATGGCCTTCGAGGTGAACGTGACCGCGTCGGAGATGCCCGCGCCGGCGCCGGCCGAGGCAGCCAGTGCTTCTCCTTCGCTGTCGGCAGTGCCGAACGGCGCCGCCGAGCCTGCCGCCACGCCGGAACCGGCCACCACCGGACCGGACGACGACAACGATCCGCCCAAGAAAGGCGGGCGTCCGACGCTGACCCGCATCAAATAAGGGTATAATTGTTGCCCTAACGATCACATGATCGTAAGCCGACTTAGCTCATCAGGTAGAGCAGTTGATTTGTAATCATCAGGTGGCGGGTTCGAGTCCTGCAGTCGGCACCAGATTCGCATCAATCACAAAGCCCAACCATTGGTTGGGCTTTTGTTTTTGCGCCACAGCTTGGGCCCTGATCAGCCGCGCCTGCGTGAACGCATTCCGGCCAGCGCCAGCAGACCCATGCCGAACAGGGTCATGCTGGCCGGCTCCGGCACCGCATTGGCCTCGTCGCCGCCGCCGAAGGTGAAGTTATCGAAGAAGGTCGTCTGCCCGGCCACATCCCAGTTGGCATCCTGGGACAGGTCACTGTTGGTGATGACGACGTAAGCGATATCGGCCGCATCCGACTTGATGCCGACGAAATCATAAAACGCGCTATCGGCGCTGGACGCGTCCACAGCCACCGTCATCAGGACATTCTGCGCCGCATCCAGCGCGCTCAGATACTGCATGCCGTTGCTCTTGAAGAGCCAGGCGCCGACGCGGTCGACTGCCTGGCCGAGCTGGATCGAGCCGCCGAAATACACGAGCTGGCTGCCCGAAAAGGCGGGGACCAGCGAAGAGCTCGTCCGCGCGTAACCATACTGGTTCAGCACCTTGGCGTTGAAGTCTGCCACACCTTGCGCGGCATACTGCGTCGTGAGATTGGTGTCGTCGGACAGCTCGTCGAAGTCGATCACGGTCGCGTTGTTGAACGCAGCTTGTTCGGCAGCGAAGACGCCCGCCTGTACAGGAACACCGATTAACGAGCACAGCAGTGCGCACGCAAAAACTGTCGAGGATATTTTCATTGTTCTCTCAAGAAATGTTTGGACGGACAACACTTCAGCAAAAATAATGCCACTCGGAATAAGACGTTGATTTAAAAGAATTCACGTATTTACAAAATGCATATTTGTAAGATTTTCCGACACGCCGTACCTTCCCGCTCGCCCGCGAACCAGCCGCAAACGCTCGGATCTATGCCAAAATCCCTGGATGCAATTAATTGTTTGACCGCTAATTAAGCCGATGCTATAGTCGGGAAAAAGCCGAATGGGAACGTTTCCAACCAGAGGAACGTCTCGCAATGACAACGGCTAAACACGGAGACACGATGGTCACAGCACGCAATCTGGCTGCAGCCTGCGCCTGGCTGTGCGCCGTCGCATCCGCGCAGGCGGGGCAAGCCGCCGCCCCCACGGCGGAAGTCATCCACTGGTGGACCTCCGGCGGCGAATCCGCTGCCGTAAAGCAGGTCGCCCAGGCCTACCGCAACGCCGGCGGCGTCTGGATCGACACCGCGATCGCCGGCGGCGACCAGTCCCGCGCCGTCACCATCAACCGCATCGTCGGCGGCAACCCGCCCACCGCGGCCCAGTTCAACACCTCCAAGCAGTTCCTCGACGTGATCGAGCAGGACATGCTCAACAAGGTCGACGGCGTCGCCCAGGCCCACAACTGGGACCAGATCCTGCCCGCCCCCATCATCGAGGTGATCAAGGTCCAGGGCCACTACTATGCGGTGCCGCTGAACATCCACATGCAGACCTGGTTCTGGTATTCGAAGGCCGCCTTCCAGAAGGCCGGCATCGCGAAAGAACCGGCCAGCATGCCCGAATTCTTCGCCGCCCTCGACAAGCTCAAGGCCGCCGGCATCGTCCCCCTCGCGCACGGCGGCCAGTCCTGGCAGGAGACCATCCTGTTCTCGGCGGTGCTGGCCAACATGGGCGGGCGCGAGATGTACCTGAAGGTGCTGCGCGACCGCGACCAGGCCACGATCCACTCCCCGGCCTTCCGCCAGATCCTGCAGACCTTCAAGCGCCTGAAAAGCTACGTCGATCCGAATTCGCCGGGCCGCAACTGGAACGACGCCACCGCCATGGTCATCAGCGGCAAGGCCGGCTTCCAGATCATGGGCGACTGGGCCAAGGGCGAATTCACCAACGCCAGGCAGGTCGCGGGCCGGCACTACGGCTGCATCGCGGGCATGGGGCCGGCCAGTCCCTACCTGATCCAGGGCGACGTGTTCGTGTTCCCGCGCACCGACGACCCGGCCGTGGTGAAAGCCCAGAACCTGCTCGCCGGCGTGGTCGCCCAGCCGGAGCTGCAAGTCAGCTTCAGCAAGCTCAAAGGCTCGATCCCCGTGCGCACCGACGTCGACGCCTCCGCGCTCGACCTGTGCGCGCAAAAGGGCATCGCCATCATCAAGGACCGCTCGCGCCAGCTCGGCGTCTCCGAGGTCTACCTGACCCCGGACCAGAACGGCGCCCTGCAGGACATCCTCACCGCCTACTGGAACATGGACATCGCGGTCGGCAAGGTCCAGCGCAGCATCGCCAACGCCCTCAAATACTGACCGCCATGCCAGCCGCCCTTCGCCGCCTCTCCAGGCTCACCCCGCACGCCGCGCTGCTGCCGATGGCGCTGACCGTGCTGTTCGCCTACGTGGGCGCGGCGCTGTGGACCCTGCGCACCTCGTTCACCGCCTCGCGCACCTTCCCGTCGGAGAAGTGGATCGGCCTGGCCCAGTACGTGCGCCTGTTCGACAACGAGCGCTGGCTGCTCTCGCTGAACAACCTCGCCGTCTACGGCCTGCTGTTCGTCCTGGCCAGCATGCTGATCGGCTTCCTGCTGGCCGTCTTCATCGACCAGCATGTGCGCGGCGAAGGCCTGCTGCGCACGGTCTTCCTCTACCCCTACGCGATGTCCTTCATCGCCACCGGCCTGGTGTGGCAATGGCTGCTCACGCCCGGCAAGGGCATCGAGGGCGCGGTCCGGCAGCTCGGCTTCCCCGGCTTTCGCCTGGAGTGGATCATCGACCAGGACATGGCGGTCTACACCATCGTCATCGCCACGGTCTGGCAAGCCGCGGGCCTGGTGATGGCCCTGATGCTGGCCGGCCTGCGCGGCATCGACCCGGAAATCTGGAAGGCGGCCCGCCTGGACGGCATTCCGCCCTGGCGCGTGTATGTCTCCATCGTGCTGCCGATGCTGGGCCCCACCATCGCCACCGTGTTCCTGCTGCTGTCGACCGCCGTCGTGAAACTGTACGACGCCGTGGTCGCCATGACCCAGGGTGGCCCCGGCATCGCCAGCGAAGTGCCGGCCAAGTTCATCATGGACCACCTGTTCCTGCGCTCGAACATCGGCCTGGCCTCGGCCGGCGCGGTGACGATGCTGATCCCGGTGCTGGCCGTGCTGGCGCCCTATGCCTACGCCCGCGCGAGGAGGCAGCACGCATGAGCCAATCCACCCTGCCGGCGATGACGCGCACCCTGCCCACCTCCCTCGACACGGCCCGGCCACAGCAACGGCCGCGCAAGCGCCGCCTGAACGCCGCGCGCATCGGCGTCTACGCCTTCCTGCTCGGCGCCGCGCTGTTCTTCCTGCTGCCGCTGTACGTGATGATCACCACCTCGTTCAAGACGATGGACGAGATCCGCATCGGCAGCGTGCTGGCCCTGCCCGCCCAGATGACGCTGGATCCGTGGCGCAGCGCCTGGGGCCAGGTCGGCGGCGGCTTCTGGAATTCGGTCGCGATCACCCTGCCCAGCACCGTGCTGCCGATCCTGATCGGCGCCGTCAACGGCTACGCCCTGTCGTTCTGGCGCCCGCGCTTCGCCAACCTGCTGTTCGGGGTGCTGATGGCCGGCGCCTTCATCCCGGTGCAGGTGATGATCTATCCGCTGGTGTGGATGATGGCCAAGGCCGGCCTGTTCGGATCGCTCCCGGCCATCGTGCTGGTGCACTGCATCTTCGGCATGCCGGTGATGACCCTCCTGTTCCGCAACTACTACGCCTCGGTGCCGCACGAGCTGTTCCAGGCCGCGCGCATCGACGGCGGCGGCTTCTGGCGCATCTTCGCGCAGGTGATGCTGCCGATGTCGCTGCCCATCATCGTGGTGGCCGCCATCATGCAGGTGACCGGCGTGTGGAACGACTACATCCTGGGCCTGGTGTTCGCCGGCCGCGACAACGCGCCGATGACGGTCCAGCTCAACAACGTGATCAATACCACTACCGGCACGCGCCTGTACAACGTGAACATGGCCGCGACCATCCTGACGGCGGCGCTGCCGCTGGCGATCTACTTCATCTCCGGACGCTGGTTCGTGCGCGGCATCGCCGCCGGCGCCGTGAAAGGCTGAACGCATGTCGAACGTCCATCTGCGCAAACTGTGCATCACCCGCGGCGGCAACGAGATCATCCGCGATCTCGACCTGCAGGTGGAGCCGGGCGAATTCCTGGTCCTGCTCGGGCCCTCCGGCTGCGGCAAGTCCACCCTGCTGCACAGCATCGCCGGCCTGATCGACCTGTCCGGCGGCGCCATCGAGATCGGCGGGCGCGACATGAGCGACGCCGATCCGAGCGAACGCGGGATCGGCATGGTGTTCCAGTCCTATGCGCTGTACCCGACCATGACGGTCGAGAAGAACATGTCCTTCGGCCTGCGCATCTCCGGCGCACCGAAGGCCGAGATCCGGCGCCGCGTGCAGCGCGCCGCCTCCATGCTGCAGCTCGATGCGCTGCTGGACCGCAAGCCGGCCCAGCTCTCGGGCGGCCAGCGCCAGCGCGTGGCGATCGGCCGCGCCCTGGTGCGCGAGGCCGGCGTCTACCTGTTCGACGAGCCGCTGTCGAACCTGGACGCCAAGCTGCGCACCGAACTGCGGCGCGAACTGAAGATGCTGCACCAGGCCCTGGGCTCGACCATGATCTACGTGACCCACGACCAGGCCGAGGCGATGACCCTGGCCACCCGCATCGTGGTGATGCAGGGCGGCCGCATCCAGCAGATCGGCACCCCGTGCGAAGTCTATGAACGCCCTGCGAACCGCTTCGTGGCGGGCTTCCTGGGCTCGCCCTCGATGAACTTCATCGAGGGCGAGGTCGACCTCCACGGGCGCTTCCGCGCCGGCGCACTCACGCTCGCCCTGGCGCAAAGCGGCGCATTGCCAAGCGCGGCGACACTCGGTGCGCGTCCCGAACACCTGCAGATCCGCGACGACGGCCCGCTCGAAGGCGTGGTGACGCTGGTGGAGCCGATGGGGAACCACCAGGTGGTCTGGCTCGACTGCGGCGGCCACGCCTTGTCGGCCCTGGTGCACGAACCGCGTCCGATGGCGGCGGGCCAGCGGGTGCGCTTCGCCATCGACGCGGCGCGGGTATCGCTGTTCGACCCGGCCGGCGGCCGCAGCTTGCCGTGACGGATGCCGCGGGAACCAAGATGCAGTATGCTTCAGTGTTTATTGAATAACTCGACAGGAAACGGCCAGTGGCGACTATCAAGGATGTAGCGCGTCTCGCCGGGGTGGGCCTCGGCACCGCCTCGCGCGTGGTCAGCGGCAAGGGCTCGGTGTCCCCGGCCACGCTGGAACGCGTGCGCAAGGCGATCGACGAGCTGGGCTTTCGCCCTTCGCACGCCGCGCGCGCCCTGCTGTCCGGCACCAGCCGGATGATCGGCGTCTACATCCCGGCCCTGAGCGGCACCTTCTACACGCCCATCCTGCAGATCATCGACACCGAGCTGCGCGCCGCCGGCCTGCACATGGTGGTGGCCTTCGGCGTCGGCCTGGGCGACGCGCGCCGCCAGGCGATGGAAGGCATCGAGTTCCTGATCGAACGCGGCTGCGACGGCCTGATCATGATGACCAGCGCCCTGCTCGACGAAGACATCGCCTCGCTCGGCGTCAAGCAGCACCAGCTGGTGGCCCTGAACCACGAATTCACCCATATCGCCGACCAGTGCTTCACGGTCGACCATACCCAGGGCGGACGCCTGGCCGCGCGCGCCCTGCTCGACTACAAGCACCGCGATATCGCGATCATCGCCGGCCCGGCGGCGCTGGCCGACAACGTGGCGCGTATCGACGGCTTCATGCACGAGCTGGCGAACGAAGGCATCGATACCGGCAAGATCTGGGTCGCCGAGAGCGACTTCTCGCCCGCCGGCGGCTGGGCCGCGGCCAAGGAACTGGTCGAATCCGGCACTCCCTGCAGCGCCCTGTTCTGCGCCAACGACGAGATGGCGGTCGGCGCCCTGTCCTACTTCCAGGAAGCCGGCATCAGCGTGCCGCGCGACCTGTCGGTGATCGGCTATGACGATACCGAGAGCGCGGCCTTCTCGGCGCCGCGCCTCACCTCCGTCCACATGCCCTGGCGCGAGATGACCTTGAATGGCCTGAACATGCTGCTCAACCGCTGCTACGACCTGCAGCGCCCCGTGTCGCGCACCTTCCCGGTCAGCGTGACCCTGCGCGCCTCGCTGGCCAAGGCGCCGGACGTCCGAAAGAAAAAATCATGAGGCGAGCCGCGAGGGTGGCCGCCAGGCGGCCATTTTTTTTATCGCCGGATTGGAAAGCTTTCCATTAGAATGTCCACACAACGTTTTTTATTTGACGCGAAACCATGACCACTGCCAACCGTCCCGAGCCTGCCGCACCAGCGCGAAGCGACTTCGCCTCCGACTTCCTGTGGGGCTGCGCCACATCGTCCTACCAGATCGAGGGCGCCGGCGCGGTCGACGGCCGCGTCGAATCGATCTGGGACCGCTTCGCCGCCACGCCCGGCAAGGTGCGCGACGGCTCCAACGGTTCGGTCGCCTGCGACCATTACCACCGCTGGCCGGAAGACTTCGACATCGGCCGCGACATGGGCCTGAATGCCTACCGCTTCTCGATCGCCTGGCCGCGCATCTTCGGCGAGCCAGGCGGACAGCCGAACCAGAAGGGCCTGGACTTCTACTCGCGCCTGGTGGACGGCATGCTCGAGCGCGGCCTGCAGCCCTGGGCCACGCTCTACCACTGGGACCTGCCGCAGTACCTGCAGGACCGCGGCGGCTGGGCCAACCGCGACACCGTGGACGCTTTCCTGGAGTTCGCGGACGCCATGACGCACCGCCTGGGCGACCGCGTCAAGCACTGGATCACCCACAACGAACCCTGGTGCACGGCCATCATCGGCAACTTCGAAGGCTGGCACGCGCCGGGCCTGACCGATTTCAAGACCGCGCTCCAGGTGGCGCACCACGTGCTGCTCTCGCACGGCAAGGCGGTGCCGCTGATCCGCGCCAAGGTCCCCGACGCCAAGGTCGGCATCGCCCTCAGCCTGCACCCGCTGCGCGCCGCCAGCAGCAGGCCGGAAGACCTGGCCGCGATGGCGCGCCACGACGGCCTGCGCTACCGCTGGTTCCTCGATCCGCTGCACGGCCGCGGCTATCCCCAGGCAACGCTGGACGCGATCGGCGATGCGGCGCCAAGCGTCCTGCCGGGCGACATGGAAGCCATCGCCGTCGACACCGACTTCCTGGGAGTTAACTACTACTTCCCCGAGACCATCGCCCACGCGCCGGGCCACGCGCCGCTGGACGCCAAAGTGCTGCCGCCGGGCGAGGTCGAGACCACGGCGATGGGCTGGGAAGTCGCGCCCCAAGGACTGGCCGAACTCCTGCTGCGCATCGAGAAGGATTACCACCCGGGCCCGATCTACATCACCGAGAACGGTTCCTGCTACGAAGACAGCGTGGGCGCGGACGGCGAGATCGACGACCAGGGGCGCCGCCACTACCTGATGCGCCACCTGGCCAGCCTGAGGTCGGCCATCGCCGACGGCGTGCCGGTCAAGGGTTATTTCGCCTGGAGCCTGCTCGACAACTTCGAATGGGCCGAAGGCTACCTGCGCCGCTTCGGCCTGACCCATATCGACTATGACACCCAGCAGCGCACGCTGAAGGGCAGCGGCAAGTGGTACCGCTCCTTCCTGCGCCAGGAATAAATCGACGAGACCTCCCATGACACCCAAGCTCCGTTCCCTCGTGCTGGCGCTGGCCGCCACCCTTCCCCTCTCCTCGCATGCCGCACTTGACGCCGCCTGGCCGAAGATCGCCAGCGCGGTCAAGCCGGACGCCGCGCTCGAGAAGCGCGTCGCCGAGATCGTTTCAAAGATGACCCTGGCCCAGAAGATCGGCCAGATGACCCAGCCGGAGATCAAGACCGCCACGCCGGCGGACGTGAGCCGCTACTACCTCGGCTCCGTGCTGAACGGCGGCGGCAGCTGGCCGAACGGGAACAAGCACGCGAGCGCCAAGGAATGGCTGGCGCTGGCCCAGGCCTACCACGAAGCCTCGATGAAGACCGACATGGCGGTCAAGGTGCCGGTGATCTGGGGCACGGACGCGGTCCACGGCCACAACAACGTGCCGGGCGCGACCCTGTTCCCGCATAACATCGGCCTGGGCGCCGCGCGCAATCCGGCACTGGTGCACGACATCGGCGCCGCCACCGCCAGGGCGGTGCGCGCCACCGGCATCGCCTGGGTGTTCGGCCCGACCCTGGCCGTGGTGCGCGACGACCGCTGGGGGCGCACTTACGAAAGCTATGCGGAAGACCCCGCCGTCGTCAAAAGCTATGCCGGCGCATACGTGCGCGGCATGCAAGGCGCCTTCAAGGACGCCAACACCGTCGCCACCGCCAAGCACTTCATCGGCGACGGCGGCACCGAGAACGGCAAGGACCGCGGCGTGACCAAGGTCAGCGAAGCGGAACTGCTGGGTATCCACGGCCAGGGTTACCTGACCGCGCTGGGCGCGGGCGCCCAGACCGTGATGGCGTCCTTCAACAGCTGGCTTGACCCCGTCACCGGCAAGGAACACGGCAAGCTCCATGGCAGCAAGACCGCGCTGACCGATATCCTGAAACACAAGATGGGTTTCGACGGCTTCGTGGTCAGCGACTGGAACGGCATCGGCGAAGTGGCGGGCTGCCGCAACGACAGCTGCCCGCAGGCGATCAATGCCGGCATCGACATGATCATGGTGCCGGACGACTGGAAGGCCTTCATCGCCAACACCGTCAAGCAGGTGGAAAGCGGCGAGATCCCGATGGCGCGCATCGACGATGCCGTCACCCGCATCCTGCGCGTCAAGCTGCGCGCCGGCCTGTTCGGCAAGAGCCCGGCGCAGAACGCCTACGCCGGCAAGGAAGACGCCATGCTGGCGCGCGACCTGGCGCGCCAGGCGGTGCGCGAGTCGCTGGTGCTGCTCAAGAACGAGGGCCCCGCCCTGCCGCTGGCGCGCGGCAAGAAGATCCTGGTAGTGGGAAAAAGCGCCGACGACCTGTCGAACCAGTCGGGCGGCTGGTCGCTGACCTGGCAGGGCACGGCCAACACCAATGCCGACTTCAAGCATGCGGACACCATCCTGGCCGGCATCCGCGAAGCGGCGGGCAGCGCCAATGTCAGCTACAGCCTGGACGCGAAGGACGTCGACGTCTCCGCATTCGATGTGGTGATCGCCGTGATCGGCGAGCGCCCGTATGCGGAAGGCGATGGCGACATCGGCCTGTCCGGCACCCTGCGCCACAGCAGCCGCTACCCGGAAGACCTGGCCGTGCTGCGCGCGGTGGCCGGCAAAGGCAAGCCGGTGATCACGGTGATGGTTTCCGGCCGTCCGCTGTACGCCAACGACCTGCTGAATCTGTCCGACACCTTCATCGCGGCCTGGCTGCCGGGATCCGAGGGCAAGGGCGTGTCCGATCTCCTCATCGCCGGCGCCAGGACCTACGATTTCCGCGGCAAGCTGCCCTTCTCCTGGCCGAAGTCGGCCTGCCAGACCCGCCTGAACGTGGGCGACAAGGGTTACGCGCCCCTGTTCGCCTACGGCTACGGTCTGAAGAAGGCGAGCCGTTCGCGCCTGGGCAAGCTGGACGAGACCGTGCCGGCGGGCGGCTGCGGCGTGAGCAATACCTATCCGGTCTTCAGCCAGGCGGACCGCGCCAGCTTCCCGCTGGCGATCCGCAGCGGCCAGCAGAGCACCGTGCTGGGCGCCGACCTGAACGCCAGCTTCGCGCTGCCGGGCATTACGGTCACGACCTCGCAGGTGAACACCCAGCAGGACGCCAAGCTGGTGGCCTGGACCGGCCCGGCCACGTTTGAAGCCCGTGGCGCGCGCCCGATGGCGCTGCCGGCGGCGGCCAGCACCGACGCGGTGCTGCGTTTCGACACCATCGTCCAGGCGGCGCCGGCGGGCAAGGTGACGCTGGCGGTGCAGCAGGCCACGGTCGACGCGACGGCGCTGTTCAAGCGCCTGGCCGGCAAGGGCAAGCAGACCGTCAAGCTGCCGCTGGCCTGCTTCCATGGCCTGGACCTGGCCAGGGTCGACACGCCCTTCAGCCTCACCAGCGACGCAGCCTTCGCGGCGGCCTTCACCAATATCGAGATCGCCGGGGGCGCCGCGGGCGACGCCGACGCCGTGCGCTGCGAGGAACTCCGATGAGCGCACTACGCCTGTTGGCGGACATCGGCGGCACCAATGCACGCTTCGCATTGGAGTCGGACGCAGGCCTGCTGGATATCGAGGTACTGGCCTGCGCCGCCTATCCGACCCTGGGCGAAGCGATGCGCGCCTACCTGGCGAAGGCGCGCGCACGCGGCCTGGCGGTGGACACGGTGGGCCATGCGGCCATCGCCATCGCCAACCCGGTCGAGGGCGACGAGGTCAGGATGACCAACCACCACTGGAGCTTCTCGATCGAGGCGCTGCGCCGCGAACAGGACCTGGGCACGCTGCTGGTGGTCAACGATTTCGCGGCGCTCGCCATGGCGCTGCCCCACCTGGCGCCGGACCAGCGCCAGCGCATCGGTGGCGGCGTCGAATTGGCAGGGCGGCCGATCGGCCTGATCGGCCCCGGCACAGGCCTTGGTGTGTCCGGCGTGATCCCTGCGGGCAAGCGCTGGATCGCGCTGGCGGGCGAAGGCGGCCATGTCAGCTTCTCGCCGGCCAACCGCGACGAGGTGGCGATCCTGGAAGCCTTGTGGGGAGAGTATGGCCACGTCTCTGCGGAGCGCCTGCTGTCGGGCATGGGCCTGGAACTGATCCACTGGGCGCGCACCGGCAAGCGCATCGGCGCGCCGGAGATCACCAGGGCCGCGCTGGACGGCAGCTCCCGCGATTGCGCAGGCACGGTCGAGACCTTCTGCGCCATCCTCGGCAGCGTGGCTGGCAACGTCGCGCTGACCCTGGGCGCGACCGGCGGCATGTACATCGGCGGCGGCATCGTGCCGCGCCTCGGCAGCCTGTTCGCCGGCTCGGCCTTCCGCGCGCGCTTCGAAGACAAAGGACGCCTGAGCCCCTACCTGGCGCGCATCCCGACCTACCTGATCACCGAGCAATACCCGGCGCTGCGCGGCGTGTCCGCGATGCTGTCGGACCGGCTCGCGGCCTAGCCTTCACCACGGAGATCCCATGCACAACACCGTACCCAACCCGACGCTGGCGGCGGCCGCCGACGGGGAACGCAACCCGCACACCGGCGCGCTGGTGATCGTCACCATCCTGTTCTTCATGTGGGGCCTGCTCACGTCGCTGAACGACGTCCTGATTCCGCACCTGAAGTCGATCTATACCCTCACCTACCTGCAGGCGATGCTGGTGCAGTTCTGCTTCTTCGGCGCGTATTTCATCGTGTCGCTGCCGGCGGGCGCGCTGATCCGCCGCATCGGCTACCAGAACGGCGCCGTCACGGGCCTGATGATAGCGGCCGCCGGCTGCGCCCTGTTCTATCCGGCCTCGCAGGGCGGCTACGGCCTGTTCCTGTTCGCCTTCTTCGTGCTGGCCAGCGGCATCACCATCCTGCAGGTGGCGGCCAACCCCTATGTCACCGTGCTCGGCCCGGCGCGCACCGCGTCCAGCCGCCTGACCCTGACCCAGGCCTTCAATTCCCTCGGCACCACGGTGGCGCCGGCCCTGGGCGGCATCCTGATCCTGTCGGCCGCCACCCTCGGCGCCGACCAGCTGGCGGCCCTGTCCGCGGCCGACCAGGCCGCGTACAAGGCGCAGGAAGCGGCCGCCGTGCAAGGTCCCTACCTGGGCCTGGCGGCGGCGCTGGCGATCCTGGCGGTGCTGTTCGCCGTGGCCAGGCTGCCGAAGATCAGCCACGACGACAGCACCGTCGCGGTGGACGGCAAGGGCGGCGCCATGGCCTACCGCCATCTGGTGCTGGGCGCGCTGGCGATCTTCCTGTACGTGGGCGCGGAAGTGAGCATCGGCAGCTTCCTGATCAACTTCCTGGGCGAGAGCCACATCGCGGGCCTGAGCCACGCCGACGGCGCCCAGTACGTCAGCCTGTACTGGGGCGGCGCGCTGGTGGGCCGCTTCATCGGCTTCGCCGTGATGCGCTACGTCAGCCCGGGCAAGACCCTGGCCGTGAACGCCCTTGGCGCGATCCTGCTGGTGCTGGCGGCGGCCTTCGGCGAAGGCAAGCTGGCGATGTGGGCGATCCTGGCGGTCGGCCTGTGCAATTCCATCATGTTCCCGACCATCTTCAGCATGGCGCTGCACGGCCTGGGCAAGTTCACCGGCCAGGGCTCGGGCATCCTGTGCATGGCCATCGTGGGCGGCGCGGTGGTGCCCTTCGTGCAGGGCATGTTCGCCGACACCATCGGCCTGCAGCCGTCCTTCCTGGTGCCGGCCGCGTGCTATTTGTTCATCATGTATTTCGGGGTGAAGTATGCGAACCTGCACCGACAGAAAGCGGTGGCCGAATAGAAGTGCATGGACACTCCGCTACATGTCGGTCCCGAAGTGTTTGAAGCTCGAGATCAGCTTTGCTCCACAGCTGAGGCTATCGCCATCAAAGGCGATGCTCTTCCCATCGATCATGTGATGCGGCGAGCCGCTCATGATCTTGCAGCCTGTGTGGCCGGGGATGGGACAAGTGCACGTATCGCCCACGCAGGCCACGGGAATCCCGTGGACCGTGAAGTGGGCGGCGCAGGCGCTGACCACCTTGCCGCCATGCGAGCTTGCGTCGCCCAGGCGAATAACGTTTTTCATGAGTGAATCCCCAAAAGACCGAAGGCTCGGTGCTACTTGGTCTCCGGCACGGCATAGTTCGCAGGATCGACTGCCATCGATTTGACAGGCCGGAACACATCGCCGCGTGATTTGTTCTGGGCCTTGCGCTTCTCCTCCGAGGGTGGACTGATGAAAATGAAAGTTGCCTCGTGAGGATCGCGCAGGTTGACCGCCAGGCTTGGGCCGCCGGCGCGATAACTTCCCATGACGCCGATGGCCATTTCCATGAACAAGGTGGCCGCACCGGTATTGCCGAGGCGCCGGTCGATATTGATGAATTGGTCGAGTTTGCCGCTGTCGATCTCGGGGCCGCCCTGTGCTGCGTACTGGTGCAGCATGCCCTCGAGAGCGACCAGTTGCTCGGTCTGGTTGTTGGTGGCGGCAATCACGCGGGCCGGCGCCTTGGGACGTTCGGCTTCAGGCAGGGTGCGCAAGGCTTGCTGCAAACCTTCAAGGAGCGCTTTCTGGCGCGCCTCGCTCCGGGCAAGCGGCTTACCGTGTTCGTCGGTTGTCTTCACGAAGACGGGGCGGTGGATGTAGCCGAGTGTGGCCATCTGGTCGAATTGCTCGAGTTGCAGCTTGCTCCAGGGGACAGGGAACCAGGGCGTCGGCTTCCAGTCCAGAGGGGGGCGGTGCTTGGCGTTGAATTCCCGGTCAAGGAAGCTGATCGCGCCCGTGCCGCGGATGTCGGGCCGCACGCTGAACTTGGCGGCGAAATCCAGCCATTCGGCTGTAGTAGGTACGCGTTTTCCTGCCAGATCGGGATCATTCGGCTGCGGCACGGTTTCTTGCAGATTAAGATAGCCAAGGAAGAGACGCCGCGCGACTCCGTCGCGGTTGAGTATTTCCATGGGAACTTCGTAGCCGTCGATGTCCTCGTAGGCGAACGGACGGATGGGATCGACACGCTCACGGCGGGCTAGAACCAGGAGTGTCGACGCGTCCGGCATTTCGGGTACGTAATAGCCATCCTTGACGAGCGGTGACGACCCAGGGGGCAGGTAACGTTCCCGGACATCCATGCCGTCATCCGCGTTCAAGACCACATAGGGAACGTCTGGGTTGGCATCGAAGAAATCGAAAACGCCCTCAAGGATCCGATCTGGCCGCTCAGCGCGAAGGGCAGGACCGGCCACGAACAGACTGGCGATCATCCCGGATGACTCCGCCCCTGCGGCAATCCCTATACCAGACATGTGCGGATGATGGGCATATTTGCTTCTGTTTGGTGGCCGTGCAGTGAAGACTGGAGTTCCCCATTCCGTAACGGTATAGCCGGCGCCGTTTTCCAGCGTGTCGCCGCTTCGTCCGCCGCTCATCCCAAGTTTATCGTTACTTGCCCACGGGTATTTTTTCGGATCGTGCTCGCGCAGCGAAGTATATGGGTTGCCGGACTGTAGCGCTTCCCAAAGCTTGCCTTGCCGATATTTGTCGAGGGTGACCCCAAGATTGACGACTTCCAGGACGTACTCACGTCGCCCTTGCTCGCTCTTCACGACTGCCAATTGTTCGCGTGCTTTTGCATTCGCTGCTGCTGCTTGCGCTTGGCGCGCATTGGCTTCACGCGCTGCCAACACCCAACGTCCTCCAAGCAGTAGTCCAATGCCCAGCACGACAGCCCCGAGCCACCATAACTTGCTCATTGTCGCCTCCGTTACTCTAGTTGCTGCCATTGCGTCGCTTGAAATTAAGATGAGCGATGCAAGCGCAAATCGGATTGCCGCTTCATGTAAGAACTGCGCTAGGGAAGACCGTCGTAATCGCTTGCATGCGCTCATGACGTCACTCGATCTGTTTTCTTGGCTATACCGGACATCGATTCCACGACAATGGACGGCGGCAGCCCGCTGGGCGGTAGTGGAAGATCATGAGGCAATTGCCCCTTCGAGTAATACACTTGATTCCCTTCGATTAGTGCTTTTCGCCATGGACGTTCGTCCACCCAAAAACAGGTGTAGTTTTGCAAGAAGTCTTCCCAAAGCAAGATGCCTGGCCGAGGTTTCTCGTCGAGCGATAGTTTCTTCAACCGCCAATCTGCCACCGCACACAGATACTTGTAGAACAACGGATGCGTCGGCGCTTTCCCTCCACCAATCGCCACGTCATAGGCCGTCACATAACGATGGTTGCTGCGCCCGCCGTACACGGCGCTGTGGAACGAACGCGGCACGGCCGTTTTCTGCCAGCGCAGGCGCGCTTCGTTCGGCGTTTCGGTGCGCTCGATCAGGAGCC
>CBIHLT010000099.1:0-16783 GCA_966210615.1 uncultured Massilia sp.
CTACCAGGGCCTGGAATTCGCCCTGTCGCACGCCGAGGAGATGATCCGCGACGGCGCCACCATGATCGACATCGGCGGCGAATCGACCCGCCCCGGCTCGCCCAGCGTGCCCCTGGATGAGGAGTTGCGCCGCGTGATGCCGGCGCTGTACGCCCTCAAGACCCTGGACGTGGCGCTCTCGGTGGACACCTGCAAGCCGGACGTCATGCGCGAAGCCCTGATCGCGGGCGCCGACATGATCAACGACACCAACGGCTTCCGCGCGCCCGGCGCAATCGAGGCGGTGCAGGACAGCGACTGCGGCCTGTGCGTCATGCACATGCAGGCCACGCCCCAGACCATGCAGCAGGCGCCGCAATACAAGGACGTGGTGGGCGAGGTGATCGCCTTCCTGCGCGAGCGGGTGGAGGCCTTGAGCGCCGCCGGGATCGCGCGCGAGCGCATCTGCCTGGACCCCGGCTTCGGGTTCGGCAAGACCGTCGAGCACAACTATGCCTTGCTGCGCGAACTGGCGCGCATCCGCGATGAACTGGGCCTGCCGGTACTGGCCGGCATGTCGCGCAAGTCCATGATCGGGGCCGTCACCGGGCGCCCGGTCGAGCAGCGTGTCGCCGGCAGCATCGGGGCGGCATTGGCTGCGGTAGCGCATGGCGCTAGAATTGTGCGTGTGCATGATGTAGCAGACACCGTCGATGCCCTGAAGGTCTGGCATGCGGCGACTATCGATTAATCAAGGAAAGAAAAGAAGACAAGAATGGCACGCAAATATTTCGGTACGGACGGCGTCCGTGGACTCGTGGGCGTTGCGCCGATTACCCCGGATTTCGTCATGCGCCTCGGCTACGCCGCCGGCACCGTGCTGGCGAAAGGCGCCAAGTCGAGCAGCGGCCGTCCGGTCGTGCTGATCGGCAAGGACACCCGGATTTCCGGCTACATGCTGGAAGCCGCGCTGGAAGCGGGCTTCTCGGCCGCCGGCGTGGACGTGATGCTGGCCGGCCCGATGCCGACCCCGGCGATCGCCTACCTGACCCGTGCGCTGCGCCTGCAGGGCGGCGTGGTGATTTCGGCCTCGCACAATCCCTTCCAGGACAACGGCATCAAGTTCTTCTCGGAACACGGCACCAAGCTGCCGGATGCCGTCGAACTCGAGATCGAAGCGGCAATCGACCAGCCGATGGGCTGCGTCTCCTCCGACAAGCTCGGCCGCGCGACCCGCCTGCGCGACGCCCAGGGCCGCTACATCGAATTCTGCAAGAGCACCTTCCCGAACGAACTGGACCTGCGCGGCCTGAAGATCGTGGTCGACAGCGCCCACGGCGCCGCCTACAACATCGCCCCGCATGTGTTCCACGAACTCGGCGCCGAAGTGATCTCGATCGGCGCCCAGCCGGACGGCTTCAACATCAACGCCGGCGTCGGCGCCACCGCGCCCAAGGCGCTGTCGGAAGCGGTCGTGAGCAACAAGGCCGACCTCGGCATCGCGCTGGACGGCGACGCCGACCGCCTGATCATGGTCGACGCCGCAGGCCGCATCTATAACGGCGACGAACTGCTGTACGTGATGGTGCGCGACCGCATGGCGACCGGCCCGGTGGCCGGCGCCGTCGGCACCCTGATGACCAACATGGCGCTGGAAGTGGCGTTCAAGGAAATGGGCGTCGGCTTCGCGCGCGCCAAGGTCGGCGACCGCTACGTGCTGGAAGTGATGAAGGAACGCGGCTGGCTGCTGGGCGGCGAAGGCTCGGGCCACCTGCTGGCCCTGGACAAGCACACCACCGGCGACGGCATCGTCTCGGCCCTGCAGGTGCTGTCGGCGCTCAAGCGCGAGAACAAGGGCCTGGCCGAGTGCTGCGCCGAGCTCAAGCTCTATCCGCAGACGCTGATCAACAAGAAAGTGCCGGCCGGCTTCGACTGGACCAAGGACGCGGCCCTGGTGGCGGAAAAGGAAGCCGTGGAGCGCGAACTGGGCGACGGCGGCCGTGTGCTGATCCGCGCCTCGGGCACCGAACCCCTGGTCCGCGTCATGGTGGAAGCCAAGGAAGCCGACGTCGCCGAGAATATGGCGCGCCGCATCGCCGACAAGCTGGCGGCTTGATTGCTATCAAGCACGATTGACGCCCCTTTCGGCTTCAATCGTGCCCGGGTTGGCGCATCGCTCCTTCGGGAGTATCATGAAATCGCGTCGGAGTGTAGCGCAGCCCGGTAGCGCACCTGCTTTGGGAGCAGGGGGTCCAAGGTTCGAATCCTTGTACTCCGACCATCCGACAAAAAAAGCAGGCCGTCCACGACGGCCTGCTTTTCGTACGTCTCTCGCTTGCAGACCAAGTAGTGCCGTGTTGCAAGCCCCCGCCCGGCGCGCTATAGTAGCGCCTCTCTTCATTCCGCCCTTAGCTCAGTTGGATAGAGCAACAGCCTTCTAAGCTGTGGGTCGGGGGTTCGATTCCCTCAGGGCGGGCCAGTTTCTTTCACCGACCCGCCCCTTGCACATCACGCTGCGCGGTCATCCAGGCTGGAGCGCGTGCGCCACAGCGAATAGCCGATACCCGCCGCGATCAGCACCGCCGTCACCGCCAGCGACAGGCTTGCCGGCACTTTACCGCCGAACACGAAGTCGCCCAGGAAGATCTTGGAGCCGATGAACACCAGCACCGCCGCCAGCGAGTACTTCAGGTAGGTGAAGCGTTCCACCATTGCCGCCAGCGCGAAGTACAGGGCGCGCAGGCCGAGCACCGCGAAGATGTTCGAGGTGTAGACGATGAAGGGATCGCTGGTGATGGCGAAGATCGCCGGCACGCTGTCGACCGCGAAAATCACGTCGGTCACCTCGACCATGCACAGCGCCAGGAACAGCGGCGTGGCCAGCAGCAGGGTGTGGCCCGGCCGGGCCGGATCCGGCTCGCGCACCAGGAAGGCGTTGCCGCGCATGCCCTCGGTCATGCGCAGGTGGCCCTTCAGCCATTTCAGCACCGCGCTGTCGCGGATCTGGTCCGGATTGTCGGAGGCGAAGAACATCTTGATGCCGGTAATCACCAGGATCGCGCCGAAGATGTACAGCACCCAGTAATAGCTTGCCACCAGGGCGGAGCCGGCCCCGATCATGATGCCGCGCGTCAGGATCACCCCCAGGATGCCCCAGAACAGCACCCGGTGCTGGTAGACCGCCGGGATGGACAGGGTCGCGAAGATCAGCGATATGACGAAGATATTGTCCAGCGACAGACTCTTCTCGATCAGGAAGCCCGTATAGAAGTGCAGGGCCTTTTCGCTGCCGAAGGCGTGCCAGACCCACAGCCCGAAGGCCAGGCCGGCCGCGATGTACAGGGCCGACAGCTTGAGGCTTTCGCGCACGCCGATGACGTGGTCATCCTTGTTGAGCACGCCGAGGTCGAAGGCGAGCAGCGCCACCACGATGGCGACGAAGCTCGCCCACATCCAGACGGGCGCGCCGAGCCAGACGGTATAGAGCAGTTCCATGATGTCCTCCTTGCGCCGTCAGCTGCCGGCGGGTTCGAGGGTGGGCATCCACGCGTGGGTCGCACGGCGCAGCAGCCGGCGTTCGCGGTGGTCGATGACCTTGTCGGCGCGCACGATGTCGAGCATGCCTTGCAGCACCAATACGCGCAGCAGGGGCGCGTCGACTTCGGCCAGGAGACGGTCGATCGTATCCGGACCGAGTTCCACCTCGCTGCCGGCTTGATCCGCCTGGCGCTCGCCCGTGCTGGCCAGCAGGTCCTGGCACAGTTCCCCGGCGGTGTCGTCGAAGATGTCCTCGCTGAGCTCCAGGCGGCGCAGCAGGCCGCTGTGGTGCAGGGCCTTGAGCTCCTGCGGCGCCAGCCGGCCGTCGACGATCATCGCCAGCGCGAGCAGGCGCGAAATGGCTTTATGGCTATTGGTGGCATAGGGTCTCATGGCAATCCTCTTGAGTGGTGAACTGGAAGACCCACTATACGAAGCGTCGATGCGAAAGTAAAATCGAATAAATTTTCGCAATCATCAATTTTTTTGGTTGAGTCGTCCGGTGATCAATTACAAGCATCTCCAGTATTTCCACGTGGTCGCCACCGCCGGCACCGTGGCGCGGGCCGCCCAGCAGCTGCACGTTTCGGCCCAGGCCATCAGCACCCAGCTGCAGGTGCTCGAAGCCCAGCTGGGCGAGGAATTGTTCCGCAAGAAGGGGCGCTTGCTGGAACTGACCGAGGCCGGCAAGACGGTGCTGCAGTATGCCGAGCAGATCTTCAGCATCGGCAACGAACTGGAACAGGCGATCCGGCGCGGCGTGTTCACGGGCACCGAGACGCTGCGTGTCGGGATCTGCGACGTCATTCCCAAGGCCATGGCTTTTCGCTTGCTGCAGCCGGCGCGCGAAGCCGGACTGGCGATGCGCCTGGTGTGCCGCGAGGGCCGCTTCGCCGACCTGGTCCAGGAACTGAGCGCGCACCGGCTCGACCTGGTCATCTCAGACCAGGGCCTGCCGCCCGGCGGCACCGTGCGCGGCCACACGCACCTGCTCGGGTCCAGCGCAGTGGCGGTGGTCGGCCATCCCGAACTGTGCCTTGCCCGGCCGGGCAACTTTCCCGGACGGCTGAAGGGCGCACCCTTCCTGATGCCGGGCCAGGACGCCACCCTCCACAGCCGGCTCAAGGCCTGGCTGGAAGCGCAGCGCCTGCGTCCCATCGTGGTGGGCGAGTTCGACGACGGTGCGCTGCTCATGTCCTTCGCCGGCGCCGGAGCGGGCTTCATGGCGGTGCCCGCCGTGCTGGCGGCGGACGTGTGCGCGCAGTACGGACTCGAACAGGCCGGCACCGTCGAGACCATCGTCGAGCAGTTCTACGCCGTGACCGTGGAACGGCGTGTGGACCACCCCGCGCTGCAGCGCATCCTCGACCGCGCGGGCCAGCTGTTCGAGGAGGGCGGCTAGGCCTGCATTTGGGGGCGAGGGCGGCGCCGGGTTATCATGCATGCCGCGGCCGGCACCATCGCCGCCGTCCTGCGCGCCGCCAGGATGACCCGATTGATCTTGACGTTCCACAGACCATGCAGTTTCTCGATGTCCCATATGCCGACAAGGACGGCGCCAAGGCGCTCGGCGCCAGGTGGAATCCGACCCGCAAGCGCTGGTACGTGCCCGACGGCGTGGCGCTCGACGCCTTCGAAAAATGGCTGCCGAAAGGCGGCACCGCCGCGCCGACGGGGCGGATCGACGCCTATGCCGCCAAAATCGTTATCGGCGCCAATTGCATCGACTACACACACGATTGCAACCCCTTCGAGCCTTGCGCGACCTGCGAAGCGGCGCTGGCCGGTACCGCCTGGGCGGACGGGCGCCGCCGCATCGCTGAGTTGAAGCCGCGCTCCTAGCCTCCGAAGCGTACGCCTGCCCGCGCGCACGCATGCTACTGTGCGTCTGCGGCGGACGACCCGGTTCGCCCGAGACCGGAGGAATGCGAATGACCCTTGTCCGCACGCTGCAGCGCCTGGCCCTGGCGGCCCTGTTCGCCTGCGCCGCATCGCCGGGGCAGGCCCAGGAGCAGCCCCGGGCCCAGTCCCAGGCCGGCGTCCCGCAGGGAGACAGCTTCACCCTGCAGCTCGCGCCGGCGGCTGCGCCGGCCGCGGAGGAGGGCAGCGTGCAGTTCATCGGCACCGCGACCGTATTGATCCGGTTCCAGGGCTTCACCATCCTCACCGATCCGAATTTCTTGCACAAGGGCGACCACGTGCACTTGGGCTATGGCCTCAAGTCCAAGCGCCTGACCGATCCCGCGATCGCGTTCGAGAACCTGCCGCCGATCGACCTGGTCGTGCTGTCGCACCTGCACGGCGACCACTTCGACCAGCTGGTGCAGGAAAAGCTCGCACGCGCCACGCCGATCGTCACCACCAAGGAGGGCGGGGAAGGGCTCAAGCGCATGGGTTTTACGCGGGTCTACGGGCTGTCGGTGTGGGACCGGGTGGAAGTGCGGCGCGGCGATGCGCGCTTGCGCGTTACCGCGACCCCGGGGCGCCACGGGCCGGCCGGCGTGGCGGCGCTGCTGCCCAGGGTGATGGGTTCGGTGCTCGACTTCGGACCGGATCCCCAGGCTCCCCGCTACCGCATGTACATCAGCGGCGATACCCTCGTCTACGAGGACATCCATGCGATTCCGAAGTACTTCCCCGGCATCGACCTGGCCCTGCTGCACTTGGGCGGCACGCGCATCCTCGGCGTCGTGAAGGTCACCATGGACGGCAAGGACGGAGTGCGCATGATGCAGCTGGTGCGGGCGAAGAAGACGGCGCCGATCCACTACAACGACTACGATGTGTTCAAGTCGCCGCTCGAGGAATTCGCCCGCGAAGTCCAGGCGGCCGGCCTGGAAAAGGACGTCATTTACCTGAAACACGGGGAAACCTACCAGTTCGCGCCGGCCCGGCCCTGAACGACCCTGCCATTGAGCTGCCTCGCCGCCGGCCGATTCCTATCGTGCGCGCCTCGCACAACGGCTGAGTAAACGCTAAGATGCCTGCTTGACAATATCGCAAGCAGAAGGGCATGCCTCCAGCGAACGCAAGCAGCCGATACCAGCAGGGCCGCGCCGACCGGCGCCTCGGAACCGGCATAGCGGTATCGGTGCTGCTGCATGCGCTGCTGCTCTCGCTGCAGTTCGGCGTGCCCGGGCCCGATCTCGGCAGCGGCGGACCGATCACCGTCAGCCTGGCGCCGGCCGTCCCGCCTGCGCCCCTCCCGGAGCCGCTTCCCCTGACGCCGACGGAGGCGCCCGAGCCGCCGCCGCCGCTCGCGGCCGCCGTGGTCGCCCAGGGGCCAGTCACCGGACTGCGCCTCGTCGATCCCGTACCGCCGGCGCCCGCGCGCCGGGAAATCAAAGCCGCACCCAAGGCCAAGCCGAGGCTCGCCAAGCGCGTCAGGCCAGCGGCGCCCAGGCGGCGCATCGCACCCGTATCGGCGCCGCTGATCGCGGCCGAGGCGCGTGTCGATTCGGAATTCACCGTTCCGCTGCCCGAGGTGGCGCCCACGCCGGAAGCCTTGCTCGCGGATGCGGCGCCAGGGCCCGACACGGCAGGCGAAAACCCTGAACCGGTCCAGGTTCCCGGCATGCCGGACCTTGCGGTGGCGCAGGTGGACGAGACTGCGGACGAGACTGCGGACGAGACTGCGAACGACGAGGCGCCGGAGGCGGAAACCCTGCGGGCGGCCGCCGAGGAAGATGCGCGCCGTGCGCGGGAGCTGGAACAGGAACGCGAGCGCCTGGCCGCCGCCGAACGCGAGGCTGAGCTGCGCCTGGCCGAGGATCGCCAGGCGAAGGAGCGTCTTGCCCGCCAGCAGGCCGAACAGGCCAGGGCGCAAGCCGACCAGGCCCGCCTGGACGACGAACAGCGTGCGCGGCAGCTGGCCGAGCGCCAGCGCGCAGAGCAGGTCCTGGCGCAGCAACGCGCCGCCGAGGAAGCTGCGCGCCTCGCGCAAGAGGCCGCCGCGCAATTGCAGCAGCGGGAACAGGAGGCGCAGCAGCGGATGGCCGAGGAAGCCGCCGTCCGCGAGGCGCAGGCCCTGGCGCAGCGCCGCGCCCAGGAAGAACAGCGCCGGCTGGCGGAGCAGCTGGCCCAGCGCCAGCGTGAGGAAGCCCTGCGGCTGGCGCAGGAGCAGGCCGAACGCCGGCGGATCGACGAGGCCCAGCGCCGGCTGGCGGACGAGCTCGCCCAACAGCAGGCGGCCGAGCGCGCGCGGGCCGAACGCCTGGCCCGGCAGGCTGCCGAGGAATCGGAGCAGCGCGCCGCCGAGGACGCCCGACGCGGCGCCGACGAGCGCGGACGCGCCCTGGCCGCGGCCCCGGGCCTGGCCGGGCGGGGCGCGGCGAACGGGGCGGCCGGACCGGGCGCCGGGGCCGGCACGGGAGGCGCAGCGGCCGGGGCGCTCGCGGGCGCCATGGGCAGCCGCGCACGCGAGCTGCTGCGCGGCCTGACCATCCCCAGCGTGACGCCGCCGGCGCAGCCGGCCGCCATGGCGCCGGACGGACGGCGCGTGGTGGCCGACGGCGCGGAACGCGATGTTCCCCTGCGCCTGTACGTCGACAGCGTCCGCCAGAAACTCGAACGCAACGCCGTGCTGGGCGGGGCGCGCTTCTCGGCGCGCGAAGTGCGCATCGATCCGCTGGTCAGCGTGTCGCTGCGCAGCGACGGCAGCATCGACGAAGTGACCATCCTGCGTTCCAGCGGCCGGCCGGACATGGACGAAGCGGTGCGCCGCTTCGTGCGCCTGAACGCGCGCTACTCGGCCTTCCCGCCCAACGTGGCGGCGCGCTTCGACGTCATCGAAATCCGCCGCGTGTGGGCTTTTGCCGACGGTCTGAAGCTGATGGAAGAGATGCGTTAGACGCCCGTCCGCACTCCGGGGCGTTCCAGCCCCGATCTTTGACGCGCTGCAAAGCCGGGCCTGATAGACGCCGTACGCTGAACTGAACAACGCAAGTAATGCGTCTATTTTTGATAGGCAACAATCATGGCTTTGTTTTGTTCAGTTGCAATATCGGGTTGCCGATACGCCCCGTGCGCGCCTCAACAGTCCGGGCCGCCGCTCTCCCGCCTGTTTCCCCGGCGCTTGGCTCGGCTGTCCACCCGGCTGAAACGCCTCCCGCATCGCCGCCTGCCGCCGATATTCCCGCTGCTGCCGCTATTGCTTCCCCTGCTGCTGGCCGGATGCGCCAACGGCATCGGCTTCGCTTCCCACGCAGGTCCCGCCGGTGGCGGGGCCCCGCCGCCTACCGAGCTCATCACCGAGCAACTGATCCAGGCCGAACGCCTTGCGAGCGCCGGCGCCGCCCGCCAGGACCTGACGCCCCTGTTCGTCAGCCATCCGCCGCCCTACACCATCGGCCGCGGCGACATCCTGGCCATTGTGGTGTGGGACCATCCCGAGCTGGCCGCCGGCGGCATGAATACGGCCACCGCGCTGGCCGACAGCGGCGGCGCCGCCGCGAACTCTGCGCCGCCCGGCTTCGCCGTGGACCACCTGGGACGCATCCAGTTTCCCCTGATCGGCCTGCTGACGGTGGAGGGACTGACCGAAGAGCGGGCGCGCGACCTGCTCACCAAAAAGCTGGCCCGCTACCTCGCCCATCCCAACCTCACGCTGCGGGTCCAGGCCTACCGCAGCAAGCGCGTCTATGTCGACGGCGAGGTACGCACGCCGGGCCTGCATCGCATCGACGACATTCCGATGACCCTGCTCGAGGCGCTCAACCGCGCCGGCGGCGTGACCCCCACGGCGGACCAGAGCCGCATCGTCCTCGAGCGCGGCGAGCGGCGCTACACCGTGAACCTGCGCGAGCTGGTCCAGAAGGGCGTCAACCCCGGCGCCATCCTGCTGGCGCACGGCGATGTGCTGCGGGTCCATTCGCGCGACGAAAGCAAGGTGTTCGTCTCGGGCGAAGTGATCACCCCGAGGGCGCTTAGGATGCACGACGGCCGCCTGACCCTCAACGAGGCGCTGGGCGAAACGGGCGGCATCAGTCCCTTGAGCGGCGACGCGCGCCAGGTCTACGTGGTGCGCAAGACGCCTGAGCGTACCCGCGTGTTCCGGCTCGACGCGCGGGAGAGCGGGGCGCTGGCCATGGCGGAATCCTTCGAACTGCGGCCCAAGGACGTCGTGTACGTCGCGGCCTCGCCGCTGGCGAACTGGAACCGTCACCTGAGCCTGCGGTTCCCGGGCGCACTGACGTCGGCCGTCGGCGTGACCACCCGGCCCTGACCGGAGGAGCCCCGCCATGACCACCCCGCACGATGCGCATCCGCACCCGCTGAGCCACGTCTACCACAGCCCGCCGGTGCTGTCGGTACCTTTCGACCCGCGCCCGCCGGAGCCCCAGGCCGAGGAGCCGGGCGTGGACCTCAAGGCTTACCTGAACACCCTGTACGACAGCCGCTGGCTGATCGGCACCATCACGGCGATCATCACCGTGGTGGCGGTGCTGTACGCGCTGGTGGCCAAGCCGGTCTACGAGGCCAACCTCATGATCCACGTCGAGGAAGAAAGCCCGACCGCGTCCAAGAACATCCTGAGCGAAGCCTCGTCCCTGTTCGAAACCAAGAAGGCGGCGATCGCCGAGATGGAGCTGCTGCGCTCGCGCATGGTGGTCTCGCGCGCGGTGGACAATCTGCAGCTCTACATCCAGGTGCAGCCCAAGTACTTCCCGGTAGCCGGTTCCTGGTTCGCCAACCAGAACGGCGACGCGCTGTCGCGCCCGGGCCTGTTCGGCCATGGCGGCTTCGTCTGGGGCGGCGAGAAGGCGGAGGTGGCGGTGTTCGAGGTGCCGGACAGCTGGCTGAACCGCGAATTCATCATTACGGCGCGGCCCGGCAACCGCTACCGCTTTTCAGGAGGAGGGCAGCGGATCGCGTTCGACGCCACGGTCGGCCACCGGTACCGGGTGCGTGCGCCCGACGGCCTGGTGGAGATCAAGGTCGACCGCCTGCACGCCAGTCCCGGCGCGCGCTTCCGCATCAAGCGCAGTTCGCGCCTCGGCACCATCCAGGCCATCCAGAACGCGATGGTGATCACGGAGCAGGGCAAGCAGTCCGGGGTCATCGAAGTGAAGCTGCAGGGAGAACACGCCGAGCGCATCCACGCCCTGCTCAGCGAGATCGGCCGCGAATACATGCGCCAGAACCTCGCGCGCAAGACCGAAGAGGCCGAGAAGTCGCTGGCCTTCCTCAACCAGCAGCTGCCGATCCTCAAGCGCCAGCTGGAGCAGTCGGAAGACCGCTACAACCAGTTCCGCAATGCCCATGGCACCGTGGACTTGCGCGAGGAAGCCCGCATGAGCCTGACCCAGGCGGCGGCCGCCCGTACGCGGCGCATGGAGCTGATCCAGAAGAAAACCGAACTGCTGGCCCGCTTCACCGAAGACCATCCGGTGGTGGCCGCGATCAACCGCCAGCGCAAGGAAGTCGAGGATGAAATCGAGGCCATCGACACCCGCATCCGCAAGCTGCCGGTGATGGAACAGGACGAGGCGCGCCTCACGCGCGACATCAAGGTCAAGACCGACCTGTACACCGCGCTGTCGAACACCGCCCAGCAGCTGCGCCTGATTTCGGTGGGCCGCGTGAGCAACGTGCGGCTGGTGGACGCTCCGATGGCGCCCGAAAAGCCCATCAAGCCCAACCGCCCGCTGATCGTGGCGCTGGCGGTGATCACCGGCCTGTTCCTCGGCACCCTGATCGCCTTCACGCGCAAGGCCATGCGCGGCGGCATCGACGATCCCGCCAAGGTCGAGCGCCTGCTGCGCGCCAAGGTGGTCTACGCCTCGATTCCGCATAGCGTCAACGAGGACAAGCTGATGCGTAAAGTGAAGAACGACGGCGTGCTGCCGCTCCTGGCGCAGATCCTGCCGGAAGACCCGGCGGTGGAAAGCCTGCGCAGCTTCCGTGCCGCCATGCAGTTCTCGATGCCTCATTTCCGCAACAACATCGTGATGTTCGCCGGGCCGACCCGCCGGGTCGGCAAATCCTTCGTGACTGTGAATTTCGCCGCCGTCATGGCGGCAAGCGGCAAGCGGGTATTGCTGATCGACGCCGACTTCCGCAGCGGCCGCCTGCATCGCTATTTCGGCATCAGCCGCGACCATGGCTTGTCCAAGGCGATCAACGGTTCCGTGGCGGTGGAGGATGTCATTCACCACAACGTGATCGACAATCTGGACCTGATCACTACCGGCTCGATGCCGCCAAACCGTACCGACTTCCTGCTGCACGCGAACTTCATCGCCTTGCTCGAGAAGGTCAGCGGCAACTATGATCTGGTCCTGATCGACACCGCGCCGCTGCTGCTGGCCGCGGACGCACTCGTCATTGGCGCGCGCGCCGGCGCCGTCTTTCTTCTCGCGCGCGCGCGGGTGACCACAGATGCAGAGATCACCGAATCGGTCAAGCGCATGAACCACGCGGGCTTGTCGCCGCAAGGCGTGCTGTTCAATAACATCACCTATGGAATAGGCCGTTCGCACACGCAGTTTCAGACCGGCCCTATCGGCCAGCTGAAATATGCCGAATAAGGAACAGGCGAGGCTTCCCATCCGATCCATGGCTGCCGGGCGGGCCTGAAAAGACCTTCCAGGCACGGTGCGACAGCGAAGCTTGTACGCTCGATTGGAAGGCGATGCTCAGCCACATCGTCGGGAAGCTGTTGCGCCGGCATCGCTACAGCGCCACGTATTCACACAGGGAGACGAAGACCGGCCGCGTTCGGCCTTCGCCGGACGCCCTGCCGGCAACAGCGTAGCAGGCGCCGAATGAACCTGGGCCGGCGCCTGACGGTCCAGAATGCTGGCCTTCTCCAGTAGCGCCGTCCGCTGCACAGAGGCAACTGCCTCAACATGCGGGCGTCTCCCTCGCCGAGAAGCGACGAGGCCGGCATGCGCGCCTTGCTCTTACTGCAAGCACCGCCGCTTGCCGGCAGCGACTATGTTCACCGCCGCTCGACGCCGCCGCTTGTCGATGCCGCTCAATGTCAACCGATCGTCGTCGCCGCTCGATATTCCCGTTCATGCCAACCGCACGACAAGGCCCTTGACATCGCCGCGCGAAACCGACCGCTCGACGCCGTCGCTCGCCATCACCGCTCGATGCCAACCGCCCAACGCCGCCACTCGCCATCATCGCTCGATGCCACCAGCTTGACGCCGTCACTCGCCGTTACCGTTCAATGCCACCGGCACGTCGCCACCGCTTGATTCCGGCCGGCGCCTGCTGGATTGTCAACATCAGCATCAGGTAACCGAATAGGACCGCCTCCGTATTCACCGGCGTCGGGCACGCCGACAGGCGGTTTATGGCGCCCGGACCGGCCACGTGACGAGGCCGATTCGACGAGCCACCCCGATGAACACCTCTCAATGGCCCGTCACTGTGGCGTTCTGGCCTCTCCGCATCCCACGAGCGCCGTACCGCCAATGAAGCACGCGCGTTCTCGTCCTGGTCAAGAGCGCCTGCCAAACCTTTCAGTGCAAGGTGCGCGCCGGAGATCAGTTGCCCTGGACAGCAAGACGCTGTAAGACTGGCATGGAAGTCCTGCTAGATGCTGTGAGCCGGTGCCGCCTTGTTTCCGGCACGGATTAATGAGCGCGTCCTTGCCTCCGACAAGACTTGACAATCGAGTTCTCATCTCCCGCGTGACCGAGTGAACGAGCCGCGGTATTGCTGTCGCCTGTATGTAGGTCTGCGAGCTTGGCCTGGGGCCGGGCCCGAAAAACAAGCTGTGCATCGTCCATCTCCCTCCTTCCCTTGCTCCGCTAGCTCTCCGGTTTGATTAATTGTGCACACGTAATTTCCTTGAGGGAATTTCCCATTGCAATTAGATACTCCAAGAAAATTTTTCTCTGAATCCATTGAACTTGGGAAGTTTAACTAACTCAAAGCTACTCATTTGCAACATTGGAGCTACGAGTACAGCATAGTTGAATTCCCATAGGAAATACTCTTTCAAGTTTGATACGGTCAAAAATTTTTCCGCAAATCTATTGAACTTTGGAAGTTTCCAGCACTCAAAGCTACTCCTTCATGCAGTAAGCATTTAATGCAAAGGAACATTCCTGATTGGGAACGATGCTCTGGAGTTCAATGCACGGGAAGTTATTCCTAAAATCAATTGGACTGTAGAAGGTTCTCAGTACTCAAAGCTACTCCAACCATTATTAAGGCAGTTGAAATGCAAAAAGCAGCTAAGTTTGTCCCGAATGTCCGTTTTATCCTGAAGTCGAGCGCCAGCGCAGCGGTTCTGTTTGCCGCTTGCGGTAGCGCCATGGCTGCCCATATTTACGTGTCGCCGACCGGGTCGGATTCCAACCCGGGTACCCAGACCCGTCCGGTCAAGTCGATCGCCCGTGCCGACTACCTGGCCACGCCGGGCTCCGTGATCCACGTGGCTTCCGGCACCTACTATGTCTCGGCGCCTTCCGCCGGCAGCGTGGGTATTCGCACCAGCAAGAGCGGCACCGCGACTGCCCGCATCAAATTCGTCTCCGACGTGAAGTGGGGCGCCAAGATTATCGTCTCTGGCACCGGTATCACCTGGGATTCGCGTGGCAACTACGTCGACATCGAAGGTTTCGACATCTCGGGCAGCGGCCGCCACGGCATCCTGGCTGCGGGTCGCAACCTGACTTTCCGTCACAACTTCATCCACGACCTGACCGTCAGCGGCGGCTGCACCGGCGGCGGCGGCGCGGCGATCGACACCTACGGCCCGGTGGGCAACGTGGTTATCGACCGTAACATCGTGCGCAACATCGGCTACCGCATGATCGGTACCTGCAATACCGTGCAAGGCATCTACATCGCCAACGCGAATAACGTCGTGACCAACAACGTCGTCTCCGGCGTCGCCGCGGTCGGTATCCAGCAGTGGCACGGTGCGACATCGTCGACCATCGTGAACAACACCACCTTCCACAACAAGATCGGCATCCTGCTGGGCCAAGGCGATTCCGGCACCACGACCGGCTCGGCCAACAACTACGTTGCCAACAACATCGTCTACGACAACAAGACCTACGGCATCATCGAAGGCGGCAAGATGGGTGGCAACAACCGCTATGCCAACAACCTGGTTTCCCGCAGCGGCACCAGCTGGAAGGTGGGCGGCACCGTGAGCGGCTCGGTCTCGGCGGAACCGCTGTTCGTGAACTACCAGCCCACCGGCACCGGCAACTACAAGGTCTACAGCAGCTCGCCGGCCATCAACCGCGGCACCTCGCTCAAGGCGCCGACCGTCGACTACGCAGGCGTAGCCCGTCCGCGCGGCGGCGCATGGGACATCGGCGCCTACGAATATTAATTCGCTGGGCTCGAGCGCTGAAAGGTGGCCGACTATCGGGCTACCAGATCGAACAGCCGTCCATGGGGATTCCGCTCGCTGAGCCGGGCGGAATCTTTCCAAGTAATACGTTCCCGACAAAAACTTCTTGCAGTTCGATATGGCAGGGGATTTTTCCTGCAATCCATTGAAGTTTAGAAGTTTTTGGTTCTCAAAGCTACGCTTTCATGCAGGTGGCTTTGATGTAGGGAACGCTCCTGATTGCAGATCGGGATTCTCAATTTCATACCTCCGGAAATTATTCCTGAGATCTATTGAACTTGAGAAGTTGCCAGTACTCAAAGCTACTCCAATTCCTATTTAAGGCAGTTTGAAATGCAAAAAGCAGCTAAGTTTGTCCCGAATGTCCGTTTTATCCTGAAGTCGAGCGCCAGCGCAGCGGTTCTGTTTGCCGCTTGCGGTAGCGCCATGGCTGCCCATATTTACGTGTCGCCGACCGGGTCGGATTCCAACCCGGGTACCCAGACCCGTCCGGTCAAGTCGATCGCCCGTGCCGACTACCTGGCCACGCCGGGCTCCGTGATCCACGTGGCTTCCGGCACCTACTATGTCTCGGCGCCTTCCGCCGGCAGCGTGGGTATTCGCACCAGCAAGAGCGGCACCGCGACTGCCCGCATCAAATTCGTCTCCGACGTGAAGTGGGGCGCCAAGATTATCGTCTCTGGCACCGGTATCACCTGGGATTCGCGTGGCAACTACGTCGACATCGAAGGTTTCGACATCTCGGGCAGCGGCCGCCACGGCATCCTGGCTGCGGGTCGCAACCTGACTTTCCGTCACAACTTCATCCACGACCTGACCGTCAGCGGCGGCTGCACCGGCGGCGGCGGCGCGGCGATCGACACCTACGGCCCGGTGGGCAACGTGGTTATCGACCGTAACATCGTGCGCAACATCGGCTACCGCATGATCGGTACCTGCAATACCGTGCAAGGCATCTACATCGCCAACGCGAATAACGTCGTGACCAACAACGTCGTCTCCGGCGTCGCCGCGGTCGGTATCCAGCAGTGGCACGGTGCGACATCGTCGACCATCGTGAACAACACCACCTTCCACAACAAGATCGGCATCCTGCTGGGCCAAGGCGATTCCGGCACCACGACCGGCTCGGCCAACAACTACGTTGCCAACAACATCGTCTACGACAACAAGACCTACGGCATCATCGAAGGCGGCAAGATGGGTGGCAACAACCGCTATGCCAACAACCTGGTTTCCCGCAGCGGCACCAGCTGGAAGGTGGGCGGCACCGTGAGCGGCTCGGTCTCGGCGGAACCGCTGTTCGTGAACTACCAGCCCACCGGCACCGGCAACTACAAGGTCTACAGCAGCTCGCCGGCCATTGATCGCGGCACCTCGCTCAAGGCGCCTACCGTCGACTTCGCTGGTCTGGCCCGTCCACGCGGCGCCGCAGTGGACATCGGCGCCTACGAGTACTGATCAGCCTCGCCGCTTCCTCAGGCAGGCCGGCGGCGCCGCACATCAGGCGCCGCCACTGAATTTTGCGCTGGCCGCTGGACGGATGCCTCCTCAGCTCGGGGACAGACAGCCCGCAGAGAGCGGTAACTCAACGCCGGCCGAAGCGTGGATACACCTTCAGCTCCGGAAGCAGCGAGCGGTAATTCAGTGTTAGCCGGAGGGCGCATGCGCTTACAGCCCCGGGCATAAGCGGCCGCGACAAGCGGTACCCGAGACAGCGAAAGCGCCAGCATGCTCATTGCCGTGCAGGGAGTAGGCAACGCCAACCGCATCGATTCATCGATGCGGTTTTTTTCGTCCTGCGAGCCGCTGTCCCAGCAGGCACCGAATTCCCTCACCGCCGCGACCACTGGATTGCTCCCCGGTCAAAACCATCGTCAGGCCGCGCGACCGCACAGGCATGCAAGGCTGCTTCGCCTGCAGCACGCGCCGCCTCTG
>CBIHLT010000100.1:0-16759 GCA_966210615.1 uncultured Massilia sp.
CAGATGATGATGATGTGGACGCTGTTCCTGCAGGCCCCGCGCCATATCGTCCAGCTGGGCCTGGGCAGCGCGGCCCTGACCAAGTTCTGCTACCAGCGCTTTCCCGGCGCCCGCGTCACGGCGGTGGAACTGAACCCGAATGTGATCGCGATCTGCCGCGCCCTGTTCGGCCTGCCGGAGGACGACGCGCGCCTGGACGTGCGCGAGATGAACGCGCTCGACTTCGTGCTGGACCGCGCCAACCACGGCACGGCGGACGTGCTGCAGGTCGACCTGTACGACCAGGATGCGCGCGGGCCGGTGCTGGATACGCCGGAGTTCTACCGGGGCTGCCACGACTGCCTGAAGGACGGCGGCATCATGACCGCCAATGTGTTCGGCGACCTCGGCAACTACGACAAGAACCTGCTGGCGATGCAGGATGTGTTCGACGCGGTGGTGTGGCTGCCCGAGGTGCACGACGCGAACATCGTGGTACTCGCGTTCAAGAACGCGCCCCAGCTCGACTTCTCGGTGCTCTACGAGCGCGCCGCCGACATCAAGCGGCGCTGGAACCTGCCGGCCAAGAACTGGGTCAATGGGCTGAAGGAGTGGATGCGCGACCACCAGGGCTAGCGGCAGGACGGGCGCCGCCCGCGCCCGGTGTCATGCCCGCGCGGGCTGCCGCGCTCAAGGAGGGACGGCCGCGGCGCGACAGCGAGGGCGCGCCCAGCTCCGACGCCGGTACCGGCAGGCCGAGCACGGCGAAGATGTCGCCGTTCGGTTCGCGTTCCAGCGCCAGCACCGGGAACACGCGCTCCAGGTTGGCGTACTTGGCCCAGGCGCCCGCACCGCGCTGCCTGGACGGCGCCACCGACATCGCCGCATATCCCCTGGCGCCGTTCTCGACGGCGGCGATGCTCCAGGCCCGGCCCGGGTAGGCCTGCGCGCCGGCCGCCTCGTGGTGTGCCTTGTCGAAGCACAGCACGCGCAGGTGGGCGCCGGGCAGCGGATGGTCCTGCAGGCGCTGATTGGGCCCATGCCATAACTGCATCAGCACGATGCCGGAGGGACCGAAGGCGTCCCACGCATCTTCCAGGTTGCCGTAGTGCTCAAGACCATAGCGTTTGCAGAGCTGAGTGATATTCATGTGCTAGTCGTTTCTCCGCTGTTGGCGCCGCTCCTTGCTGCGACGGGATCCCGGATCCCGCAAGGCGCGCAGGAGAATCTCCCGGGAGACGTTGCAGCTTTCGAGGTACAGCATGCCCGCGCCGACGCCGCGTGTCTCGGCCAGAAACAACGCATATTCGGTGACAAGCGCGCTGCGCTCGTCTGTTCGTCGCTGGGTCATGGTGTGGCTGCAAAAACAATACTGCCGTGTCGTCCGTCTTCGCGGCCCGACGGCAAATCCAGGGCGGCGGAGCAATGCCCCGCCTGGCCGGATACCCCCCGATTTCGGCACCGGCTTGTTGTTCATCGTATATCGTTCTTTTCGCGCACTATTGAGAGAGTTGTTAGCGAACGTAACAAGCTGGCGGATGTTTTCTACCTTTCCGATTTGACATTTTTGTTGCGCGATTTCTATCCACATCACATAGCTAAGCGCTACCACGCGAAATACGTGGCTTTTGCGCTACATCTAGGCAAGGAAGATACATTTGTAATTACCACTTTCGATGACAAATGCTTTCCTCGTTATAACTCGTTGTTAATATTAAGTTGCGTCTGAGTAATCTGGACGAGAACACAAAACACAACGTAAAAGGATTGAGGATGACGAAGAAGAAACTGCCACAACGCGCCCTGCTGGCATCCGCCCTCATGGCGGCACTGGCGCCTGCAGCCGCGCAGCAAACTGAAGAAAACGTGGCCCAGGTCGTGGTGCTGGGTTCGCGCACCCAGGCCAAGACCGCCCTCGACACGGCGGTGCCGGTCGGCCTGATCGGTTCCAAGGATCTGCAGTCGGCGGGCTCGCTGGAACTCGGCAAGATCCTGCAAGATCTCGACCCTTCGTTCAACTTCACCTCCACCTTCATCAGCGACGGCACCGACATCATCCGCCCGGCCACCCTGCGCGGCCTGGGCCCGGACCAGCTGCTGGTGCTCGTCAACGGCAAGCGCCGCCACCAGCAGGCGCTGGTGAACGTGCAGCAGACCATCGGCCGCGGCTCGGCCGGCACCGACATCAATGCCATCCCGCTGTCGGCAATCCAGTCGATCGAAGTGCTGCGCGACGGCGCGGCCGCGCAGTACGGCTCGGACGCGATCTCGGGCGTGATCAACATCATCCTCAAGAAGGGCAACCAGGGCGCCATCAGCGCCAGCGCCGGCACCACCGACGAAGGCGACGGCGACACCATCTCGCTGAGCGCGCACAAGGGCTTCGCCCTCGGCGCCGACGGCGGCTACCTGAACCTGTCGGCCGAAGCGCGCGACCGCGAAGAAACCAACCGCGCCGGCGTGGACACCCTGCGCGTGGACCCGCCGCGCGTGACCCAGCGCATCGGCGACTCGGACGCCAAGGACTACTACCTGTGGATGAACGCCTCGCTGCCGGTGGCCGGCGGCGAGTTCTACACCTTCGGCGGCGCCTCCAAGCGCAAGGGCGATTCATCGGGCTTCTTCCGCTCGGCGGGCGACGACCGCAACGTGCCGGCGGTGTATCCGAACGGCTTCCTGCCGAACATCATCACCACCGTCAAGGATGCCTCGATCTCGGCCGGCTACCGCCACGACCTGTCGGGCGACTGGAGCGCCGACATCAGCCTGACCCATGGCCGCAGCCAGCTCCAGTTCCACGAGCGGAACTCGATCAACGTCAGCTACTACTACGAAACCGGTTCCTCGCCGCTGGAAGCCGACACCGGCACCCTGAAGTTCGACCAGACCACCTTCAACCTCGACTTCAAGGGTTCGGTCGACTTCATGGGCGGTCCGCTGTACGTGGGCACCGGCTTCGAATGGCGCCAGGATAACTACGAGATCGAAGCGGGCGACCCGGTGTCCTACCAGTACGGCCGCACCAACAACCCGGCCATCGTCATCCTCAACCAGAACGGCGGCATCGCCGCCTCGGGCATCCAGGGCTTCCCGGGCTACACCCCGGGCACCGCCGTCGACGACGGCCGCCACAACACCGCGCTCTACCTCGACCTGGAGCGCAAGTGGGGCGACACCTTCTCGGCCGGCGCCGCCGTGCGCCACGAGCGCTACTCGGACTTCGGCAGCACCACCACCGGCAAGCTGAGCGCGCGCTGGGATCCGAGCCGCACCCTGGGCTTCCGCGGCTCCCTGTCGACCGGCTTCCGTGCGCCGGGCGTGCAGCAGAAGTTCTACAGCTCGGTCTCGACCAACCTGAACGCCGCCGGTGTGCTGACCGAGACCCTGACCGCGCGCGAGAACAGCGCCGTCACCCGCGCCTTCGGCATCGAGCCGCTGAAGGAAGAGACCTCGAAGAGCATGAGCTTCGGCGCGATCCTGCGCCCTAGCCAGGGCCTGTCGGTGACCGCCGACGTCTACCGCATCAAGATCGACGACCGCATCGTCTTCTCGAGCAACATCTCGCCGGAGTCGGGCGCCTGCCCGACCGCCGCCGCCTGCCCGATCAAGGCGATCCTGGATCCGCTGCGCGTGGGCCAGGCGCAGTTCTTCACCAACGCGATCGACACCACCACCACCGGCTTCGACCTGGTGGCCCAGCAGACCCTCAAGCTGCAGGGCTCGACCCTGGTGCTGTCCGGCCAGCTCGGCTTCAACAAGACCGAAGTCGACGACCGCCACTCGCAATCGCCGGTGCTGAGCGGCGCCCAGCTGTTCGACGACGCGCAGGTGACCCTGATCGAGCGCGGCCAGCCGCGCAAGCACCACGTGCTGGCGGCCGACTACACCACCGGTCCGTGGAACGTGACCGCGCGCGCCAACTATTTCGGCGAAGTGCAGGGCCAGGGCTTCACCCCGGGCTTCATCCAGACCTGGGAAGCGAAGTGGATCGTCGACCTGACCGGCCGCTACGCGTTCAACAAGAACCTGAGCCTGAGCGCCGGCGTGAACAACCTGTTCGACACCTACCCGACCAAGTGGGATCCGGTCAAGGCGGCGCCGTTCCCGCAGCTGGGCTTCACCCACTGCTGGGAGACCTGCCCGTTCGGCATCAACGGCCGTTCGTTCTACGTGAAGGCTGACTACACCTTCTGATCGAGGTGAGGGCCCGCGATGCCGGAAAACCGGCATCGCGGGCTTTCTTTATTCCCGCATCATCCCTGCTTCCAGGACGCCGGATCGGGACTCCATGCGGCGGACGGCTCCCGTTCCAGCAGGGCGCAGGCGAGCTCGCCCACACCCACGCCGAGCTGCTCCAGCGCCGCCGCGTTCCCCGCATCCGCCGCATCGGCGGCCAGCACGAAGCGCCTGAACGCGTCCCAATCCTTGGCCAGGTGTCCGACCAGGATGCGTGCCAGGTCGTAGGACAGGAGATTGCCGTCGTCCACCCGCTGGAACGATTTCCCCGACCAGAACTGCTGCAGTTCTTCCTCGCCCCAGAACGCCAGGTGCATCTGGCGCAGCTCCTGCGGCGTGTGCTTGGACGCCCCCACCCGTGTCAGGCGCTGTTCGGTGTTGACGGCGATGCCTTCGTTCAGCCACAGCGGCAGCGGAAGATGGCCAAGGAGTCCATGCGTCATCTCGTGCGCGATGACGGGTTCGATCGCATGCAGGTCGCCCTTGAGCGTCACGTAATGGCTGCAGCCGGCGTCGATGTGCATGCCGCCGCTGAAGGCGAATTCCCCCGCATCGGGATAGTAGGCCGCGACGTAGCGGTAGTAGCTGTCTTCGTCGTCGAAGACGATCAGGATGTCCTTGCCCATGGACGGCATCGCGGCGATCCCGTCGAGGGTATGGGTGACGCGCTTGAGCGTCTTTTCCATGAACGCGAGCGTGGCGCGCACAACATTGTCTTCCAGTGAAGACAGCAGCAAGGCGTGCTCCGATTCATCGACCCTGAAATGCGGGCCGAGCGCATCCCGGAAGTGCAGCAACCAGGCCTGCTCGGCCTGCAGCCAGGCTTGCGCCCGGCGCTCCGGCGGCAGTGCGTCCTTCCATTCCAGGAGGCGTGGCCAATCCATGTAGGGAAAGCCTCCGTGAAAGCGCATGTGCTGGACGAGGCCGAGCGCAGGCCCCGGGCCGGCGTCGATGTCCGGCGGCGGCGCCTGGTCCAGGCGCGACGATGTCGCCGCGTGGCGGGATGCCGGGGGAGTGGAGGAAAAGAGGCGGCGGAGCAGGGTCAGCATGGTGTCTCTCGATACTGCACAGATCATGAATCCGCATTGTCGCATTTAATTTCCATGCGGAAACTATCTCTTATTCACAGCTTACCGCCTGACGGATGGTTGTTCATCCGATGATACGAGCACCTGGCGGATCGCGGATGGCGCCGTCTACCTGTCTTTGCTTGCCAGGCTAGCAAGCTACCCTCTACACTGGGCCAACCGACCGATGCCATCGGCCCGAAACAGACGGATGGCGAATCAACGCAGCAGGGGCAGGATGAATCAGCCAGTTTCACAGCTTCGCATGAGTCTTTATATGATCGCGGGCACGATCTTCCTTCACGGCGCAACGATGGTGCTGAACGAGGTGTTCTTCCGCCGTGCGGAGTTTTTGCAGGGCATAGGGTGGATTTATATTCCCGCCGGGACCCGTTTGCTTTGTACGCTGCTGTTCGGCTGGGCCGGCGCCGTGGGCCTCTTGATTACCGGCTGGTTTGCCTGCTACTGGTACTACTTCCCGGGCGATATGGCGCGTGCCTTCGCCGGCACGATCGCAGGCGCTGCGGGGCCCTACCTGGTCTACCTCATCGCGCAGCGGGAATACGGTCTCCAGTCCTCGCTGAGAAACCTGACTCCGACGCGCTTGCTGGTCTGCGCCGTCGGCTGCGCAATCGCCAGCCCCGCGCTTCATCACCTCTGGTTCATCCTGCAGGATAACGAGGAGCTGTTGCTGGGATTTTTTGTCATGTGCGTGGGCGACCTGGCGGGGTCGCTGATCGTGCTGTACACCGCCAAGGGCCTGCTGACGCTCAGGGACAGGCGGCTGCGGGCAATATGAGGAACAGGGAGGCTATGTGAACACCCGGATTGCAGCATGCAGTTGCGGCCAGCTGTCGGCGCGCGTGACCGGCGAACCGGTTCGCAATTCGATCTGCCACTGCCTGGCTTGCCAGCGCCGTACCGGCAGCGTCTTCGGGCAGCAAGCGCGGTTCTTGCGCGAGAACGTGGCC
Organism: uncultured Massilia sp.; assembly: GCA_966210615.1. GTDB lineage: Bacteria > Pseudomonadota > Gammaproteobacteria > Burkholderiales > Burkholderiaceae_D > Telluria. The sequence goes on from CBIHLT010000100.1 coordinate 6,254, forward strand.
ATCAGCGGCCGGTCGACGGCGTACGCCCGCACGGGGGATGAAGGCTCGACCGCGATATTCCACTTCTGCCCGCAATGCGGCGCGACGGTCTACTATGAGCCCGGAGGGCTGGATGCCTATGTGGGCATTCCCGTCGGCGCGTTTGCGGATCCGGACTTCCCTGCCCCGACGGTTTCCGTCTACGAGGAGCGCATGCACCGGTGGGTGGTGCCGCCACCTGATGCCGAGCACATTCCCTAGTATCAGCCTACGATAATGTTGCATTACAGCACTAATCCAGCTATCCTGAACGCTACTAAAAGAGCCTCGGGGCTTGCGAATTTTCGTTATTACATAGTGGGACAGGTCCGGTCGAAGCAGCATCACGCCGCATGTGGCTGGTGACTCTCATCGCCGTCAAAGCACATGCCATGAGCCAGATTGAACTTGCTGTAAGCCTCTCGCGTCGCCTCGAATCTCTACTTGAGGAAAAGTACCAAGCGACCGGGAAGGGTCTCCACGAGAAAGTTTCCAGTATCGAGACAACACTCCCCTCACAACTGGTCAAGAGCCTCCGTTACATCGCTACGATACGAAACTCAGTCGTCCATGAGGAGGGGTTCGTGATCGAAGATCTTGCAGGATTTTCCGCACAAGGGGACGCTGCTCTTGCCCAGCTCGGGGGGGCGCCGATGAGTGAAACCAAGCCAACGAATGCGGGCAAGATGGCATGGAATTTCGAGCGGCTACAAGGGTTCCTGACGCTTGCGATCATCGTGGGATGTTCTATCGGTGGTGCCGTGATCACCTTCTTGTCTTTCGGCGGCGTCGGAAGTGTGGTGATGGGTCTCATCGGTGGTGCCGTTGTCGGAGTATGGGTGCCGTTTGCGGTGAAGAAGGTCCTTGAGTTCCTGTTGGGCCTTTTCATCATCATCTGCGTACTTGGCTTGGCAGGCGCGATCCTGAAACTGACTGGCGTTATGTAAGCCGCGGGGGTTCGATGGCGACTGCTGGCTATCCTTCCTGCGATTACTCGAACCTATCGATCTGAAGCAGACCGACAGGCAAATTGCCGCCAGTTCTTATTTGCCGTCTTCGTGCTCCCTGCGAGCGTACGAGCGCCCGCTGGCCCCAAGTGACTTCTTCTCTTTAGACGGCATCAGCGCGGCCGTTTCAAGGATCAGGCGCCGCAACGCTTCCGGATCGTCGAGCAGCTCGTCGGCGATCGGAAAGTCCTTTGCCTGCGGATAGGGCGGACCTTTGGGCAGGTTCGGCGCCAACGTCTGCACCGCCTGGGACGGCTTGATAAAGAGGCTGTTATCGCAGGCGAAGGCCACGACCTTCCCGTCCAGGTAGAGCGCGAACTCGCCGAACAGCTTCTTGCAGGTGAGCCGGCCACCCAAGCCGGCCTGTTCGATGACGTAATCGACGAAGTGACGTTCGGTTGCCATTCCGCTTGCTCCTCTTAACGCCGCTCGCGCCACCACAGCGCCAGCATGGCCAGGGTGAAGGCCAGCGCGAAAGGCCAGGCCGGCATCGCACGCGTCGGTCCTTCCGCCGCCGCAGCGGGCGTGCGCGCCGCATAGCGCGCCGTCGCGTCGCGCCGCTGCGATGCTTGCCATTGCGGCCAGTCCGTCGGCGCGTACACATAGATCGCATGCGCGCCGGCCTTCTTGTCTTGCACTTGCAGCCAGCCCGTCTTCCGCGGCCACACGGCCACGCAGGATGCATCCGCGCGGTCCGCGCGGCGCTGCCAGGCCAGCGTCTGCTTCAGTTCCGGAATCGCCACCTCGCCGCCGACGCCGCGTGCGCACACTTCCAGGCGCTGGCCGGGCAGCGGCATCTCGGCCGGGGCCAGCCATTCGGTCTGCTGCTTCAGTTCGATGCCGAGGCTGTCCAGCACACCCTGCCACCACAGCGCCAGCGCGCGCGGTTCGCCGATCGCATGGCGGTGCCACTCGGTCACGCCCAGCCAGGCGATGCGGCCTTTCTGCCAGCCACGGGTCCAGACCAGGCTGTCCGAGCCAGTCCACGGTCCGGCCGTACGCGCAGCGGGCACCAGCGGCGCCACCGGCAGTTCCAGCGGCGCCTCGATCTTGCGGCCGGCCGGCTGCGCCTGCAAGGGCAGCTGCAGGCTGCGCGACCACACGCCAGGATCGTTCGCGTTCCCGCCCAGGATCAGCAGCGGCATGCCCTGGCCCACTTTCGCCAGCAGCGCCGAACGCTCGCCCGCGCCGGCGCGCTCGAACCAGGCGGCGTCGGTCACCATCAGGTTCGGCGCCGCCATCTCCTCGCGCGGCGTTTCGGTACGGGTCACGGCGCGGCTGAGCATGACCTGCCAGTCCAGCAGCGCGCCGCTGCCCACCAGCAGCTCGTTCAGCACGCGCAGGTCGAACGAGGGCGCGCCGAAGCGGCCCTGCACCTGCAGGACCGCCGGGTCGCGCACGATGAAGGGCACCGGTCCCTCGGCGATCAGCTTGTCCCTGGCGTCCAGCAGGCGCGCCTTGAGCACCACCGGCTCGGCCACCGGCGGCAGCCAGTCGGCACTGAGGTCGCCATTGCCCTTGCCTTGCGCCAGCACCTGGCCATTTTCAGCCAGCAGTTCCAGGCGTGCTTCGCCCTTGTCCTCGCGTTCGACCTTCAGGGTGAACATGCGTCCCAGCGCGACTTCGCGCGGGAAGGCCAGGCGCAGGCCGCCGCCGCTTGGCATGTCCCAGGCGAGCGGACGCGCCGGCAGGTCGTTCCACTGCGCGGCGCGCAAGCCGTCGCCCTTGAGCGTGAGCGCGCGGATGCCGTCCAGCGAAGCCGGCACCGCCTTCGGGTCGAGCGCCAGGGTGCGGCCGCCTTCGCCGGGCACGCGCAGGTCCGCGGCGAACAGGCCCAGCGCGCCGGCGGCGATCGCCACCAGCACTGCATCCAGCCACTGGCGGCGCCACAGGTAGATGCCCAGGCTTGCCACGCCGGCAACGGCGATGGCCGCGATCAGGAGCGGGTTGTTCATGGCTTGCTCCCTTCGCGCCAGCTGCGCACGAACGGCGTCTCGACGCTCGGGCGCGCCTGCAGCAGCACCTGGCCCTGCCCCGCTCCCGCGCGCAGCCAGGCGCGCAGCACCGGACGGCAGCTGGTGCAGCCGTCCGCCACATCCTGGATCGCGCGCTGGGCCGACAGGCGCTGTTCATCCTCCGCGAGGCGTGCGCGCACCCAGTCGTGCGCGGTGCGCGTCCACAGGGCCGGCAGCGGACCGTCGCTCGACAGGGCCTGCACCAGCGCGCGGACCTCGTCCGGCACCGGCTGTTCCGGTCCGCCCTGCTCGCGGCGGTAGCTGGCCGTGCCATCCATGTCGCCGGTCATGCGCTTCTCTTCCTTGATCGGCGGCGGGGTGAAGGCGGTCTTGTGCAGGTAGACGCGCTCGGCCTGCTGCAGTTCCTTGATCGCCTCCAGCGCCTTGTGCTCGGGCGGCAGCGCGGTCCTGGGCGCGATCGCACGCAGGGCTTTCTCGGCGTCCCACATGGCCGACAAGGCGCGGCGCAAGACCTTCTTGGTTTCCTCGTCGTACAGGGTGGCGTTTTCCGATTCGTCGTGGGCGTGGCCGAACTGGTGCAGGATGTCCGGTTTCTCCTCGCCGCCGTGGTCGCCGTGCTCGTCGCCGCCCTCGTCGTCGGCGAACAGCGAGGATTCCTCGCCCAGGAACTGGCCGTAGCGGCGGCGCAGCATGCCCTGGTCGCCCGCGATCTTCTGGCTGCGGTCGCGCACGGCCTCTTCGCTCATCTTCGTGCTGCGCATGTCGGCCACCAGCTGCTCGGTGTCGATGATGATCTGGCGCTGGCTGCGCAGGCTCTGCGGCTTGACCAGCATCGGCATCGCCGCGCTTTCTTCCTCGGCTTCGTCCGGCGGCGCCGGCAGGCGCAAGGTGTAGGTCGGCGACTGCACGGCGTGCGGGCGCGATGCGTTATCAAGCGCGCGCACGAAGAAGTACAGTTCGTCGCCCGGCTCCATGCCCAGCTCGGCCAATGACCACTGCCTGGACCAGTTGCGCTGCTTCGGGTCGCTGGAGGCCGGCAGCGGCATCTCGCGGTCCGTGAAGCGGACGTTCTCGCCGCTGCCGCGCGCCAGCGTCATGTGCAGCGTCGCGCGCGTGATCACGTAATCGTCGCGGATCTTGACGCCCATCGCGGCCGTGGTGGCGTTCTCGGGCAGCTCGACCACCATCTGGCCCGGCGCCGTGATCGTGATCTCGGGCGGCTGGTCGGGAATCACGCGCAGCGTGTAGCGCTGGCCGCGCCAGCGCCACAGCACCGATTCGGTCGCCAGCCACTGCACGCACTCCTTGCCCGGCTTGAGCACCTGGCCGTTGCCCAGCTCGATATTGTCCGTATTCGAAGCGCCATCCCGATCCTTCAAGCACCACGAGACCCGCGTCTGTTCCGGCACCTGCAGGTCGCGCGGCGCGGATTCCGAGGCGGGCACGCCCGTGTAGGCGGGTGGCGCCAGGCGCACGGTGAGGGGCGACAGCGGCGCCGCCAGCGCGGCGGCGACCGGTGTGACCGGCCCGCCGACGGCCTGCTGCCTCCCCTGCCCGGCGAACCACAGCATCCCGGCCAGCACGGCGCCGGTCATGAGAATCGGGACGCCGGCCGCGATCCGGCCCTTGGCGATGCCGCGCAGCTGGGGTGCGCTGACGCTGGCGTCCAGGCGGTCCAGCAAGCGCTGGCGCTGCAGGCGCGCGACCGGCGTCTCCGCGTGCACCAGCAATGCCGAGCTGTCTTCCATCTCCGGCACGGCGCCGTCCAGCCAGGCGCTCCATTCGTGGTTGACGCGGCGGCGCAGCTTGGCCCAGTCCCAGGCGCACCAGCCGGCCCATGCGAGCAGGCCCGGCCCGGACGGCACGGCCAGCCAGGGCAGCGCCCCGCCCGCCCACAGCGGCAGGCGGCGCAGCTGGGCGGCGCGCCAGACGCGCCGGACGATCTCAGCGCCTTCTTGCATGCGTCAGTAACCTTTCAAGTACAAACAGGGCCACCAGGGCGGCCAGCAGCATGTCGCGCAGTGCGCCGCTCGGCGCCAGGGCGCGCGCATCCTTCGAGGCGGCGAAGACCCGCGACGGCGCCGTGTAGTGGCGTGGACCGATGTGCACCTGCTGCCAGTGTTCGATCAGGGCGCGCGCGGCGTCCGGGTCGCGCGGCGGCCAGGACTTCGACAGCCACAGGCGGCCGCGCGCGCTGTCCGCGTGCAGCACGCCGTCCGCTTCACGCGCCTTGCTCATTTCCGGGAAAGCGGCGGGGTCGAGCACCCACCACAGCGGCGCGCGCATGGTGGCCGGCGGCGCGCCGGTCCGGTCCCACACGATCAGCTCGGTCTGCGCACCGGGCGCCGCATCGACGATCACGCGCTCGGGGCCGTCGAGCGCCGCGAACAGGCGGCGCCACTCCTGCGGGCGCTCGCTCTCGATATAGACGTGGCGTTCGGTCTTTGCCGGCGGCCGGGCCAGCGTGCGCAGCTCGACGGTGCGGCCGAACGCCGGCAGCGTCGCCGGCATCGGGATGTCGCCCAGCACCAGCAGGCGCGCATCGGGCTTCCATTCGCGTTCGTGGGTGCGGACCCAGGCGATGGCCTGTCCCGCCGGCATGACGACACGCTCGGCCTCGGCCAGCCCCGCCTGCGCAGCCTGGCGCCCGGCCCATGCCGGGTCGGTGCCTTCGGCCACGATCACGGTATCGCCGCGCCACGGGAAGACCGGATCGGCCAGCCAGGCCACCAGGGTCGCCAGCAGCAGGCAGCGCACCAGCAGCAGGAGCGGATCGCTGAAGCGCCACACGCGCGTCTGGCGCGGCTCCGTGCGCGGCAGGAAGCGCGCGGTCGCCAGCGGCTCCGCCTTGTGCTGCTCGCGCTTCTTGCGGTGCCACCAGATCGGCAGCGCCAGCGTGGCGAGGCCCAGCCACCAGAGGCCGTTCATGGACGCCCTCCGGGCCGGCGCAGCCAGCGCCGCAATACCTCCGCCGGCGCCTGCTCGATGGCGGCCAGGGTCAGCGGCATGTCATTCTTGCGGCACGCGGCCGTGACCGCGGCGAAGTGCTGCTCGCGGTTGCGGCGGTAGCCGTCCTTGAGGTCGGCGCCGAAGCGGAACACGCCCGCGCCTTGCTCGGGGTCGCGGTAGGCCAATGCCGGCGAAAAGCTGGCGTCGACCTCGGCCTGGGTCTGCAGGCACAGCACGCGCACGTCGTGGCGCATCTGGCGCAGCCGGGTCAGCGCCTGCGACAGCGGCGAGGGCCAGTCGAGCAGGTCGCTGGCGGCGAAGACGGCGCTCGGCGCGCGGGCAAAATGCAAGCTCGCGCGCAGGGTGTCGGCGTCGGGCAATTCACCCTTGGGTTGGGCGCGCTGCAGCTGGGCCAGCACGCGCTGGAGCTGGCGCGGGCCGCGCGAAGCCGGGGTGAACTGCACCCTGCCCTCGCCCAGCACCACCAGTCCGAAGGCATCGCCCTGGCGCTGGGCGATGGCGGCCACGCAGCCGAGCAGCATGCGCGCATAGTGGAGCTTGTCGAGCTGCTCGACGCTGCGGCTGGGCTCCGCCATCGAGGCCGAAGCGTCGAGCACCAGCCAGACCGCGACGTGGCTGTCGCGCTCGGCCTCGCGCACGAAATAGCGGTCGGCGCGCGCCAGCAGCTTCCAGTCGACGCGGCGCCACTCGTCCCCTGGCGCATAGGCCCGGTATTCCGAGAACTCGACGCCCGCCCCGCGCTCGCGGCCGGCGTGGATGCCGTGCCCGAGCCCCGCCAGCACGTGCCGGATCACGAGGTCGAGGTTCTGCGTGTGCGCGATCAGCGCGGTGTTCGCCAGCGACAACTTAGCCGACCTTGATCTCGTTGCGCAGGGCCTGGAGGATGTCGGCGATGGCGATGCCGTCGGCCTCGGCTTCGAAATTGCGCAGCACGCGGTGCGCCAGCACCGGCAGCAGCATGGCCTGGATGTCGTCGCGCGTGACCGCCAGGCGGCCCTGCATCAGGGCGCGCGCCTTGGAGGCCAGCACCAGCGCCTGGCCGGCGCGCGGGCCCGCGCCCCAGCCGATGTGCTGCTTCACCGCGGCCACCGTGGTCTCGCCCGGGCGGGTCGCACGCACCAGACGGGTGGCGTAGCGCAGCAGGTGGTCGCCGATCTCGATGTCGCGCACCAGCTGCTGCAGGCGCAGCAGCGTGTTCACGTCCATCGCCGGCTCGGCGTCGTCCAGGCCCGCGTGGGTGGTGCGCGAGACCATCAGCACTTCTTCGTCCTCGGTCGGGTAGACCACGTCGATGCGCAGCAGGAAGCGGTCGAGCTGGGCTTCCGGCAGCGGATAGGTGCCGGCCTGCTCGATCGGGTTCTGCGTGGCCAGCACGAAGAAGGGGCGCGGCAGCTTGTGGGTCTGGCCGGCGAAGGTGACGGCGCGCTCCTGCATCGCTTCCAGCAGCGCCGACTGGGTCTTGGGCGGGGCGCGGTTGATCTCGTCCGCCAGCAGCACCTGGGTGAACACCGGTCCCTGCTGGAAGCGGAACACGCGCTGGCGCGTGCTGGTGTCTTCTTCCAGGATCTCGGTGCCCACGATATCCGAAGGCATCAGGTCCGGCGTGAACTGCACGCGGCGGAACTCCATGTCGGTGGCCTGCGCCAGGGATTTCACCAAGAGGGTCTTGCCCAGGCCCGGCACGCCTTCCACCAGCGCGTGGCCGCCGGCCAGCAGGCAGGTTAGCAGCAGCTCGACCACGTCGTTCTGGCCGATGATCACACGCGCCATGCTGGCGCGCAGCGCGTCCACCTTCGCCGTCAATTCGGCGATTTCCCGTTCATCCCACGCTACCGCATCACGTTCAGCCACCGCTCACGCTCCCAACGCATATTGAATAATATTCACCGCAAAACGGGTATTGTCGACCGCCAGGAAACGCTTGTTGCGGAAGTCGTAATCCCATTCGCAGCCATAGTCCTTGTTCGAGTACAGCACCCGGATCCGGCCGCCGAACTCGATGGCCTTCAGGTACTCGTGCACCAGGTCGTCGCCCCAGCCGTTCAGCTCGCCGCCCGTGGTCGGCGGGCCGTCGAACTTGAAGAAGCACGAATACAGCCGGTGCGTATTCGGGATCTTCTTCATGGCGCTGGCCCCGAAGATCTTGATCATCTCGGCCTCGAAGGATTTGGCGAACAGCCCGTCGATGTCGTGGTTGCAGTCATCGACGAAGACGAAGCCGCCGCCGCGCACGTAGCGCTCGAAATTGCGCCGTTCCGCCGGGGTGAACTGGACCAGCTTGTGGCCGGCCAGGTAGCAGAACGGCGCCTGCAGCATTTTCGGATCGGCGAGCGCCACCATGCGCTCGACCGGATCCACCCGCAAGGTGGTGTACTCGACGAGCGAGTTCAGCACGTTGCTGGGCATGCGGATATCCACGTCCCAGTCGCCCGACTCATACATCAGGCGCGTGAAGTAGAAATCGTATGAGGCCATTTTTTTAGACGGCGTCGGACAGCGAGGTGAAGTTGAAGTCGCGGACCTTCATCGGCGGCAGCACCATCTGGAACGGCACTTCGTCGCCGCCGATGATCTGCGGCTTGCCCAGTTCCTCGATGTTGTTGAGGATGGTGACCGGGCTCTCGTTGAAGCGGAAGTTCTTCACCGGATGCTTGATCTTGCCGTTCTCGACGTAGAAGGTGCCGTCGCGGGTCAGGCCGGTGATGAGCAGCGACTGCGGGTCCACCATGCGGATGTACCAGGTGCGGGTGACCACGATGCCCTTCTTGGTGCCTTCGATCAGCTCTTCCAGCGACTTGGTGCCGCCGGCCATGATCATGTTGCCGTGGCTGGCGGTCGCCTGCTTGCCGGTCTTCTTGGCCCAGTAGGGCGAATAGCCGAGCGAGGCCACGCGGCCATCCTTGATCAGGTCCGTGCGCTGGCGCGCGATCATGGTCTGGTTGTCCCACGGCGCCACCGGCACGTCCGGGTTCCACGGGTCGGCCCAGATGTTCACCTGCTGGTCGAACAGCTTCTCGCCCAGGCGGTTGCCGCCGCCCTTCTTGGCCAGGAAGCTGCGGCCTTCGTCGGCCGAGCGCGCGCTGAAGGAGCTGAACATGTTGCCCAGGATTTCGGAGGTCGCGGCCGGCTCCAGGATCACGGTGTAGCGGCCCGGCTCCAGCGCCTTGGCGTCGACCGAGCGCAGCGCCTTCTCGATCGCCACGTTCGCCGCTTCGCTGGCGTTGAAGCGGCGCGCATCCACGGCCGAGCGGGTCACCCAGCCCGAGCCGCGGCCGTCTTCGGTGCGCGCGGTGCAAGTGAAGGACAGGTCGGTGAATTCCTGGAAGCCGAACACACCGTTCGAGTTGGCGATGCAGGCGAAGCGGGTGCTGTCGGTGAAGAAGCCGGCGGTGACCAGCTTCTTGGCGCGCGCCTGGCCGATGCTGGCGGCGGCGACTTCGGCGCGGTAGTCCGGGTCGATGGCGGCGGTGCCTGGCACAAAGGTCTGGGTCCCGCGGTATTCCTGCTTGCCGACGGCCGGCACGAACTCCGGATTCTCCGGCGCCAGGCGCGCCAGTTCCTCGGCGCGGCGCACCGCCTTTTCCAGCGACTTGTCGTCGAATTCATTAATCACGGCGGTGCCGGTGCGCTTGCCGAAGGCGACGCGCACGGCCAGTTGCATGTCCTCGGTCAGGCCCGCGGTCGACACGCTGTTGCGCGCAAAGCGGATGTTGCCGGTACGGTTGCCTTCGATCGACACGCTGCATTCGTCGGCTTTCGAGAAGCCGATCACGCGGTCGGCGATGCGTTTTGCTTGTTCTTGATTCAGGGATTTCATCCTGGTCTCCTCATCCGATCTTGCGTGCGGTATTGATCACATTGATGCCGTTGAAACGCGTGGTGCTCGAGCCGTGCGACACGGCGCTGACCTGGCTGGGCTGGCCCTTGCCGTCGAAGAACGAGCCGCCCATGCGCCAGTCGCGCTCGTCGCAGATGGCGCTGCAGGCGTTCCAGAACTCCTGGGTGTTCGACTGGTAGGCCACGTCTTCCAGCGGGCCGGTGATCTTGCCGTTCCTGATTTCGTAGAACAGCGTGCCGCCGAACTGGAAGTTGTAGCGCTGCTGGTCGATCGAGTAGGAGCCGCGGCCGAGGATGTAGACGCCCTTCTTGACGTCCTTGATCATCTCGTCCGGGGTCAGGCGCGCCTTGCCCGGCTCCAGCGACACGTTGGGCATGCGCTGGAACTGGATGGTGCTCCAGCTGTCCGCGTAGGAGCAGCCGTGCGATTCCTTCTCGCCGATGATGTGGGCCTGGTCGCGCGTGGCCTGGTAGTTCACCAGCATGCCGTTGCGGATGATGTCCCACTTCTTGGTCTTGACGCCTTCGTCGTCGTAGGCCACGTAGCCGAGCGAACCCGGGGTGGTCTTGTCGGCGACGAAGTTGACGCGCTCGTGGCCGTACTTGAATTTCTTCGTCTGCCACTTGTCGAGGGTGGCGAAGCTGGTGCCGGCGTAGTTGGCTTCGTAGCCGAGCACGCGGTCCAGTTCCGTCGGGTG
>CBIHLT010000101.1:0-16660 GCA_966210615.1 uncultured Massilia sp.
TGTCCTTTGCCGCTCACCGGTCGCGCAGGGGCCGCATTCGCGCCTCTACCCTCTTTCTATATATATATATAGGAGCGACGAGGAGCGTGAGAAAGCGACATGGAGCGCGCGCAAGACGTTGGGACCCAGGCAGGATCGGTGAACGGCGCTGCCGCACGCCTGGGGCCTCGGCCCGGCTTTCGCCTGGGCGGCGTTCTGGATGGACCCGAGCGGAATCGGTGAAACCGTGCTCTCGCGCTCGCGGCAAGGTGATTCCGGCGCAGGCCTGCACCCGGAGCACTCCGGTCGGATAGCGGGCGGGCCCGCAATCCGCGGCGCCTCCAGAAGCTGGGAACTGCGGCGCACGGCGGACGTATTGACGCGTGGCGCCAAGCCGGTCGCGCCCAGCCATTCCGCACACGGAGGGGTCAGGATTCGGGGACATTCGGCAGCGGGCGCTACCGGTGATGCCGGACGCCGCCGCGCCGCCGGCGGCAGCGCCGTGGTTTCAGCGTCCGCGCTTCTCGCGCCGGCACTCGAGGAAGCTGACCACGTGGCCGCTCGGGTCCACGGTTTCCAGCTTCACATCGAAGCCCCACAGGCGGGCGACGTGCTTGAGCACTTCCTGGGCCTGCTGGTTCAGCGGCCGGCGGTTGTATTGCGTGTGGCGCAGGGTCAGGGCACGGTCGTCGCGTGTATTGACTTGCCAGACCTGGATATTGGGCTCGCGGCTGCCCAGGTTGTACTGCTCGGCCAGCTTCTGGCGCACGTAGCGGTAGCCCTGGTCGTCGTGGATCGCCGAGATCGTCAGCTTGTCGCTGCGGTCGTCGTCGAGCACGGCGAAGAAGTGGAAGTCGCGGATCAGCTTGGGCGACAGGTACTGGGCGATGAAGCTCTCGTCCTTGAAGTTGCGCATCGCAAAGTCCAGGGTCTTGAGCCAGTCGCTGCCGGCGATGTCGGGGAACCAGCTGCGGTCCTCGTCGGTCGGGTCTTCGCAGATGCGCCGGATGTCGGTCATCATGGCGAAGCCCAGCGCATACGGATTGATGCCGCTGTAATACGGGCTGGTCGCCGGCGGCTGGTAGACCACGTTCGTATGGCTCTGCAGGAATTCCAGCATGAAGCCGTCGCCGACGATCCCCTCCTTGTACAGGTCGTGCAGGATCGTGTAGTGCCAGAAGGTGGCCCAGCCCTCGTTCATCACCTGGGTCTGGCGCTGCGGATAGAAATACTGCGAGATCTTGCGCGTGATCCGGACCAGCTCGCGCTGCCAGGGCTCGAGCAGGGGCGCGTACTTCTCGATGAAATAGAGCAGGTTTTCCTCGGGCTCGGGCGGAAAGCGCGCCGGCGCCGCCTCGTGCGCCTGTTCCTCGGTGCGCGGCAGGGTGCGCCACAATTCGTTGACCTGGGACTGGGCGTATTCCTCGCGTTCCTTCTGGCGCGCCGTTTCCTGGGCCACCGAGAGCTTGGCCGGACGTTTGTAGCGGTCCACGCCATAGTTCTGCAGTGCATGGCAAGAGTCGAGCAATTCCTCCACCGCATCGATGCCGTAGCGCTGCTCGCATTCGGCGATGTAGTTCTTGGCGAACACCATGTAGTCGACGATGGCGTCGGCATCGGTCCAGGTGCGGAACAGGTAATTGCTTTTGAAGAAGGAATTGTGGCCATAGGCCGCGTGGGCGATCACCAGGGCCTGCATCGTCAGGCTGTTCTCTTCCATTAAATAGGCGATGCAGGGATTGGAATTGATGACGATCTCGTAGGCCAGGCCCATCTGGCCACGGCGGTAGCTTTTCTCGGTGGAGAGGAAATGCTTGCCGAAGGACCAGTGGTTATACGAAACCGGCATGCCCACGGAGGTGTAGGCATCCATCATCTGCTCGGCGGTGATGATCTCGAGCTGGTTGGGGTAGGTGTCCAGGCTGTAGCGCTTGGCCACCCGCTTGATTTCCTCATGCGCGTGCTCGATCAGGTCGAAGGTCCACTCCGACTGGTCGGGCAGGGCGCGCGGATTATTGGTGCGGTCGTCTGGCATGCATGCCTCCGTTCTACTTGGCCTGCTTCTTGAACAGCTCCCGGAATACCGGGTAGATGTCGGCCGGGGTCACGATCTTCTGCATCGCGAAATTGCGGTGCTGGGCGGCCACCTCGCAATACTGCTCCCACAGGTTCTGGGGCGGGCCGTCGGTGATCTCGACATAGGTGTAGTACTGCACCCGCGGCATGATGCCGCTGCCCAGCAGCTGCTTGCACAGCACCGAGTCGTTGTCCCAGTTGTCGCCGTCCGAGGCCTGCGCCACATAGGCGTTCCAGTCGGCGCTGCCGTAGCGCTCGGCAAGGATCTTCTGCAGCAGGTGCAGGGCCGAGGACACGACCGTGCCGCCCGACTCGCGCGAATGGAAGAACTCGTTCTCGTCGACCTCGGCCGCAGCCGTGTGGTGGCGGATGAAGACCACTTCGATTTTCTCGTACACGCGCTTGAGGAAGAGGTAGAGCAGGATGAAGAAGCGCTTGGCAGTGTCCTTGCGGGTCTCGTCCATCGAGCCGGACACGTCCATGATGCAGAACATCACGGCCTGGGTGCTCGGCTTGGGCACCTTGATGCGGTTCGAGTAGCGCAGGTCGAAGGGGTCGATGAAGGGAATCGCATTCAGCCGGATGTGCAGGTGGTGGATGCGGTCCTTGAGCTCGACCACCATCTCGTCGTCCGAAGGCGCGCCGGCGTCGAGCAGGGCCTGCAGCTCGGCTTCGGCCTCGGCCAGCTGGCGCCGTGCCGGGCCGCCGACGGCGATGCGCCGGCCGAGCGCGCCGCGCAGCGAGCGCAGCACATGGATGTTCGAGGGCGTGCCGGACACGTTGTAGCCGGCGCGCTGGTTCTTGTATTCGATGGTCTGGGTCAGCTGCGTCTTGACCATGTTCGGCAGCTCAAGATCCTCGAAGAAGTAATTCATGAATTCTTCGCGCGAGAGCTCGAAGATGAAATCGTCTTCGGTGGTCTGGTCGCTGTTGCCGGCCCGCCCGCGTCCAGAGCCGCCGCCGCCGCCGCGGGGACGGTTGAACTGGTCGCCTTTCTGGTACTCGGTATTGCCCGGGTTGACCGTTTCCCAGACGCCACCGTGAGCGTGGCCAAAATGAGGTTCGTTCACGTCCTTGACGGGAATGGAGACCTTTTCGCCGTTCTCGATATCGGTAATCGAGCGGCCCTTGATCGCGCGGCCCACCGCGTCCTTGATCTGCGCCTTGTAGCGGCGCAGGAAGCGTTCGCGGTTGACCGCTGACTTGTTCTTGCCTTGCAAGCGACGGTCGATGAGGTAAGTCAAAACAGGCCTCCTGCTGAAAGTGCGCGGGACCGGATTGCGCCCCGGCGCGTGGGCGCCCGCACAATGGCGTCACCCTTATCTTAATACGCTGCGCGATCGGGCGTGCACGGTACGTGCGGCGTCGCATCCGCCGCGCCACAGTGCACCGCCGCGGCCCGCTCATGGCCGGATTCTGCAGCGGAGGCTGCGGCAGCCGGCCAGGGTAGAGCAGGGCAGCTTACGAGGACTTACGCACGCGCAGGTACCATTCGCACAGGAGCCTGACCTGTTTCGGCGTATAGCCTTTCTCGACCATGCGGGCCACGAAGTCGGCATGCTTGTTGGCATCCTCGGCGCTCGCTTTTGCATTGAACGAAATCACAGGCAGAAGTTCCTCGGTATTCGAGAACATCTTTTTCTCGATCACGCTACGGAACTTCTCGTAGCTGGTCCATGCAGGGTTCTTGCCGGCATTGGTGGCGCGGGCACGCAGGCTGAAGTTGACGATTTCGTTTCGGAAATCCTTCGGATTCGAGATGCCTGCCGGCTTCTCGATCTTTTCCAGCTCGGCGTTGAGCGATTCGCGGTCGAAGCTCTCGCCGGTGTCCGGGTCGCGGAACTCCTGGTCCTGGATCCAGAAGTCGGCGAAGGTGACATAGCGGTCGAAGATGTTCTGGCCGTACTCGGAATAGCTTTCCAGGTAGGCCGTCTGGATCTCCTTGCCGATGAAGTCGACGTAGCGCTGGGCCAGGTGCTCCTTGATATAGGAGAGGTAGCGCTGCTCGGTCTCCGGCGGGAACTGCTCGCGCTCGATCTGCTGCTCGAGCACGTAGAGCAGGTGCACCGGATTGGCCGCCACTTCGGTATTGTCGAAGTTGAAGACCTTGGACAGAATCTTGAAGGCGAAGCGGGTCGACAGGCCGTTCATGCCTTCGTCCACGCCGGCATAGTCGACGTACTCGTGCAGCGACTTGGCCTTGGGATCGGTGTCCTTCAGGTTCTCGCCGTCGTAGACCAGCATCTTGGAATAGATGCTGGAGTTCTCCGGATCCTTCAGGCGCGACAGCACGGCGAACTGGGCCATCATGCGCAGGGTGCCGGGCGCGCAGGGCGCCTTGTCGAGCGAGGAGTGGCGCAGCAGCTTGTCGTAGATCTTGACCTCGTCCGACACGCGCAGGCAGTAGGGCACCTTGACGATGTAGATACGGTCGAGGAAGGCCTCGTTGTTGCGGTTGTTGCGGAAGGTCTTCCACTCGGACTCGTTGGAGTGCGCGAGCACGATGCCTTCGAAAGGAATCGCGCCGAAGCCTTCGGTGCCCTTGTAGTTGCCTTCCTGGGTGGCCGTCAGCAGCGGGTGCAGGACCTTGATCGGGGCCTTGAACATCTCGACGAATTCCATCAGGCCCTGGTTGGCCAGGCACAGGCCGCCGGAGTAGCTGTAGGCGTCCGGATCGTCCTGGGCGTAGTCCTCGAGCTTGCGGATGTCGACCTTGCCGACGAGGGAAGAGATGTCCTGGTTGTTCTCGTCGCCCGGCTCGGTCTTGGAAATCGCGACCTGCTTGAGGATCGACGGGTAGCGCTTGACGACGCGGAACTTGTTGATGTCGCCGCCGAACTCGTGCAGACGCTTGACCGCCCAGGGGCTGGGGATGCTGCGCAGGTAGCGGCGCGGAATGCCGTAGTCCTCTTCGAGGATGGTGCCGTCCTCTTCCTCGTTGAACAGGCCGAGCGGCGACTCGTTCACCGGCGAGCCCTTGATCGCGTAGAAGGGCACGTGCTCCATCAGGGCCTTGAGCTTTTCGGCGATCGAGGATTTGCCGCCGCCGACCGGGCCGAGCAGGTACAGGATCTGCTTGCGCTCTTCCAGGCCCTGGGCCGCGTGGCGGAAGTAGGAGACGACTTGTTCGATCACTTCCTCCATGCCGTAGAACTCGCGGAATGCAGGATAGATCTTGATGACTTTGTTGGCGAAGATGCGCGACAGGCGCGGATCGAGGCGGGTATCGACCAGGGTCGGATCGCCGATCGCCGCAAGCATGCGTTCCGGGGCGCTGGCATAGGTCAGCGGGTCCTTCTTGCAAAGCTGCAGGTACTCCGTCATGGAGTATTCCTCTTCCCGGGTGCGCTCGTAGCGGGCTGCGTAGTTGTCAAAGATGCTCATTTGTGTGTCCTTTAATGTGCTAACAACGATCACTGTCATGGCAGCCCGTCATCGAAGGCTGCCTCAGGCCCCGGTTCTTTTTTGGCGTACTCCTTGTGGGTCGCTCCCTGCGCGGTGCCGGGATCGCCGGCGGCCGAAGCATGGTGCGATTTATTGTTGTTGTCCCGGATCGTCCAGAGTGGCCCTGTCCGGTCTCCCGCTGGTTGGAGAGCGTCTTTTTTGCGTTGGTGAAATTTATTATGTGCCTATTAGTTCCCGAAGTCAAAGCAGTGTGTTGCGTGCTGGCGTGGCTTATTCAAGTACTTGATTCAAAAGGCAAAATTGCCATATTTACAGCGCCGCGGCAGGGCCGTTATGGGGCTGCCGAAAGGCTGTTCCGGAGTGCTTCGGGACGGGGATTGGCCGCCATCCGATGCTCCGCTTTATCGTCATTTTCTTTCTCACACTGTGAGCCGATATTGCACGAACTACTCAACATGTGGCGCACGCGAATCAAGCGTGCGAAGAGGCCATTTTCACTATGACGGAAGGGGGCGGCGCGCATGCGTTACACTTGTCGGCCGGGCCTGCAGGCACCCATCGCCAGGCCCCACAACGAATTCACAGATCGCCGGAGAACACCATGCTCGATGAACGTCTGCGCGCACTCCTGACGGGGATGCCCAAGGCAGAGCTGCACATCCATATCGAAGGCTCGCTCGAGCCGGAACTGATCTTTGCGCTGGCGCAAAGGAATGGCGTGCAGCTGGACTACCCCTCGGTCGAGGCCTTGCGCCAGGCCTACGATTTCAGCGACCTGCAATCCTTCCTGGACATCTATTACGCGGGCGCGAGCGTGCTGCTCAAGGAACAGGATTTCTACGACATGACCGCCGCCTACCTGGCGCGCGCCCATGCCGACCAGGTCCGCCACGCCGAGATCTTCTTCGACCCGCAAACCCATACCGCGCGCGGCGTTCCGTTCGAGACCATCATCAACGGCATCTGGCGCGCCTGCCAGGACAGCCCCATCAGCGCGAGCCTGATCATGTGCTTCCTGCGCCACCTGTCCGAGGACGAAGCCATCGCCACGCTCGAAGAGTCGCTGCCTTTCCGCGACAAGTTCATCGGCGTCGGCCTGGATTCGTCGGAGGTCGGGCATCCGCCGGAAAAATTCGCGCGCGTGTTCGAGCGCGCCCGCCAGCTCGGCCTGCACCTGGTGGCGCACGCGGGCGAGGAGGGGCCGCCGAGCTACATCGACAGCGCCCTGGACGTGCTGAACGTCGAGCGCATCGACCACGGCGTGCGCTGCCTGGAAAGCCCGGAACTGGTGGAGCGCCTGGCGCGCGAGCAGATGGCGCTGACCGTCTGCCCGCTGTCGAACATCAAGCTGCGCGTGTTCGACGTGATGGGCACGCATAACCTGCGCCGCCTGCTCGACGCCGGCCTGGCCGCCACCGTCAACTCGGACGACCCGGCCTATTTCGGCGGCTACATCAACCAGAACTTCCTGGCCGCCTTCGAGGCCTTGCCGCTGGATGAAACGCATGCGCGCCAGCTGGCCCGCAACAGCTTCGCCGCCGCCTTCGTCGAGCCGGAGCGCAAGCGCGCCTGGCTGGCCGAGGTCGACGCCTTCTTCGCCAACGCATAAGGGCCGCCATGTTCCTCCAGGCTTTACGCATGACGGCGCGCGACTGGCGCGCCGGAGAGCTGCGCTTCCTGCTGGTGGCGCTGATCGTCGCCGTGGCCGCGCTGTCGTCGGTGGGCTTCTTCATCGACCGCATGCGCACCGGCTTGAACCGCGACGCCCACCAGCTGCTGGGCGCGGACCTGCTGGTCAATGCCGACAACCCGGTGCCGCAGGCCTGGCGCGAAGAGGCGGTGCGGCGCGGCCTGCTGCTGGCCGATACGGTGAGCTTTCCCAGCATGGCGCAGGCCGGCGAGGGCGAGGAATCGCGCGCCCAGCTGGCCTCGATCAAGGCGGTATCGCGGGGCTATCCGCTGCGCGGGCAGCTGAGCATCACGACCGATCCCGACCAGGCCGGATCCGCCATCGGCCGGAAGACGCGCGCCACGCCGGCACCCGGCACCGTCTGGGTCGACGCCAACCTGCTGCCTTCGCTGCAGGCAAAGGTCGGCGACACCATCCAGCTTGGCGAGAGCCGTTTCCGCATCGCCCAGCTGATCGCCGCGGAACCGGACAAGGGCGCCAACTTCGCCAACTTCGCGCCGCGCGTGATGCTGGCGGTCGAGGACCTGAAAGCCACAGGCCTGGTCGACGACTTCGCGCGCGTGAGCTTCCGCCTGCAGGTCGCGGCCAGCTCCGCGAACGACGTGGCGCCGATCCGCGACTACGAGCGCTGGGTGCGCGCCAGGATCAAGGAGGGCAATGTACGCGGCGTGCGCATCGAGACGCTCGAGAACGGCCGCCCCGAGATGAACGCGACGCTGGACCGCGCCGACCGCTTCCTGTCGCTGGTGGGCCTGCTGTCGGCGATGCTGGCGGCGGTCGCGGTGGCGATGGCGGCGCGCCGCTTCATGCAGCGCCACCTGGACGCCTGCGCCATGCTGCGCTGCCTGGGGATGACCCAGAACCAGGTGGGCGCCATGTACCTCCTTGAGTTCGCCCTGGTCGGCCTGGCGGGCAGCCTGATCGGCGTGCTGGTCGGCTTCGGCGCCCACTTCGTGCTGCTCCAGCTGATCGGCAACATGATCCCGACCGAGCTGCCGCCGGTGTCGCCGCTGCCTGCGCTGCAGGGCATCGCCACCGGCATGCTGCTGCTTGTCGGCTTCGCGCTGCCGCCGGTCCTGCAGCTGCGCAATGTGCCGCACAACCGCGTGATCCGGCGCGAGCAGGCGGCGCCGCAGCCGGCCGCGCTGGCCACCTATGGCCTGGGCGTGGGCGTGTTCCTCGGATTGCTGCTGTGGCAGGCGGGCGATCCCAAGCTGGCGATGATGACGGCGGGCGGCTTCCTGGCCGGCTTCGGCGTGTTCGCGCTGGTGGCCTGGCTCGGCTTGCTGCTGCTGCGCCGCCTGCGCGGCAGCATCCGCCACCAGGGCTGGCGCTTCGCCGTCACCTCGCTGCAGCGCCGCCCCGGCGCCACCGTGGTGCAGGTGGTGTCGCTGGCGCTGGGCCTGATGGCGCTGCTGCTGCTCACCGTGGTGCGCGGCGACCTGATGGAGGCCTGGCGCCTGGCCACCCCGGCCGATGCGCCGAACCGCTTCATCATCAACATCCTGCCGGAGCAGAAGGAAGGCGTGGAGCGGCAGCTGCGCGCGGCCGCCGTCCAGGACCCGGTGCTGTACCCGATGATCCGCGGCCGCCTCACCGCCATCAACGGCAAGCCGGTCACGCGCGAGACCTACCAGGAGGACCGTGCGCGCGGCCTGGCCAACCGCGAATTCAACCTCTCGACCACGCGGGCCGCGCCGCAGGGGAACGAGATCGTGGCGGGCAGCTGGTACAGGGACGCGCCCGGCGTGGCGGAAGCCTCGGTGGAGCAGGGCATCGCCAACACCCTGGGCCTCAAGCTCGGCGACGTGATGCGCTTCGACATGGCGGGCCTGGTCGTGGACGCGAAGATCACCAGCCTGCGCAAGCTGGAATGGGGCTCGATGCGCGCCAACTTCTTCGTCATCATCAACCCAAGCGCGATGGCGAACGCGCCGACCACCTACATGACGGCCTTCCACCTGAAGCAGGAGGGCGCAGGGGGGGGCAGCCGCGTCGCCAACAAGCTCACCCGCGAGTATCCGAACCTGACCGTGATCGACGTCTCCGGCATCATCCGCCAGCTGCAGGAAGTGCTGGACCAGGTGGTGACGGCGGTCGAATTCCTGTTCCTGTTCACGCTGGCCTCGGGCGTGCTGGTGCTGTACGCGGCCCTGATGGGATCGCAGTCCGAGCGCACCCGCGAGGCGGGCCTGCTGCGCGCGCTGGGCGCGACCAGGCAGCAGCTGGCCCAGGCCCAGCGCATCGAGTTCCTGCTGGTGGGCGGCCTGGCCGGCCTGCTGGCGGCAAGCGGCGCGGCGGCGCTGGGCTGGGGGCTGGCGACCTACCAGTTCAAGTTCCCGTGGGTGTTCGAGCCGGGCGTGTGGCTGGCGGGGCTGGTGGTGGGCGCGCTGTGCGCGATCGTTGGCGGCTGGCTGGGGTTGCGCGGCGTGCTGCGCCATCCGCCGCTGCAGACCCTGCGCGAAGCCTGAACACAACAAACTGCTTTCGCCGCGGCCACGGGCCGCGGCGGCTGCGCTATCATGGCGGCATGTCTGAACCGCAAACCCTGTACGAAGTCATCGGCGGCGCCGAGCGCCTGCGCGAACTGGTCGACCGCTTTTACGACCTGATGGAGCTGGAGCCGGAATTCGCCGGCATCCACGCGATGCACCCCCAACCCAACGACAGCTCGCGCGAAAAGCTGTTCATGTTCCTGTCCGGCTGGATGGGCGGACCCGACCTCTTCGTCGAACGCTACGGCCACCCGCGCCTGCGCGCGCGCCACCTGCCGTTCGCGATCGGCACCAAGGAGCGCGACCAGTGGCTGCGCGCCATGGCCTGGGCGATGGAAGACCTGGGCTGGGACGACGAGCTGCGCCTGCGCCTGATGCAATCCTTCTATCACACCGCCGACTGGATGCGGAACAAGGCCGACTGAGCGCCATGACGATTGCCGACATACTGATCCTGCTGGGCGTCGCCGTCGTCGCGGGCTTGCAGGTGATGCTGCTGCTGCGCGCGCGCGGCGGCAATGACGACGGCCGCCATTTCGAGCGGGTCGAGCGCGAACTTCGTCTCGAACTGCAAGCGAGCGCCCAGGGCACGCGCCAGGAAATGGCCTCTCACATGGGCCAGTACCACGCCGCCACCGTCCAGCAGCTCGACAGCATGCGCCAGCAGATGCAGCTGCATTCGTCGAGCGGCCGCGAAGAGCAGGCGCGCGCGCTCAAGCGCTTCGCCGACACCATGCAGCAGACCCTGGCCAGCCTGACCGAGTCGAACGCCCAGCGCATGCTGGAAGTGCGCGGCACCCTGGAAACCAGGATCCGCGACCTGCAGAGCGACAACGCCAAGCGCCTGGAAGAGATGCGCCAGACCGTGGACGAGAAGCTGCACGCCACGCTCGAGACGCGCCTGACGGAATCCTTCCGCCAGGTGTCGGAACGGCTGGAGAAGGTGCACCAGGGCCTGGGCGAGATGCAGCAGCTGGCCATCGGCGTGGGCGACCTCAAGCGCGTGCTCACCAATGTCAAGACGCGCGGCACCTGGGGCGAAGTGCAGCTGGAAATGCTGCTCGAGCAGGTGCTCACGGTGGACCAGTACGCGAAGAACGTGGAGACGGTGGCCGGGTCGAACGCGCGCGTCGAGTTCGCGATCAAGCTGCCCGGCGTGGTCGACGGCGGCCCGCCGCTGTGGCTGCCGATCGACGCCAAGTTCCCGAAGGAGCAGTACGAACGCCTGCTGGAAGCGGCCGAATGCGCGGATGCCGATGGCGTGGCGCGCGCCGGCGCGGAGCTGGAGCGTGCGGTGCGCGGCGAGGCCAGGACCATTTGCGAAAAATACGTGTCGCCACCGCAGACGACCGACTTCGCCATCCTGTTCCTGCCCACCGAAGGCCTGTACGCCGAAGTGATGCGCCGCCCCGGCCTGGCGGACGACCTGCAGCGCAGCCTGCGAGTGACGATCGCGGGACCCTCGACCCTGAGCGCGCTGCTCAACAGCCTGCAGATGGGCTTCCGCACCCTGGCGCTGGAGAAGCGCTCGTCCGAGGTGTGGCAGGTGCTGGGCGCGGTGAAGACCGAGTTCACCAAGTTCGGCGACGTGCTGGCCACCACCAAGGCGACCCTGGAGAAAGCGGCCCGCAACATCGAAACCGCCGAAGTGCGCAGCCGCCAGATGGCGCGCAAGCTCAAATCCGTCGAAGCGCTGCCGAGCGAGGCCGCGCAGCTGATGCTGGGCGATCCGGCCTCCCACGACGACTGAATCGGGGGCGCTCCGGCAGCGTCTCCGCCCCATTTCTCGATCTGCCCATCTATTCCTTAAAGGAGAGGGTGGCAGGCGTTTTGTGCTCTCATACGGCAGAAAAGCCAAACATTCTTTCTGAATTTTGTAATGTTGCGAAATACATATCATTACAAAATTTTCTGTTCACACGTTTGACAATTGCTCAGCTGGAAAAGCAGTATGGCTTGCCCTTGAGGCAAGTGTAAGTACTCGTATAAACCCATGAGCAAGGAGAATTCCATGAACAAGGTATGTGCGGCAGTCCTGTTGTCTTGCGCGTCGACCCTGGCCCTGGCAGGGCCATCCAGCAGCACCGTGACATTTTCGAAAGGCTATGAGGGATGGGTGGGGCCGAGCGGCACCGCCGGGGCTTCGTACATCAGCTCGACGCCCGGCAACAAGTACGGTCCGGCGCTGTATACCGTGCATCCCGAGACCTTCGGCCTGGAGTGGATCAACCGCGACAACCCGGCCTTCGTGGGCAATTTCGGATCGGTGCAGTCGGTCACGATCGGGATCGACATCAATGTGAATTCGATCCGCTTCCGCGGACGCGAAGTCGAGCGCGAGCTGGTGGTCGAGCTGCGCGACTACGACAACCCGTATAACGGCATGCCCTACACCGCTGTGTGGTACAAGCTCGGGACCATCAGCAACAAGGGGACCTGGAAGCACTTCCAGGTGACCATTCCGGACACCCGCGCCGCCGCCATGCCGGCAGGCTGGGGCGGCCTCGGTTCGGGCGACGTGTCGCTGCCGCCGGGCCGGACCTTTGCCGACGTGCTGGCCGGCGTCGACGAGGTCGCCTTCACGACCTTCGTGCCGGGCTTCCTCTACGGCTTCACCAACTACGATCTCGTGGTCGACAACCTGTCGATCGTGACGAGCGGCAGCCGCTGACCCGGGCTGTTTAGACCAGGCCTTCGAACGGGAGGATGTCGACCGTGTCGCCGGCGGCGACATTCCCCTGTTCGTCGTGCAGCATCACCATGCAGTTCGCCTCCGACATCGAGCGCAGGATGCCCGAGCCCTGCGAGCCGGTGATGCGCACTTCCGGCAGGCCGTCGGCGCCGGGGACGACGATGCCGCGCTGGTATTCGGTGCGGCCCGGCTTCTTGCGGATCGCGCCGCCCGAGCGCGCTTTCAGCAGCGGCAGCGGCGCTTGCGCGCCCATCATGCGCAGCAGCGCCTCGCGCGCGAAGAAGTAGAAGGACACCATCACCGCCACCGGATTGCCCGGCAGTCCGAACAGGAAGGCGCTGCGCCCGTTCGAGCTCACGCGCCCGAAGGCCAGGGGGCGTCCGGGACGCATGCCGATCTTCCAGAAGGTGACATCGCCCAGGCGCGCCATCACCTGCCTGGTGTAGTCCGCCGCGCCCACCGACACGCCGCCCGAAGTGACGATCGCGTCCGCGCTCTCGCAGGCGCTGCGCAGCGCTTCTTCCAGCGCGTCCGGGTTGTCGCGCACGATGCCCATGTCGACGATGTCGCAGCCGAGGCGCTGCAGCATGCCGTAGATCGTGTAGCGGTTGCTGTCGTAGACGCAGCCCTCGTCCAGCCCTTCGCCGATCGAACGCAGCTCGTCGCCGGTCGAGAAGAAGGCCACCCGCAAACGGCGCTGCACCGGCACCTCGGCGATGCCGAGCGAAGCAATCAGTCCCAGGTCCGCCGGGCGGATGATGCGGCCCGCCTTGAGCGCCGGGCTGCCCCGCTTGAGGTCCTCGCCCGCGAAGCGCCGGTTGTCGCCGGGCTTGATCACGCCTGCGCGGAGCGTGATCGCGTCTGCGCTTTCCTGGTCGACGAACTCCTGCGGCAGCACGCTGTCGCAGCCTTCCGGCATGACGCCTCCCGTCATGATGCGCACGCACTCTCCCGCTCCCGGCACCAGCCCTGAAGGCTTGCCTGCATAGGCGACGCCGATCACGCGCAGGGAGGCCGTGCCCCCGGCCGGCAGGTCGCTTCCGCGCAGCGCGTAGCCATCCATGGCCGAGTTGTCGTGCGCCGGCACGTCGATCGGCGAGACGAGGTCGCGCGCCAGCACCCGCCCGAGCGCCGCGCGCAGGGCGACCATTTCCACCGCGCGCACCGGCTGCACGAAGTCGCGGATGATGCGCTGCGCGCCGCGCACGCTCAGGGCGTCGGGATCGTAGCCGTCGATGCAGCTGGCCACCTTCGCCAGGGTCGGAGGCAGGGTGTCGTCCAGCCCGTGCAGCTCGTCGAGCGTGTTGATGTTGCGGAAGGCGTCCGCATCCTCGAACAGCACCTCGACCGACTTCAGTTCCTTGTACCAGCCGTCCACGCGCCGTCCGCCTTCCGCCAGGTAGGCGGAGAGCACCGGCAGGCGGCTGCTGCGCACCAGGCAGAAGACCGGGTGCGCTTGAGCGCGCATGCCCGGCTCTTGCGTGGCCGCGAACGCCACGTCGGCATCGGCTTCAATCAAGGCCGCGAACAGGCGTTCGGCCAGGTCGTGCGGCAGGAAGGGCGAATCGCAGGGCACCGCCAGCAGGAAGGGCGTGGCGCAATGGCGCAGGCCGGCTTCCAGGCCGGCCACCGGTCCGGCGAAATCGGGCGTGTCGTCGGCCCACACGGGCACGCCGAGCGCGGCATAGGTGTCGAGATTGCGGTTGGCGTTGATGCCCACGCTGCCGACCTGCGGCCTAAGGCGTTCGAGCACCTGCGCCACCATGGTCGAGCCGCGGAAGGGCTGCAGGCCCTTGTCGACATTGCCCATGCGCGAGCCGCGCCCGCCGGCCAGGATGAGGCCGCTGATCTGATTCTTGTCCATGCTTATGTTCTTATCTTATCCGCCGCTCATCCACCGATATACGACATTTCGACTTTGCGTGCGCCGCTGGCCAGTCCACTGGTGTCCACGGTGCGGGTTTCGGAATAGCGGTCCGCGCGTACCTTCCACAGCTGGGCGATGGCGCCCGCGATTTCGAGGTCCGAGCGGCCTTCGCGCAGCAGGGCGCGCAGGTCGTGGCCGCGGGTGGCGAACAGGCAGGTGTAGAGCTTGCCCTCGGTCGACAGGCGCAGGCGCGTGCAGTCGCGGCAGAAGGCCTGGGTGACGCTGGAAATCACGCCGATCTCGCCGCCGCCGTCCAGGTAGCGCCAGCGCGCGGCGGTTTCGCCGCTGTAGTTCGGGTCGATGGGGGCGAGCGGCAGCTCGCGCGCGATGCGGCGCACCACTTCGCTGGAGGGCACGACTTCCTCCATGTTCCAGCCATTCGAGGCGCCCACGTCCATGTATTCGATGAAGCGCAGGATGAAGGGCGAGCCCTTGAAGTGGCGCGCCATCGGCAGGATCTCGCCGTCGTTGGTGCCGCCCTTGACCACCATGTTGATCTTGATGGGGCCCAGGCCTGCGGCGTGGGCGGCGTCGATGCCGTGCAGGACGTCGGCCACCGAGAAGTCGACGTCGTTCATGCGCTTGAACATGGTGTCGTCGAGCGCGTCGAGCGACACCGTGACGCGGTCCAGGCCCGCCTCCTTCAGCGCGCGCGCCTTGCGGGCCAGCAGCGAGCCGTTGGTGGTAAGCGTCAGGTCGAGTTGGCGGCCCGAAGGTGTCGGGATGGCGCGCAGCATGCCGATCAGGCGTTCCAGGTCCTTGCGCAGCAGCGGTTCGCCGCCGGTCAGGCGCAGCTTCTCCACGCCATGCGCCACGAACACACTGGCCACGCGCGCGATTTCCTCGAAGGAGAGCAGGGCGCTGTGCGGCAGGTAGGCGTAGTCCTTGTCGAACACCTCCTTCGGCATGCAGTAGACGCAGCGGAAATTGCAGCGGTCGGTGACGGAGATGCGCAGGTCGTGCAGCGGCCGGCCGAGCGCATCGAGGAGCAGCCCGGTGGGCTCCTCCGGCGCGGCCGGCACCGCCAGCGCTTGTGAGCGCAGGTCGTTGATCAGGACAATTTTTTCAGCCATGCCAATACGATAGCACGAGCCCCGCCAATGCACAGGCGGCAATCAGCTTGATCGGCCCGAGCTGGAAACGCAGCAGCGCCACGCTGGCGGCCGCGCCGATGGCGATCGCCGCCGGCTGGACCGC
Organism: uncultured Massilia sp.; assembly: GCA_966210615.1. Taxonomy (GTDB): domain Bacteria; phylum Pseudomonadota; class Gammaproteobacteria; order Burkholderiales; family Burkholderiaceae_D; genus Telluria. Next base: position 15,462 of record CBIHLT010000101.1, read on the forward strand.
GCCGCCGGCGAAAAATACGTGCTGGCCGAAGAACACGGCCAGGCTGGCGATCACGCCGACCACGGCGGCCGAGATGGCGGTGAGCGGCGCGCTCCAGCGCAAGTTGCCGCGCCCGGACTCGACCAGCGGGCCGCCGGCCAGGATGAACACGAAGGAGGGCAGGAAGGTGAACAGGCTGGCCACCAGCGCGCCGGCGATGCCGCCCAGGACCAGGACCAGCTCTCCCTGGCCGAACAGGGCATGGGTCCAGCCGCCCACGAAGCCGACGAAGGCGACAATCATGATCAGCGGTCCGGGCGTGGTTTCGCCCAGCGCCAGACCGTCGATCATCTGGGGCGCGCTGAGCCAGCCGTACTGGTCGACCGCGCCCTGCACCACGTAGGGCAGGACGGCGTAGGCGCCGCCGAAGCTCATCAGGGCGGCCTTGGTGAAGAACCAGCCCATGCGCGCCGCCGTGCCCTCGGGGCCGGACAGCAGCGCCAGGAGCAGCCAGGAGGCCAGCGCGAGCAGGCAGCCGATCGCGGTGGCCATCAACAGGCGGCGCAGGCTGAAGCGGGCGTGCTCGGGCGTGGGCGTGTCGTCGTCGAGCACGGCGGGGCCGTAATGCTTGCGCTCGCTTGGGTGGGCGCCGCCGGGCTGGAAGCGGTGCGGCCACAGGCGGCCGCCCAGCAGGCCGAGCAGGGCGGCGCCCAGCACGATCAGGGGAAAGGGCAGGTCGAGCAGGGCGATGGCGATGAATGCGGCGACGGCGATGGCGGCCAGCAGGCCGTTGCGCAGGGTGCGGGCGCCGATGCGCCAGGCGGCGCCGATGACGATGGCGACCACGGCGGGTTTGATGCCGTTCATGATGCCGGCGATCACCGGCAGGTGGCCGAAGGCGAGGTAGATCCAGGACAGGGCGATCAGCAGTACCAGCGAGGGGAGGATGAACAGCAGGCCGGCCGCGATGCCGCCCCAGGTGCGGTGCAGCAGCCAGCCGATGTAGATCGCCAGCTGGGTCGCTTCGGGGCCGGGGAGCAGCATGCAGTAGTTCAGGGCGTGCAGGAAGCGCTGTTCGGAGATCCAGCGGCGGCGTTCGACCAGTTCGCTGTGCATCAGGGCGATCTGGCCGGCGGGGCCGCCGAAGCTGATGAAACCGAGTTTGAGCCAGTAGAGCAGGGCGGTGCGGAAGGGGATGGGAGGGGGCATCCGGGTATTTT
>CBIHLT010000102.1:0-16639 GCA_966210615.1 uncultured Massilia sp.
CGGTGAGCCTGAACGCGTCCTGATTTCGGTTCGAAACCAGGGTGCCGCTATACCAAAAGACGCCTTGCCGAAGTTGTTCGACTCGTTAGTGCAACTCCCTGGGAAAGAGGGCGATGTAAGGCCGCGTAGTAGTCTCGGATTGGGTTTATTTATCGCGAAGCAAATTGCCGTGGCCCATGGCGGCAGTATCAGAGTGCACTCCGATGAATCGAGCGGAACTGTATTTACGGCAGAGATCCCCAGGCAAGAATAGACCTCGCAGAGGTCCGCTACGCGCAGTCGATAGCGGACGTATGCAGGCTCATTCAGAGCACGAGCATGGCGTCCTGTTTGCAGACGGCTACGCGAAATTATCCCGGACAGGGATGAGCGAAGGTCTGGAACCTAAGTTCTGCACACATACTGATGCTCAGCGAACTTCGGCACCGGCAGGGGGACACCGAGTCCTGGTGCGACGGTCTTACTGCTAACGGAAAAAGCAGTCGGATAGACCCTGGCGGCACTTCCACACGGAATGAGAACAGCGCCAGTGCAAAAAAACTCCCGGCGAAACCGCACCGGGAGATCACAAGGAAAACCAGTTCAGGCCGCGGCCTGCTACACCATTTTCGCCGCCGCCGGCAACGGCACCAGGCCCGCATCGCCGACCGCCGCCACATCGTCGGCCTCGTGCTCCCCGTCCAGCACGCGGCGCGCCTGTTCCAGGTCCATCTCGCCTTCCCAGCGCGCCACGACGATCGCCGCCACCGCGTTGCCGATCAGGTTGGTGATGGCGCGGATCTCGTTCATCAGGCGGTCGATGCCGATCACCAGCGCAATGCCGGCCACGGGGATCAGCGGCATCGATGCCAGGGTCGCCGCGAGCGCCACCAGCGCCGCGCCCGCCACGCCGGCGCCGCCCTTCGAGGTCACCAGCAGGATCGCCAGCAGGCCGAGCTGCTGCCACAGGCTCAGGTCGATGTTCAGGGCCTGGGCGATGAACAGCGAGGTCATGGTCAGGTAGATCGCGGCGCCGTCCAGGTTGAACGAGTAGCCGGTCGGGATCACCATGCCCACCACCGAGCGCGCGATGCCGAGCTTTTCGAGCTTGGTCATCATCTGCGGCAGCACCGACTCGGTGCTGGCCGTGCCCAGCACGATGAAGATCTCTTCCTTCAGGTAGCGGACCAGCTTCCACAGCGAGACCCCGGCGGCGCGCGCGATCGAGCCCAGCACGAAGACGATGAAGATGAGGGTGGTCGCGTAGTAGCAGGCGATCAGCAGCGCCAGCTGCTGCAGGGTGCCGATGCCGAACTTGCCGACCGTGAATGCCATCGCGCCGAAGGCGCCGAGCGGGGCGAGCTTCATCACCAGGCCGACGATACCGAGCAGTACCTTGCCGAATTCGTCGATGACGACGCGCGCCTTTTCGCCGCGCTGGCCCAGGATCGACAGGCTGACGCCGAACAGGATCGAGAACAGCAGCACCTGCAGCAGGTTACCCTTGGCAAAGGCATCGACCACCGAGGACGGGATGATCGCCGCCAGGAACTGGCCGGTCGACTGGGGCTGCGCCTTCTGGGCGATCTGGGCCACCGCGCCCTGGTCGAGCGAGGCGACGTCGGCATTGATGCCGGCGCCGGGCTGCATGACGTTCGCGATCACCATGCCGATGATCAGGGCGAGCGTCGTGATGACTTCGAAATACAGCAGCGCCTTGCCGCCCACGCTGCCCACTTTCTTGAGGCTCTCCATGCCCGCAATCCCGCACACGACGGTGCAGAAGATGACCGGGGTGATGACCATCTTGATGCTGTTGATGAAGGCATCACCGAGCGGTTTGAGGTCGGTGGCGATGGCCGGATAGTAATGCCCGACCGCGATGCCGGCGACAAGCGCCACGATGACCTGGAAATACAGACTGCGAAAAAGCGAGCTCCTCATTTAACTCCTCCTAGACCGCTGCATTGATTGTCCTCGTGCGGCGTAGGCCATCTGTCGATCCGCTCTGCGGCGGGCACTGGGAATAAAGCCGGACTGCGGAATGACAGCCCGGTGAACCTTGTCCGTCTTGTTGTGCGCGGCTCAGCTGGACCCCAACTTGATGCTAGCGTGGCCCAATATCACTGTCAAACACATCATCTAAATGACTTATTGAAGAAAAAAAGAAAATCCCGCGTGTCAGATCAGGGAAGTCACGCCCAGGTTGATCGCATAGCCGCCCACCACCAGGAACAGGAACAGCACGCTGGCCAGCAGGATCGGTTTCAGGCCCGCCTGGCGGATGGCCGAGGCCTGGGTCCGCAGTCCGAGCGCCCCCATTGCCATCGCCAGCAGGACGGTATCGACCTGCACGATCCAGTGCACCAGCTGCGGCGGCAGCAGGCCCAGGGAATTGACGCCGCTGGCGACGATGAACAGCAGCGCGAACCAGGGGATCGTGATGCGGCCCTTGGCCGTGCCTGCGCCCGTCCCCTCCTCGGCGCCGAGACGGCTGCTCAGGATCACCAGGAAAGGCGCCAGCATCATCACGCGCAGCATCTTCTCGATCACGGCGGCCGAGGCGGCCTGCTCGCCGACCGCCTTCCCGGCCACCACCACCTGCGCCACCTCGTGGATGGTGGAGCCGGCATACAGGCCGTAGCCCAGCTCGGACAACTGCAGGTAGGGGTACATCAGCGGGTAGAGGAACATGCCGAGCGTGCCGAAGACGACCACGGTGGCCACCGCCACCGAGACCTTGTGGGCATGGGCGCGCACCACGGGCTCGGTCGCCATCACCGCGGCCGCCCCGCAGATCGCGCTGCCGGCGCCGATCAGCATCGAGGTCTGCTTGTCCAGGCCGAACATGCGGGTGCCGAGCTGTACTGCGAGGGTGAAGGTGATGGCAATGACCAGGATGTCGATCACCACGCCGGCCCAGCCGATTTCGCCGATCTGCTGGAAGGTGATGCGGAAGCCGTACAGGATGATGCCGAGGCGGAGCAGGCGCGCCTTGCTGAAGTCGACTCCGCTGGCGCAATGCGGGGCGATGCGCCCGAACACCGTATTGCCGACGACGATGCCGATCAGGATGGCCGCGGTCAGCGGGCTGACGCCCATCTGCTGGATGGCCGGCAGGCCGGCGCCCCACATCGCCAGGGCGGCGATGGCGCCCGCCAGGGCCAGGCCGCCGGCGAACTGGAGCGGAGTACCGGGTGTCGTGCTCATTTTTGTTCCCCTGTTGAATGATTAAGCCTAGGGTAACGCCGAGCACTAATAAGTAAAAACGAGTTATATTTATATAATTAATCAATTAAATTGATATAGGGACGGGAACGGAAATGCTGCGCACGAGCCTGAGGCAAATCGAGGTCTTCGTGGCCACGGCCCAGAAAGGGAATGTGACCCAGGCGGCGGCCGTGGTCGGCATCACGCAATCGGCCGCCAGCATGGCCCTGGCCGAGTTCGAAAACCAGCTGGCCACGCGCCTGTTCGACCGTATCGGCAAGCGGCTGGCGCTGAACGAGGACGGGCGCGCGCTATACCCGAAAGCGGTCGAGATGGTCGAGCGGGCGCGCGAGATGGAAGGCCTGTTCCGCCAGGCCGGCGGAGCGGTGGACCTGCGCCTGGGCGCCAGTTCCACCATCGGCAATTACCTGCTGCCCCAGATTCTCGGGGCCTTCCGGGCCAGCCGGCCCGGCAGCCGCATCGAACTCGAAGTCGGCAATACGCAACAGGTGATCAACGCGATCCTGCATTTCGAGATCGATGTCGGCTTCGTCGAAGGCCCCTGCCTGCATCCGGACATCGAGGCGGGCTTCTGGCGCCCGGACGAACTGGCGATCTGCGCGGCGCCCGGCCACCCGATCGCCCAGCCGGGCGGCGCCGGTATCGAGGCCTTGCGGGCGGCCGACTGGATCCTGCGCGAGCGCGGTTCCGGCACCCGCGAGGTGGTGGAGCAGATGCTGATGAGCCAGCTTGGCGGCATCCGGCTCATGATGGAGCTGGGCGGCACCGAGGCGATCAAGCGCGCCGTCGAGAGCGGGATGGGGATTTCCTGCCTGCCGAAGATCGCCCTGGTGGGCGCGGTCGAGCGCGGCAACCTGGTGAGCATTCCCACACCTTATCTCCAGCTCACCCGCGCCTTCCACATCCTGGTGCACAAGGACAAATACCGCACCGGCGGCATGAGCAGCCTGATCCGGCTGTGCCAGTCCATGGCGGCGCAAAATTCAACCATGTGATCTGTATGTATTTTGCGGCGCCGGCAGGCGGGATGCGCTATGATACGCACACTTGGAACCTTACTGTCGCCACCATATGGAACAAATTTTTCGATCGGATGTCGCCCTGGGCCTCCCGCTGTACCGGGAGGTCAAGCACAAGCTCCTGGAATCGCTGCGTGGCGGCGAATGGAAGCCGGGGGAGATCATCCCGGCCGAAAAGCGCCTGTGCGAGCGCTTCGGCGTCAGCGTCGGCACGCTGCGCAAGGCCGTCGACGAGCTGACCGCCGAGAATATCCTGATCCGGCACCAGGGACGCGGCACCTTCGTCGCCTCGCACAGCCAGGACCGCTACATGTTCGGCTTCTTCCATGTCTTCGCCCAGGACGGCCGCAAGGAATATCCGAAGGTGGAATTCATCAGCCTGACGAAAGAGAAGGCCGATGCCGACAGCGCCGCGCGGCTCGGCGTCAAGAAAGGGGCAAAGCTGATCCGCATCGTGAACCGGCTCAGCCTGGGCGGACGGACCGTGATCATCGACGACATCCTGTTGCCGGAGCACTTTTTTTCCGGCATGAGCGAAGCCCAGGTACGCGAGCGCCGCACCACCCTCTACCAGTTATACCAGGACTGCTTCGGCGTCGGCGTGCTGCGTACCGAAGAGCGCCTGCGCGCCTGCGGCGCCGATGCCGAGGTGGCGCAGCTGCTTGGCATTGCCGAAGGCACGCCGCTGCTGCACGTCATCCGCCGCGCGCTCAGCTTCCGCGACGAAGTGGTCGAGCTGCGCCACTCCTATGTCGTCACCGACCAGTACGAGTACTTCGCGGGCGACGACAGCCAGGGCCACGGCTGAGCCGGCGCCCCGGGCGCCGGGGCCGCTCAGTGAATGATCCGGTCCAGGAATTCGCGCGCCCGGCCGGAACGCGGGGCGCTGAAGAACTCTTCCTTGGGGCTGTCCTCGACGATCCGCCCCCCGTCCATGAACACGATGCGGTCCGCCACCTTGCGCGCGAAGCCCATCTCATGGGTCACCACCATCATCGTCATGCCCTCCTGCGCCAGCCCGACCATGACGTCGAGCACCTCGCCCACCATTTCCGGATCCAGCGCGGAAGTCGGCTCGTCGAACAGCATCGCCTTCGGGTCCATGGCCAGGGCCCGGGCGATCGCCACCCGCTGCTGCTGGCCGCCCGACAGCTGGTTCGGGTACTTGTCCTGGTGCGCCAGCAGGCCGACGCGGTCGAGATAGGCCAGGCCGCGCTCGGTGGCATCAAGCTTGCTGCGGCCGAGCACCTTGATCTGCGCAAGTGTCAGATTTTCGCGTACGGACAGGTGTGGAAACAGCTCGAAGTTCTGGAACACCATGCCGATGTGGGCGCGCAGCCGGCGCAAATCGGTCTTCGGGTCGCCCACGGCGATGCCGTCGACCCGCACGCTGCCCTGCTGGAAGGGCTCCAGGCCGTTGACGGTATTGATCAGGGTCGACTTGCCCGATCCTGACGGTCCGCACACCACCACCACGTCGCCGCGCGCCACCTGCGTGCTGCAGTCGCGCAGCACCTGGAACTCGCCATACCACTTGCTGACGTTCTCGATGTCGATCATTTGTTGTCCATTTTCTCATCCGTTGCGTGCCTGTTGCACGTGCAGCAAGCATGCTTGACAGCATTATCAGTGCCTAGGATACTGCCAAACTTGCCATAACCATCAAACGAACTGGCCGTTTCGCTCCTCGGAAAGCCAGGCATTTTGCCCGATTCACCTGCCTGCGACAGCGCCACCCGTTGCCGCCGGCCGTGCACAGGTCTTATAAGAGACAGGAAGTAGTTATGAATAATCGAAACCGCCTGACCACCTACATCCTGATCGCCCTGGTGCTCGGGATCGTCGTCGGCTATCTGGTCAATGCCAACGTGGATGCAGCGCAGGCGAAATCCTTCTCGGACGCGATGTCGCTGATCACGACGCTGTTCCTCCGCCTGATCAAGATGATCATCGCGCCGCTGGTGTTCTCGACCCTGGTGGTCGGTATCGCCAAGATGGGCGACGCCAAGGAAGTGGGCCGCATCGGCGTCAAGGCGCTGGGCTGGTTCATCATCGCTTCCATCATCTCGCTGTCGCTGGGCCTGGTCCTGGTGAACCTGTTCCGTCCGGGCGACGCCATGGCCGTGTCGGGCGCACTGCCGGCCGTCGGCACCTCGTCGGGTATCGTCACCACCAGCCTGACCCTCAAGGAATTCATCACCCACCTGGTGCCGTCCTCGATCGTGGACGGCATGGCCAAGAACGAGATCCTGCAGATCGTCGTGTTCTCGCTGTTCTTCGGCACCGCAGCCGCCGCGGTCGGCGCGCGCGCCACCCCGCTGATCGACGCAATCGACGGCGTTGCCCACATCATGCTCAAGGTAACCGGTTATGTGATGAACTTCGCACCGATCGCCGTGCTGGCGGCGGTGGCGGGCATCATCGCCAAGAGCGGCCTGGGCGTGCTCTCGACCTACGGCATCTTCATGGCCGAGTTCTACCTGGGTATCGTGCTGCTGTGGGTCGTCCTGATCGGTATCGGCATGGTCTTCCTCGGCCCGCGCGTCCTGCGCCTGATCGCCGAGCTGCGCAGCCCGACCCTGCTGGCCTTCTCGACCGCCTCGTCGGAAGCGGCCTTCCCGAAAACCCTGGAAGGCCTGGAGCGCTTCGGCGTCAAGAACCGCCTGGCCGCCTTCGTGCTGCCGATCGGCTACTCGTTCAACCTCGACGGCTCGATGATGTACTGCACCTTCGCAGCCGTGTTCATCGCCCAGGCCTACGGCATCGAGCTGTCGCTGTCGACCCAGCTGACCATGATGCTGGTGCTGATGCTGACCTCGAAAGGCATGGCCGGCGTGCCGCGCGCCTCGCTGGTGGTGATCGCCGCTACCCTGTCCCAGTTCAACATCCCGGAAGCCGGCCTGCTGCTCCTGCTGGGCATCGACCACTTCCTGGACATGGCCCGTTCGGCCACCAACGTGATCGGCAACGGCATCGCCACCGCCGTGGTCGCGAAGTGGGAAGGCGACCTGGGCGAGCCGAGCAAGGATCCGGCCGTGGCCCCGCTGCGCTAAGCGCGCCCTGCAACGATTGCAAGACCGAAGGCCTTCCAGCGATGGGAGGCCTTTTTTCATAACGAGAAGGAGCGAGACATGAAACAGCTGTACATGGCGGCAGGCCTGCTGCTTGTTGCGACCGGCGCCAGCGCCGCCACCCAGACGATCAACTGCGGCCGCCTGCTCGACGTCAAGAGCGGAACCTGGCGCGAGAAGGTCGGCATCGTGGTCGAGAACGGCAGCGTGAAATCGGTCGGCCCGATGAGCCAGGAGGCAGGCGCCATCGACCTGTCGCGCCATGCCTGCCTGCCGGGCCTGATCGACATGCACGTGCACCTGACCAGCGAAACCACGCCGGTGGTCGACGCTTACCGCGACCGCCTCACCGCCGATCCTTCCGACATGGCCTTCCGCTCGGTCAAGTTCGCGCAGCGCACCCTGATGGCGGGCTTCACCACCGTGCGCGACCTGGGCGCGGCCGACGGCCTGAACGTGTCGCTCAAGCGCGCCATCAATGCCGGCGAGATCGCGGGCCCGCGCATGTTCACCGCCGGGAAGTCGATCGCCACCACCGGCGGCCATGCCGACCCGACCAACAACCTGTCGCACTTCCTGAGCGAGAAGATCGGCACGCCCGGCCCGGAACAGGGCGTGGTCGACAGCCCGGAGGAAGCCCGCCAGGCCGTGCGCGCGCGCTACAAGGAAGGCGCGGACCTGATCAAGATCACCGCCACCGGCGGGGTGCTGAGCCAGGCGGCCAACGGCCAGAACTCGCAGTACACCGAAGATGAACTGCGCGCCATCGTCAGCACCGCCAAGGACTACGGCTTCCGCGTCGCGGCCCACGCTCACGGCGCCGAGGGCATGAAGCGGGCGCTGCGCGCCGGCGTCGACTCGATCGAGCACGGCACCCTGATGGACGACGAGGTCATCGGCCTGTTCAAGAAGACCGGCGGCTGGTACGTGCCGACCATCTCGGCGGGCCGCTATGTCGCCGACAAGGCCAAGGACCCGAACTATTATTCCGCGCTGGTGCGCCCGAAGGCCGCCGCCATCGGGCCGCAGCTGCAGAACACCTTTGCGCGCGCCCACAAGGCCGGCGTGAAGATCGCCTTCGGCACCGACGCCGGCGTGTTCCCGCACGGCGAAAACGCCAGGGAGTTCGGCTACATGGTGGAAGCGGGCATGAGCCCGATCGACGCGATCCGCGCCGCCACCGTGCACGCCGCCGCCCTGCTCGACCAGGGCAAGCGCCTCGGCGCCATCGAGCCGGGTTTCGCCGCCGACATCATCGCGGTCGAAGGCGATCCGCTGCGCGACGTGAAGCAGCTCGAGCAGGTCAAGTTCGTCATGAAGGAAGGCGTCGTCTTCAAGAAGCTGTAAGATGATGGCCGCGCTGCCGCTCCCGCTGTTGGGGGCGGCTTTTTTGTTTCAGGAGAAGTCCATGTTCCATCAATCGTTCCGCGCCGCGACGGCGCTGTTCGGCTTTCTGTTCTTGCTCGTTACCGCGGCCCAGGCCCAGACTGCCAAGCTGCCGAACGTCACCATCCTCGCCACCGGCGGCACCATCGCCGGCACCGGCGCCACCAGCACCACCACGGTCGGCTACACCGCGGCCACGGTCGGCGTGCAGGCGCTGATCCAGGCCGTGCCCGAGATGACCAAGGTCGCCAACATCACCGGCGAACAGGTGTTCCAGATCGCCAGCGAGAACATGGGCAACGAGCACTGGCTGGCCCTGGCCAAGCGCGTCAACGTGCTGCTGGCCCAGCCGGACGTGGACGGGATCGTGGTCACCCACGGCACCGACACGCTGGAAGAAACGGCCTACTTCCTGAACCTGGTCGTCAAGAGCAGGAAGCCGGTGGTGCTGGTGGGATCGATGCGTCCGTCGACGGCGCTGTCGGCTGACGGTCCGATCAACCTGTACAACGCGGTGAATCTGGCCGGCAGCCCGGCGGCCGTCGGCAAGGGCGTGCTGGTCGCGATGAACGACCAGATCCATGCGGCGCGCGACGTGAGCAAGGCGAACACCACCACCGCCGACACCTTCCGCGCGGCGGAGCTGGGCATGATCGGCTACTTCCAGGGCGGCAAGCCGTTCTTCTATCGCGAGGTGACGCGCAAGCACACGGTGGACACCGAATTCGATGTGTCGAAGCTGGATGCGCTGCCGCAGGTGGATGTGGCGTATGCCTATGCGAACGTGGGCGCCGTCGCGGTCAACGCGCTGGTGGCTGCGGGCGCCAAGGGGCTGGTGCATGCGGGTGTCGGCAACGGCAGCTTGCCGGCCAAGACCAGGCCCGCGCTGGTCGCTGCGTGTGAAAAGGGCGTGGTGATCGTGCGTTCGAGCCGCGTGGGCCAGGGCATCGTGGCGCGCAATGGCGAGGCGAATGACGATCAGCTGGACTTCGTGGTGGCGGATACGCTGAGCCCGCAGAAGGCGCGTATTCTGTTGATGCTGGCGTTGACCAAAACGAGCAATACCAAGGACATTCAGCGGATGTTCTATACCTACTAAACGTAGGCCACGTACGCTCGAACCGTCATCCCCTCCACTGGAGGGGATGACGGTCTCTCAGCTAGCGGCAGATATTACTCCTGCTGCAGCTCCAACGGCGGCGACGCCAGTTCCTCATCCGGCCGCGCCAGCTGCCTTTCCCACATCTGCGCATACAAGCCGCGCGCCGCCAGCAGCGCGCCGTGCGTCCCCCGCTCCACGATCTTCCCGTGATCCAGCACGATGATCTGCTGCGCATCCGCAATGGTCGACAGCCGGTGCGCAATCACGAGGGTCGTCCGGTCCTTCGCAATCTCCTTCAACTGCGCCTGGATCGCCTGCTCCGACTTGGAATCGAGCGCCGAGGTGGCCTCGTCGAAGATCAGGATCGCCGGATCCTTGAGCAGGGTGCGCGCGATCGCCACCCGCTGCTTCTCGCCGCCCGACAGCTTCAGCCCGCGCTCGCCCACCATGGTCTTGTACCCATCCGGCAGGCTCTCGATGAAGTCATGGATCGACGCCGCCCGCGCCGCCGCCACGATGTCCTCATGCGAGGCCCCCGGCTTGCCGTAGGCGATGTTGTACTCGATGGTGTCGTTGAACAGCACCGTATCCTGCGGCACGATGCCGATCGCCGCGCGCAGCGACTGCTGGGTGACTTCGCGCAGGTCCTGTCCGTCGATGCGGATCGCGCCGCCGTTCACGTCGTAGAAGCGGAACAGCAGCCGCGACAGGGTCGACTTGCCCGAGCCGCTGTGCCCCACCACCGCCGTCGTGGACCCGGCCGGAATGGTGAAGTCGACATCGAACAGGATCTGGCGCTTGGTCTCGTAGCTGAACTCCACATGCGAGAACTCGACCCGCGCGCCCCTGGTCACCAGCGGCTGCGCAGCCGGCCCGTCGGCCACCTCGCGGTTCTGGTCGAGCAGCGAGAACAGGCGTTCCATGTCGGCCAGGCTTTGCTTGATCTCGCGGTAGATCACGCCCAGGAAGTTGAGCGGAATGTACAGCTGGATCATGAAGGAGTTCACCAGCACCAGGTCGCCCAAGGTCATGGTGCCCGCGATCACGCCCTCGGTGGCGCGCCACAGGATGAGCGTGACGGCGGTGGCGATGATCAAGGACTGGCCGGTGTTCAGCACCGACAGCGAGGTCTGCGAGCGCACTGCCGCATTCTCGTAGTGCTGCAAGCCCTGGTCGTAGCGTTTGGCTTCGTAGTCCTCGTTGCCGAAGTACTTCACGGTCTCGTAGTTGAGCAGCGAATCGATGGCCTTGGTGTTCGCCTTCGAATCGAGGTCGTTCATCGTGCGGCGGAAATGCGTGCGCCATTCGGTGACGATCACGGTAAAGGCGATGTAGGTGCCCAGCGCCACGGCCGTGATCACGCTGAACCAGATGTCGTAATTGATCACCAGGTAGCCGAGCACCAGGGTGATCTCGACCAGGGTCGGCAGCACATTGAACAGCGAATACGAGATCAGCGAGTTCACGCCGCGCGTTCCGCGCTCGATGTCGCGCGTCATGCCGCCGGTCTGGCGGTTCAGGTGGAAGCGCAGCGACAGCGCGTGCAGGTGGCGGAAGACTTTCAGCGCAATGGTGCGCACCGCGCGCTGGGTCACGCGCGCGAACAGGAATTCGCGCTATTCCGTAAATACCGTGGTCGACAGGCGCAGCAGGCCGTAGGCGACCAGGGCGCCGAGCGGCAGCACCAGCAGCGCCTGCGGATGGGCCGGGTCGATGGCCAGCCGGTCGATCAGCTGCTTGAGCACCAGCGGCACGCCGACGTTGGCCATCTTGGCGCCGATCAGGGCGCCGAGCGCGGCCAGCACCCGCCATTTGTAGACCCACAGGTAGGGGAAGAGCGTGCGCAGGGTGGCCCAGTCGTTGCGGGGCGTACCGCCGGCAGCGGGCGGCGGTGGGAGGGAACTCGCGGATGAGCGTCGCATGGCAGGGCTTCGTGATTTATGGTTCAATTCGGGACGATTGTAGCTTTTACCGAGATTTCAAGATGACGACCCCAGAAAACACCACCTCCTCCACAACCCGACTGCCGGCAGGAAAGATGCCGGAGTTGCGCGTCATGCCGGCTCCGAGCGACGCCAACGTGTACGGCGACGTGTTCGGCGGCTGGATCATGGCCCAGGTCGACATCGCCGGCTCGCTGCCGGCCACCCGCCGCGCCAACGGCCGCGTGGCGACCATCGCCGTCAATTCCTTCGTATTCAAGAATCCGGTGTTCGTGGGCGACCTGCTGTCGTTCTACGCCGATATCACCAAGGTTGGCAACACCTCCGTCACCGTGTGCGTCGAGGTCTATGCGGAACGCAACCGCCTGCAGGCCGAAGTCGTCAAGGTGACCGAAGCGACCCTGACCTATGTCGCCACCGGCCCGGACCGCAAGCCGCGCCAGCTGCCGCCGCTCGATTCGCTGATCGCGCACCGCTAAGTGGAAGGCGCGCGCCGGCTGTTCCTGTTACAGGGCGCACGCTGGTCGGCCGCACTGTCCGCTGCCTCGCTCGCCACGCCGGCCAGTTCCGCCGGCGCTTCGTATCCCTTCAGTCTCGGCGTCGCCTCGGGCGCTCCGCTGCCCGATTCGGTGATCCTGTGGACCCGCATCCTCGCCAATCCGCTCGACGCATCCGGCACGCCGCCGGTGGCCCTGGCCGTGCGCTGGGAAGTGGCGGAAGACCAGGCTTTCCGCCGCATCGCCGCCAAGGGCAGCGCGACTGCCGTGCCGGAGCTCGCCCATAGCGTCCACGTCGACGTCAAGGGTCTCCTGCCTGCGCGCTGGTACTGGTACCGCTTCATGCTGGGCGGCGCCGTCAGCCCGGTCGGCCGCACGCGCACCGCGCCGGCGCCGGATGCGCTGCCGGCCATGCTGAAGCTGGCGGTGGCCTCCTGCCAGCACTGGGAGTTCGGCAGCTATGCGGCGCACCGGCATATCGCGGCCAGCGCGCCGGACCTGGTGGCCTTCCTGGGCGACTACATCTACGAGTGGGGGCCTTATCAGCTCCAGCATCCGCGCCGCGTCACCCGCGACAACGAATCCTTCACGCTCGCCGATTACCGGCGCCGCTACGCGCAGTACAAGAGCGATCCGGACCTGCAGGCCGCGCACCGCGCCGCGCCCTGGATCGTGACCTGGGACGACCACGAAGTGGCCAACGATTACGCCAACGGGCGCGACGAACTGCTCAGGGAAGATTTTGCCGCGCGGCGGGCGGCAGCCTACCAGGCCTTCTACGAGCACATGCCCTTGCGCCTGCCGCAGGTTCGTCCAGGCAGCTTCGACCGGATCAGCCTGCACCAGCGCTACGACTGGGGGCGGCTGGCGCGCATCCATGTGCTCGACGACCGCCAGTACCGCGCGGTGCAGGCCTGCCCGCGCAAGGGACGGGGCGGCTCGAACGCGATGTTCGCGCACGAATGCGCGGCGCTGCAGGACCCGCGGCGCTCGATGCTGGGACGGGAGCAGGAGGCGTGGCTGGGTTCCGGGCTGGCCTCGTCGCGCGCGCAGTGGAACATCCTGGCGCAGCAGACCCTGATGGCGCAGTCGAGCAGCTTTCCCGTGATCGGGGCCCGGACCAACCGGGTGTGGACGGATGGCTGGGATGGGTATCCGCTGGCGCGGCGCAGGCTGCTGGAGTCGGTGCTGAAGTCCGGGGCGAAGAATCCGGTGGTGCTGGGCGGGGATGTGCACACGTTTTATGCGTGCGAGCTGCGGCCGGATTTTTCGCGGGCGGTGTCGAAGGCGAATCCGCTGGCGGCGACGGAGTTTTGCGGGACCTCGGTGACGTCCAGTTCACGGGCGCAGGCGCGGACGCTGGCGCATGTGTCGAATAATCCGCACATGAAGTATGGGCGGAGCGACAAGCGGGGTTATATGCTGATGGAGGTCACGCCGAAAGGGATGGTGACTCACTTCATGGGGCTGGATAATGTGTTCGATGCCAGGTCGGAGGTGGGGGTGCTGGCGTCGTTCCGCGTGGCGGATGGGAGGGTTGGGGTGGAGAGCGTGGGCTGAGGGCTGTTCAAGCAAACCTGGGTCCCCGCCTTCGCGGGGATGACGTGCTGCTGCTGACGGTGAACGGAGACCTTATCCCTACCCTGCCACCGTCATCCCCGCGCAGGCGGGGACCCAAGTTCTGCATGCGCGGTGTCAGCTCACGCCGGCTGCTTTACCTTCTCATCCCTCAGCTCGCGCCGCAGGATCTTGCCCACGTTGGTCTTCGGCAGCGTCTCGCGGAACTCGACGAACTTCGGACGCTTGTAGCCGGTCAGCTGGTCCTTGCAGAAGCTGATGACATCCTCGGCGCTCAGCGCCGGATCCTTGCGCACGATGTAGAGCTTGACCGCCTCGCCCGAGTGCTGGTCCGGCACGCCCACGCAGGCCACTTCCAGCACGCCCGGCAGGCCCGCCACCACGCCTTCGACTTCGTTCGGGTACACGTTGAAGCCCGACACCAGGATCATGTCCTTCTTGCGGTCGACGATGCGGGTGTAGCCGGTCGCTTCCATGATGCCGACATCGCCGGTCTTGAAGAAGCCGTCCGCCGTCATGACCTTGGCCGTTTCGTCCGGACGGTTCCAGTAGCCCGCCATCACCTGCGGACCGCGCACGGCGATCTCGCCGGCGGTGCCGTACGGCGCTTCGTTGTCCTGCTCGTCCAGGATGCGCAGCTCGGTCGAGGGCAGCGGCAGGCCGATGGTGCCGGTGAACTCGGTGATGTCGCAGCGGTTCGCCGCCACCACCGGCGAGGTCTCCGACAGGCCGTAGCCTTCCACGATCGGCGCGCCGGTCACCTGCAGCCACTTGTCGGCCACCGGCTTCTGCACCGCCATGCCGCCGCCCGGGCAGACCATCAGGCTCGAATGGTCCAGCCTGGAGAATTCAGGATTGTTGAGCAGGCCGTTGTACAGGGTGTTCACGGCCGGGAACACGTTGATGCGGTACTTGCCCAGTTCCTTGACGAAGCCCGGAATGTCGCGCGGGTTCGGGATCAGGAGGTTCATGCCGCCGGTGCGCATGCCCATCAGCGCGCACACGGTCAGCGCATAGATGTGGTACAGCGGCAGCGCGCAGGCATACTGCGCCTGCTCGCCCGGCTTCAGGCGCGCCAGGGTCGGGGCAAACCAGGCTTCGTTCTGCAGCACGTTGGCGATCACGTTGCGGTGCAGGAGCACGGCGCCCTTCGAGACGCCGGTGGTGCCGCCGGTGTACTGCAGGAAGGCGATGTCGTCATGGCCGATGGTGACCGGCTTCATGGCCAGGCGCGCGCCGTCGGCCAGCACCTTGTTGAAGGCCACCGCGCCCGGCACCGAGAAGCCCGGCACCATCTTCTTGACCTTGCGCACCACCAGGTTGACCAGCAGGCCCTTCAGGCCCAGCAGGTCGCCCATGGTCGCGATCACGACATGCTTGACCTGGGTCTTGCCGACCACCTGCTCCAGCGTGTGCGCGAAGTTCTCCAGCACGACGATGGCTTCGGCGCCCGAGTCGGTCAGCTGGTGCTGCAGTTCGCGCGGGGTGTACAGCGGGTTGACGTTGACGACCACGTAGCCGGCGCGCAGCACGGCCGCCAGCGCCACCGGGTATTGCAGGATGTTCGGCATCATCAGGGCCACGCGCGCGCCCGGCTTGAGGCCGCGGTTCTGCAGCCAGGCCGCCACGCGCTGCGACATCGCGTCGAGTTCGGCGTAGGTGATGGACTTGCCCATGCAGGCGTAGGCATCGCGGTCGGCGTACTTGCGGAACGCCTCCTCCAGCAAATGCGTCAGGGAGCGATACTGGGTCGGATCGATCTCCGGCACCACACCTTTCTCGTACGACCCAAGCCAAAACTTATCCATCTGTGCCTTACCTTCCATATTGGTTCTCATAAAACGCGCAAGCCGTCCCTGCCGGACGGCCCGCGCCAGCCGAATTCCACCGCCGTGCTATTTCGCGCAACGCTGCTATGCGTCTACGCTGCCTGCTTCTCGTCCCTCAGCGCGCGCCTCAGGATCTTGCCGACGTTCGTCTTGGGCAGCTCGTCGCGGAATTCGATGTACTTCGGCTTCTTGTAGCCGGTGAGCTGCTGCTTGCAGTAGTCCATCAGCTGCTGCACGGTGAGGTTCGGGTCCTTGCGCACCACGAACACCTTCACCGCCTCGCCCGAATGCTCGTCGGGCACGCCGATCACGGCGCATTCCAGCACGCCCGGGTGGGCCGCGATCACGCCTTCCAGTTCGTTCGGGTAGACATTGAAGCCCGACACCAGGATCATGTCCTTCTTGCGGTCGACGATCTTCACGTACCCGTTGTCATCCATGATCCCCACGTCGCCGGTCTTGAAGAAACCGTCCGGCGTCATGACCTTGGCCGTCTCGTCCGGCCGGTTCCAGTAGCCCGCCATTACCTGCGGACCGCGGATCGCGATCTCGCCGACCTGGCCGTGGGGCAGCTCGCGGCCCTCGTCGTCCAGGATCGTGACCTCGGTCGACGACACCGGCAAGCCGATGGTGCCGGTGAATTCCGTCACGTCGCCGCGGTTGGCGGTCGCCAGCGGCGCGGTCTCCGACAGCCCGTAGGCTTCGGTGATGCCGGTGCCGGTAATCTGGCGCCACTTGTCGTTGACGACCTGCTGCACCGCCATCCCGCCGCCGACCGAGAACTTCAGCGACGAAAAATCGAGGTTGGCGAAGTCCGCGTTGTTCACCAGCGCGTTGTACAGCGTGTTCACCGCCGGGAACATGTGGAAGCGGTACTTGGCCAGCTCCTTCACGAAGCCCGGGATGTCGCGCGGGTTCGGGATCAGCACCACCAGCGCGCCGCTGCGCATGCCCCACATCGCGCAGGCCGTCAGCGCGAAGATGTGGTACAGCGGCAGCGCGCA
>CBIHLT010000103.1:0-16603 GCA_966210615.1 uncultured Massilia sp.
TGCCGCGAAGGCAGGGAGTGGCGCATCCCGGTGCTGTCGGAAACCACGCCGCAGCTGGAAGGCGGCTACCGCCAGGCCGGCAGCGCCCTGCCCCCTGCCGTGCTGGACGCCATCGACGCGCGCATCGACGGCGCGCCGCTCGACGCGGCCGGCGAGGAAGCCGCCCGCCGGCGTGGCTGGGAGAACACGGCAGGCGCCCGCTAAAGTTGCTTGTACGACAAATATCTAACAAGAAAAACTTTATCCCGTTACAATGATTGCTGATGGGCATGGCCCGGCCCCGGCCAGACCCTGCCATTTCCCCGATCCGGCAATGCGCTTCGATGAAGACTCGTACCTACCTGTTCCTGATGGCGGCGGCCATCCTGATTCCCGTGGCGCTCGCCTTCTGGATCGGGTTGTCCATGCTGCTCGACTGGGAGCGCGAGTCGCGCATCAGCAGTGTCAAGGAAATGGCGCGCGCCACCGCCTTCCAGATCGACCGCGAGATCGCCGCGGCCGAGTCTTCGCTGCGCGGCATCGCGCATTCGGAAAGCCTGCGCAGCAGCGATTACGCGCGCCTGCACCGCTGGGCCAGCGCGATCAACGAAGGTAACCTGTGGTCCTGGACCGTGCTCGCGGACCAGGACGGCAGGGGCCTGTTCAATACTCTCGTGCCTTTCGGCACGCCGCTGCCGGGCGCGCCCGGGGCCTGGGCGGCCGAAGTCACGCCCGAACGCGGCACCCGCGTCTCCGGTTACTTCGTCGGCGCCCTGGCCCAGCGCCCCACGGTCTCGGTCGACGTGCCGGCCGTGGTCGGCCCCGGCAAGCACTACATCATCAGCCGTATTTTCGACGTACGTCATTTCGCGCGCATCCTCAACCACGACGCCCTGGGGCCCGAGTGGGTGGTCGGCATCTTCGACGCCGCCGGCACCACCCTGGTGCGCAACCGCCACGCCGGCAGCACGGTGGGCAGGCCGATGCGCCCGGACTTCCTGGCGGCCACCCGCGCCAGCAACAGCGGGGTGTACCGCCATACCACCCACGACGGCGCCGAAGTCTACGGCGTGTTCACCCGCTCCCAGACCAGCAACTGGACCGTCGTGATCGGCGTGCCGGTGGCCGAGGTCGAGGCCGCCGCGCGCACCGCCACGCTGTACGCGGCCATGGCCCTGATGCTCCTGATGGGCCTGGCCCTCGCGGTGGCGGCCTTCCTCGGCAACAAGCTGGAAGCGGCGCTGCGCCACGCGGCCGCGGCGGCCCGCTCGCTGGGCCAGCGCACGCTGCCGCGCCCGGAGCCGACCCGGGTCGAGGAAGTCGACGCCCTGCTCTCCGGCCTGCACCACACCAGCGAAGCGCTGGCGCGCGAGAGCGCGGTGCGCCAGGCCCTGCAGGACGAACGCGAACAATTGCTGCTGAGCGAACAGCACGCGCGCAAGCTGGCCGAAGGCCAGAGCCGGGCCAAGGACAACTTCCTGGCCATGCTGGGCCACGAGCTGCGCAACCCGCTGGCCGCCATTTCGGGCGCCATGGCGGTACTCGACATGCCGGCCATCAAACCGGAGATCGCGGCCAATGCGCGCGAGATCAGCCGGCGCCAGATGCGCCACCTCACACGCATCGTCGACGACCTGCTGGACGTGCAGCGCATCCTGTCCGGCAAGATCGTGCTCCAGCACGCCAGGGTCGACCTGGCCGAAGTGCTGCGCGCCTGCTGTTCGGCGAAGGCGCTGGTGGACGCCGGCAACCACCAGTGGCGCGTCGAGGTCGAGGATGCCTGGGTCGACGGCGACCGCACCCGCCTGGAACAGATCATCGACAACATGCTGCATAACGCGATCAAATACACCCCGGCGGGCGGCCGGATCGCCGTCCGCGGCTACCGCGTGGCCGGCCGCGCCGTCGTCGAGGTCAGCGATAGCGGCGTTGGGATCGCGGCGGAGCTGCTGCCGGTGATCTTCGACGTCCTGGTCCAGGGACCGACCAGCATCGACCGCGCACAGGGCGGCCTGGGACTGGGCCTGGCCCTGGTCAAGCAGCTGGCCTCCTTGCACGGCGGCACCGTGCATGTCCAGAGCGAAGGCCAGGGACGCGGCAGCACCTTTACCGTCACTTTCCCGGCCTGCCCCGCGCCCGCCGCCGCGCATGGCGCGCCAGGCGCGGATGCCGGCGGCGAACCTGCCGCCAGCGCGGCCTGATCGCGCCCGCGGCATTGCCAATCCCGGACGCCGCCCATACCTGTTCGGGATCCGCCATCCAAGGAGCCGCCCATGCGAGTCTTCCTGCGCAGTCTCTTGCTTGCCGCCGTCCTGATCCTGGGCTACGCCCTGCTCGAGCCCTGGCTCAGGCACATGCTGTACGCGATCCGGCTGGCGGGGATGCCGGCGCCGGCCTCGCTGGCCATGCCGGTCCAGGGCGTGCTTCCCAGGGCCTTGCGCGACACCTGGCACGCCGCGCGCGGCCAAGGCCGCAAGCATGAGGGCATCGACATCTTCGCCAGGCGCGGCACGCCGGTGCTGGCCGCGACCGAGGGCATCGTCCTGCGGGTCGGCAGCAACCGCCTGGGCGGACTGGTGGTGTGGGTGCTGGGGCCCGCCGGGCAACGCCATTACTACGCCCACCTGGACGGCTATGCGGACGTGCATGCGGGGATGCGGGTGGCGCCGGGCCGGGTGCTCGGCTACGTCGGCGACAGCGGCAACGCCAGGGGCACGCCGCCGCACCTGCATTACGGCGTCTACGAGGCGGGCGGCGCGCTCAATCCCTATCCGCTGCTAAGGGCGGGAGCGGCCACCGGGGCCGCGGCCGGCGAACCCGCTCCCGCGCGCCGCTGACCGCTCAGAGTTCGTCTTCAGGCTGGACCGGCGCGCCCTGGATCTGGGCCGGCGGCGGCGCCGGCTCCACCGGCGGCGTCTGCTCCTCGATCGCTTCCTGGATCTCTTCCTCGGTCGGCTGGGGCGCCGGCTCGGCCTCTTCCTCCGGCACCATCACCTCGACCGGTGCATCGGCCGGCAACTCCTCGAACTCCTCCTCGCTGTCCTCTTCGTAGCGCGGCGCGGCCGGCGCCGGCGCGCCCGGGAACATGGCCTTCGGGTCGACCTTCCCGGTGTCGAGCGCGGCGCGGAAGAAGTCGCCCACTAGCAGGGCCGCGTTGTGACCGCCCTGGCCCCAGTAGGTGCTGCGGATGGTCACCCGGTTGTCGTTGAAGCCGACCCAGGCGCCCGCCACCAGGTTCGGGTGCATCAGGATGAACCAGCCGTCGGTGTTGTTCTGGGTGGTGCCGGTCTTGCCGGCCACGTCGCCGTAGATGCCGAAGCGGGAGCGCACGCCGCCGCCCGTGCCGCGGGTGACCACGCCGCGCAGCATGTCGATCAGGGTCACGGCCGACTCCTGCGACATCGCGCGTTCCGGCACGGCGGCCGCGAAATCGGCCACCACGCGGCCGTCGCGGTCCAGGATGCGGCGCACGAAGACCGGCTTGCGGTACTCGCCCTCGGCCGCGATGGTGGCGTAGGAGCTCACCATCTCGAGCAGGGTCACCGGGCTGGTGCCCAGCGCAAGCGAGGGCACGGCCGCCAGCTTGCTCTGGCGGATGCCCATGCCCTGGGCCAGGCGCACGATCGGCGGCAGCCCCACTTCCTGCATCACCTGGGCCGTGATGGTGTTCTTCGAGTAGACCAGGCCGTCGCGCAGGGTCATGTTGCGGCCCGTGTTTCCCGACATGTCGGTCGGGCGCCAGACCGTGCCGTCGGCGGCGCGGATGTCCTGCACCACGTCGCGGTAGGTCTGGTCGGGCGGAATGCCGCGCTCCAGCGCCGCCGCGTACACGAAGGGCTTGAAGGTCGATCCCGGCTGGCGCAGGGCCTGGGCCACGTGGTCGAACTGGTCGCGTTCGAAGTCGCGGCTGCCGACCCAGGCGCGGACTTCGCCATTGGTCGGATCGATGGCCACGAAACCCGCCTCCAGGCGCGACTTGGCCGTCTTGAGGGCATTCATGAACTCGCGGTCGCCCTTGAGGCGCTTGAGGGCCGCGGCGGGGGCCTCGCCCTCCTCGACCGCGCGCCGGTAGTCGGCGCTTTCGCGCACGAAGGCGTCCAGGGTGCGCACCCGCGAGCTCCAGTAATACGCGAAAGGGTTGACGTCGCCGCGCATGGACTGGTACATGCCGGTCGAGGTCGAGCGCACCAGGCCGGGCTGGGACCATTCGACATCGGCGATCGCCTGCAGCGCGTTGGACTGGCGTTCCACCGCGCGCTGGGCGGCCTCCTGCAGCGCCATGTCGAGGGTGGTCTCGACCACCAGGCCATCCAGCTGGAGGTTGTAGTCGTTTTCGTCGGCCCATTCGAGCAGCCATTTGCGCACGAAGGCGGTGAAATGGTTGTCGCGGCCGCTGCGGTCCGGCAGGCGCGCGAAGCGCACCCGCAGCGGGCGCTTGGCCAGCTGGCGGTAGCGCTCCTCGGTGAAGGCGCCGTGCTTGCGCATCTGGTTCAGCACGACGTTGCGCCGCCGCAGCGAGCGTTCGGGATTGGTGACCGGATTGTAGTAATGGGTGCCCTTGAGCATGCCGACCAGGGTCGCCGCTTCCAGCACGTCGAGGCGCGCTGCCGGCTTCCTGAAATAGGTGCGCGCCGCCATCTCGATGCCGTAGGCGTTGTACAGGAAGGGCACCGTGTTCAGGTAGGCCTCGAGGATCTCGGTCTTGCTGTAGGTGTTCTCGATCTTGATCGCGGTGATCAGCTCCTTCATCTTGCGGTTGATGCTGCGCGCGCGCCCGATCTCCTCGGGGAACATGTTGCGCGCGAGCTGCTGCGTGATGGTCGAGCCGCCCTGGGCGTCGCCCTTGAGGGTCGCCCACATGGCGCCCGCGATGCGGGTGAAGTCGACGCCGTGGTGCTCGTAGAAGCGGTGGTCCTCGGTGGCGATCAGTGCCTTGATCACGTCCGGCGAGACCTGCGACAGCTTGACCCGTTCCTGCAGTCCCTGCTCGAAGCTGCCGAGTTCCTTGCCGTCGGCGGACAGGATCCTGGTCGGCCGCGCCGTGCGCGCCTGGTTCAGGTCCTCGATGCCGGGCGTGAGCGGAATCAGGACCAGCAGGTAGACGAAGAAGATCGACAGGAGCGCGGCCAGCGACCACAGGCCGACCAGCGCGGCTTGTTCCCACAGGGGGCGGTCGCGCAGGCGCTCCCTGGCGCGCGTGATCCCGGCCTGGGCATGACGGGCCGCGCCGGCCGCCAGGCGTTTGCCATGGCGCGCCACCGGATGGCGTGATTCGGGGTTGCTGGTCTTCTGGTCCTGGTCCACTGATTGTCCCGCTGTCTGTAGGCTGCTTGCTGGCGCGCCGGCTTCCAACGCCGGCGGGTGAAGTATAGCCGACCGCAGGCCGCCCGACGGTGCGGCAACGCTCCCTCAGGCGTCGACCGGGGCCGGCTGCACCCGGCCGGCGCGCAGCAGCGGCTCCACCTCCTGCACCGGCTGCGGCTGGCAATACACATAGCCCTGCACCTCGTCGCAGCCGCAGTTGCGCAGGTAATCGAGCTGCTCGAGGGTCTCGACCCCTTCGGCGATCACGTTCATGCGCAGGCCGTGGGCAAGCGACACGATGGCCACCACCATGGCGGCGCTGTCGGCGCTGGAGACGATGTCCTGTACGAAGGAGCGGTCGATCTTGAGCACGTCCACCGGCAGGCGCTTCAGGTAGGACAGGCTCGAATAGCCGGTGCCGAAGTCGTCGATCGAGAGCTTGACACCCATGCGCTTCAGGCAGCGCATGGTCTCGATGGCGCCTTCGACGTCGGCCATCATCATGCTTTCGGTCAGCTCGATCTCGAGCGAGTCCGGCGGCAAGCCGGATTCCTCGAGCGCGCGCGCCACCATCTCGACCAGGTCGGGCTCGGCGAACTGTCGCGCCGACAGGTTCACCGCCACCCGCAGCGGGCCCAGGCCGGCGCGCCGCCAGCGCTGGTTCTGGCGGCAGGCGTTGCGCAGCACCCAGGCGCCGATCGGCACGATCAGGCCGGTCTCCTCCGCCAGCCCGATGAAACGGTCCGGGCGCACCGTGCCCAGCTGCGGATGGCGCCACCGGATCAGGGCTTCGGTGCCGACCACGAAGCCGCTTGCCAGGTCGACCTGGGGCTGGAAGTGCAGCTCGAACTGGTCGTCCTGGATGGCGGCGCGCAGCGCCCCCTCCAGCGCAAGGCGGTCGATCGCGCGCGCGTTCATGTGCGGCTCGTAGAACTGCACCGCGTTGCGGCCGGTCTCCTTTGCCCGGTACATCGCGATTTCGGCATGCTTGACCAGGGTCTCGGCATCGGCGCCGTCGGCCGGGAAGCCGGCCACGCCGGCGGTGCAGCCCAGTACCAGCGCCTGGCCGTCCAGTTCCAGTGGCTGGGAGACCGCCTCGCGCACCAGCTGCAGGCGCGCCGCGGCCTGGCGCTCGTCCTCGGCGCCGCACAGCACCAGCATGAAATCGTCGCCGCCGACCCGCGCCGCCGTGTCGGCCGGGCGCACCGCGGCCTGGATGCGGGACGCCACCAGGCGCAGCGCCTCGTCGCCGGTGCGCCGTCCCAGGGTGTCGTTGATGAGTTTGAAGTGGTCGAGGTCGAGCGCCACCGCCCACACAGGCTTGCCGCCCGATGTGCCGATGGCGCGCTCCATGCGGTCGGCCAGCAGCGCGCGGTTGGCGAGCCCGGTCAGGGTATCGTACTGGGCGTGGTGCTCGAGCTCCGCCTCGTAGCGCTTGGCCTTGGTCACGTCGTAGATCGTGACCACGAAGTGCTCGGTGATGCCGCCGGGCCGGCGTACCGGCGCGATGTAGACGTCGCCGAACAGCTCGCTGCCGTCGCGGGTCTGCTGGCGCACCAGGGCATGGCCTTCGCGCCGCTCGCGCAGGGCCTGGCGCAGCTCCTCCAGGGCCGGCTGGTCGGCATTGTCGCCCGCCAGCATCGCCAGCGGACGCCCCGCCAGCTCCTCGGCCGCGTAGCCGTAGACACGGGTGCTGGCCGGATTGGCGTACTCGATCGGGAAGCCCGGACGCAGGGCGCTGACCAGCAGGATGGGATTGGCGCTGGCCTCGATGGCGCGCTCGTACAGGCGCAGCGAGCCGGTCGCGATCTCCAGCGCCGCGGTGCGCTGCTCGACCAGCGCCTCGGTGCGGCGGATGCGCGCGCTGCGCTGCTGCACCAGGCTGGCGACCGCCAGGCTCAGCACCACGCCGAACACCAGGGCGGCCAGTTCGGCCAGGTGGTGCGCCAGCCCGGCCGGTCGCTGCTCGACCGTCAGTTCCCAGCGCTGGCCGGCCACCTCGAAGCCGCGCTTCAGGCGCAGCGGCGATTCTCCCGCCAACACCTGCCACCACGGCAGCGCGCCGGGCAGCTCGCCATGGCGGAACACCAGCAGCATGGCGCCGTCGGCGCCGGCGGCGGCCAGGGTCAGTGAAAAATCCGTGTCGCCCAGCAGATGCACCGCGTCCAGGCTGCCGCCGACCAGCGTGGCCACGTCGATCACCACCACGGTCAGGCCGAGCGCGGCCCGGCGCCGATCGCCCGGCCCGTCCAGGCGTGCGCCGGAGCGGTAGACCGGCATCGCGATCAGGATGCCGCGCCGTTCCCATCCGGCCTGCAACAGGTCGAGCAGCGGGCTGGCCACCGGCTCGCCGCTGGCCACGGCGGTCTCGCTGAATGCGCGCTGGGCCGGGTTGGACAGTGCGTCGTAGCCGAACACCGCTTCGTTGCCAACGATCGGCACCACGTAGTCGTTGACCAGGTAGCGCGCGCGGGGCCCGGCCCGCACCAGGCCCGAGGGTCCGCGCTCGCTGATGGCGAAACCCGGCCACAGGGCAGCGCGCTCGGCCTCGAAGGCCGCGCGCTCGGCCGCGCTGACGAAGCGCTGGAATTCGAGCGCCTGCAGATAGCCGTGACGCCGCATCAAGGGCTGAACGAAGGCATCGAACTGCTCGCGGCTGACATTCCCGGACTGCCGCGCGCTGACCTGGAAGAACAGGTTGGTGGCGCGCAGGGCGTCCGTCGCCTCTTCGAAGGCGCGTGTGACGGCGGCGGCGCGCACCGCCGCGCGCTGGGCGAACTCGGCTTGCGTGCGCTCGGTCTCGGCTTGCCGCAGGCCGGCGCACAGCACCACGGTCAAGGCAAGGCCGAGTACGAACGTGGCCACCGCCGCGCGCGAGAGCGCGCCCGTCCGCATGGAACCTGGAATCGTCGGCGTGCTTCGCATTGCCCGATGCTAGCAAAGAAGCGCAGCGGCGGGTGTGACGTTACGGCGCAGCAAGGGCGCCACAGGCGGCTAAAAAGCGTGCCGCCGCAATCGCCGCGGCAGGCCGCATCGGGTATCATCGCGGCATGCGACCAGAAACCCTTCCCCCTCCTACCGAAACCCCGCCACAGCGGGTGCTGCGCCAGTTCCGCATTGTCTTCAATGCGGTCAAGACCCACTTCCGCCAGGTCGAGCGCGACACCGGCGTCGGCGGGGCCCAGCTGTGGGCCCTGTCCGTGATCGAACGCCAGCCCGGCATCGGCGCCACCAGCCTGGCGCGCGAACTCGACATCCACCAGTCCACCGCCAGCAACCTCGTGCGCAGCCTGGTCGAGCGCGGCTTCGTGGCGGCCAGCCGCGAAAGCACGGACCGCCGCAACGTGGCGCTGCGCGTGCTGCCGGCCGGGACCGAAGTGCTGGCCCGTGCGCCCATGCCCTTCGCCGGCGTGCTGCCGGACGCGCTCGCGAGCCTCGACGAGGCCACCCTGCTGCGCCTGGAACAAGACCTGGACACGCTGATCGACCAGCTGGATACGGACGATGTCGGCAAGATCCCGCTGGCCCAGCTCTGACCGGCCCGATCCACTCAACATGGGAAGCGGCGCCGGGAGAGCGCCGAAAAA
Organism: uncultured Massilia sp.; assembly: GCA_966210615.1. Taxonomy (GTDB): domain Bacteria; phylum Pseudomonadota; class Gammaproteobacteria; order Burkholderiales; family Burkholderiaceae_D; genus Telluria. The sequence goes on from CBIHLT010000103.1 coordinate 8,871, forward strand.
ACGCCCCCGGCGCAATGCGGGGGCGCAAAAGAAGCGGAGGACTCCGCTCCGTAGCTGACCGGACGCCTGCCGTCTCCGGCCGTCGTCACCCTGCTAGTCTGCCTGAAAAATAGCGCTTAGGCAATCGCATTTGTGCGAATGCACTACCCTGCACCTGCTATTTCCCTCATTTGCCGCTCACCTGGGCCAGGTCGCAGCGCGACTTGCTGCCTTCGACCGTGCAGCGGTTGCGGCGCTGGCCATGGCGGTCCCATACCCCGACTTCCCAGCTGGCCGCCCCAAGGCGCTCCAGGGTCATGAAGCCGAAGCCGTCGACCCAGGAGCTGAAGTGCTCGACGACCGCGCCGGGCGCCGGTTCGCTCCCCGGCGGGATCGCCGCCGGGAGCGGCACCGTGTCCTCGGCGGTCCCGGAAAAGCCGCTGACCAGCTGGGTCGGATGGCGGCTGGAGAAGCTGAGCTGCTCCCACAGGTGCACGTGCCCCGACAGCAGCATGGCGATCGAGGGCGGCAGATAGCCCTTGTCCATGTCGCCGAACGCGTCCAGCAGGCCCTTGTCGCCGCCGAACAGGCTCAGCTTGCCGGTCTTCGCATCCTGGTTGGCGCCGAAGGCGAACAGCGGATGGTGGTCGACCCCGATGTTGTAGGAGGCGCCGCTCGCAAATCGCGCGATCGCGCGCCAGGTGTCGCGGTAGCGTGCGCGGCGCGGATCGCTTTCCGGCAGGCCGCGCCAGTTGGTGTTGGAGGTATCGAACACGATCAGCTGGGCGTCGCCGCCGAGCGGCACCGCATAGGGTTCCGCATGGTCGGCGACCGCGTCTCCGGCCGGCAGGTCGCAGTTGCGCTGCGCCAGGTAGGGCTGCGGGTCGAGGTAGCGCCACCAGCCCTGGCCGGCGCGCGCGCAGGACTCGTGGTTCCCGCGCGTCATGACCCAGGGCGCGGCGCGCAGCAGGGCCGCGCCGGGAGCGAAGAAGTCGGCCCGCCAGGCGTCCCAGCCATAGCCCCAGGGACTGCCGGCGCAGCCGGGGCGCCCTGCCGGGCACGGGTCTTCGCGGTAGTGGTAGTCGCCCACGTGTACCACCAGCTCGGGCTTCCAGGCCGCGGCAGCCGCCGCCACCCGGGCGAAGGGATAGCTGTCGGGGTCGTTGCAGTCCTGGACGGTCTGCTTCTTGATGCGGCAGCCGGTATCGCCCAGCACGACCAGCCGGCGCGGCGCGGCGACCGGGAGCGCCAGCTGCTGGCCGCGGACGCTGGCCGAGCGCGTCCCGGCCGGCAGTGCCAGCTCGCAGGTCAGCACCGCGCTGTTCGGGGCGCCGGCCAGGGCCGGATCGGCGCCGGGACGCACGGGGATGGCGCCGTATGGCACCCGCACGGCCATTGGCGTGGCGCGGCCGTCGACGAGCATCACGGGACAGCTGCGCTCGCGCGTGACCAGGCGTGCGTGCGCGGCGCCGCCCGCGCCCAGCACCACGAAGGCCGGCGTCTCCGCGGACGCGTCGCTGGCAGGCCGCGAGGGGCCGGTGGCGCAGCCGGCGGAGAACACGCAGGCCAGCAGGGCCGCCGTGCGCGCAATGAAAGGCGAGTGAATGGTTCGGTTTTGCATAGACCGCCATTGTGCCTGATCGGCGGCCCGGGCGTCACGGCCCCGGCCGAGGCGTACGGCCGGGATGCGTCCCTTTGGCTATCATGGGGCCATAGAAGAGACGGGGGTGGCAGCGATGGAGGGTGTGCCGGACTGGCTGCAGGCTGGATGCTGGGGACTGCTGGCGGGCGGCGCCCTGCTGCTGGGCGCCCTGGCCGGCTACCGCTTCGCCATCCCGCAGCGGCTGACGGCGGCCATCATGGCCTTCGGCAGCGGGGTCCTGATCTCGGCCCTGTCGTTCGAGCTGATGGACGAGGCCTACGACACCGACGGCCTGGCGTCCTGCGCGGTGGGCTTCCTGTCGGGCGCCGCCCTGTTTACCCTGGCGAACTGGCTGCTGGCGCGCCAGGGTGCCCGCCACCGCAAGCGCTCCGGCGGGCGCCAGCCGAGCGAAGCCCAGGACAGCGGCAGTGGCATGGCGATCGCCATCGGCGCCCTGCTCGACGGGATTCCGGAATCGATCGTGATCGGCCTGTCCATGCTGGGCGGCAATGGCGTCAGCCTGGTGGCGGTGGGCGCGATCTTCCTGTCGAATATCCCCGAGGGCTTGTCGAGCGCCGCCGGCATGAAGCGCGCGGGCCGCTCGCCGCACTACATCTTCGGCATCTGGGGCGGCATCGCCGTGCTGTCGGGGATCGCGGCGCTGGCCGGCTACACCGTGTTCCGCACCTCGCCGCCGGAAGTCGTGGCGGCCACCATGGCGGTGGCGGCGGGCGCCGTGCTGGCCATGCTGGTGGATACGATGATTCCCGAGGCCTTCGAGGAGACCCACGATTTCGCCGGCCTGATCACGGTGCTGGGCTTCCTCGCCGCTTTCGCGCTCAGCAAGAGCGGACTGTAGGTTCAGCGCGCCGGCTGGGCGCGCAGGTAGGCCAGCAGGTCGGCAATCTGTTCGTCGTCGCTCAATCCCCAGAAGCGCATCGCATTGCCCGGCACGACCTGCTCCGGATCGCGCAGGAAGGCGGCCAGCCTCGCTTCGTCCCAGGTGAATCCGGCCTGCTCCAGCGCCGGCGAATAGGCGTAATCAGGCAGGCCGCCGGCACGGCGGCCCACGATGCCGTTCAGCTCGGGGCCGAAGAGATGGCGGGCGTCCGGCCCCACCTGGTGGCAGTTGGCGCAGCGCGCGAAGACCTTGCGCCCCGCCTCGACCCGGTCCACGGGCCCGTCCCGGCCGCACCCGGCCGCCAGCACGAGGGTCAGGGTCAGGACCAGGCCCGCGGCGCGCTTCATTTCACCCGCTGCTTCTCGAGCTTGCGCGCCAGGGTGCGCCGGTGCATGCCGAGCCGGCGCGCGGCTTCCGAAATGTTGAAGTCGGTCTCGGCCAGCACCGCATGGATCTTTTCCCACTCCAGGGTCTTGATCGAAGTGGAGCGGTTGGTGACTTCGATGTCGGTGCTGCCGGCCACGTGGCCGAAGGCGGCCTCGATGTCGTCGGCATCGGAGGGCTTGGCCAGGTACTGGACCGCGCCCAGCTTGATCGCCTCGACCGCCGTGGCGATGCTGGCGAAGCCGGTCAGCACCACGATCAGCATGTCCGGCTCGTGCTCGTGCAGCAGCTGCACGCAGGACAGGCCGGAGGTATTGCCCTTGAGCTTGAGGTCGACCACGGCATAGCCGGGCGTGTGCTCCTGCAGGACGGCCGCCGCCTCCTCGTAGCCGCTCGCCACCAGCACCCGGTAGCCGCGCCGCTCGAAAGAGCGGCTCAGGGTGCGGGCGAAGGCTTCGTCGTCTTCGATGATGAGCAGCAGCGGCTCAGGATTGGACATCGTTGTTTTCCTCTTCCAGTTCGATTGCCGACAGCGGCAGGCACAGCACCACTTCCGCCCCGCCCTGCGGGCGGTTGCGCGCCGTGACGGTGCCGCCCAGCTTGCGCACCACGTTCACCGCCAGGAACAGGCCCAGCCCGCCGCCGGGCTTGCCCTTGGTCGACTGGTAGGGCTTGCCCAGCTGGGCCAGCATGCCGGGTGCGAAGCCGGGGCCGCGGTCGACCACGGACAGGGTCAGGTTGCGGTCCTCGATACGGGCGTCCATCCCGACCCAGTCGGGCGAGGCTTCGAGGGCGTTGTCGAGCAGGTTGTCGATGGTCTGCTTGAGCGCCGAGTCCGACGCCACCGGCAGGTCCTCGCGGATGTGGTTATTGTATGCGAAGGCCCGCACCGGACGGCTTTCCCGCCATTGGGCCACCAGGCCGTCGAGGAAGCCGCGCATGGTGGTGCGCACCGCCGACTCGCCGCGCGCCTCGCCCGCCGACAGCAGGATGCCGCTGACGATGGACTTGCAGCGCTTGAGCTGGGTCTGCATCTCGGTGATCTCTTCCAGCAGCTCCGGGTTCTTCCTGAACTCCGGCATGCGCTTCCAGTCGCCCAGGATCACGGACACGGTGGCCAGCGGCGTGCCCAGCTCGTGGGCCGCGCCCGAGGCCAGCAGGCCCATGCGCACGATATGCTCTTCCTCGGCCGCGCGCTGGCGCAGCCCGGCCAGCTGGGCCGCCTTCTCGCGCAGGTTGTCGGAGATGCGCGAGATGAACATCACCAGCAGCGCCGCGTTCAGCGCGAAGCAGACCAGCAGGCCTTGCACATAGATGCTGGCGATGCCGCGCGCATGGTCAAAGGGCAGCGCGAGCGGCTCCGCGTACATGGCCAGGCCGGCCATGCACAGGATGGTGATGAGAACGATCGACCAGGTCCAGGCCACTTCCAGCAGCACCGCCGAGATGATCACCTGCAGCAGGTAGAGGAAGGCGAAGGGGTTGGTGGTGCCGCCGGAGAGATACAGCAGCACGGTGAGGCTGGCCACGTCGACCAGCAGGGCCATGAACATCTCGCCGTTCGACACCGGCCGGTGCTCGTGCCAGCGCAGGTGGCTGGCGATATTGAAGGCGATCAGGCAGGCCAGCACCTGCAGCATGTGCACCAGCGGCAGCTCGATGCGGAAGATCAGGATCGCGGCCGCGATGGTCGTGATCTGGCCGATCACGGCGATCCAGCGCAGCTCGATCAGCTGCAGCATGTTCTTGTGGCCGGCGGCGAACTCCACGTTCGCGGCGGCGGCCGAGGGCGAACTCTTGCCCGCCTTGGCGAAGAAATCCAGCGGTGATTGCATCAGGCCTGGTCCCGTTCAGTCGTCGGTGGTGGTCGAACCGTAGCGGCCGGCCCACCACAGGGCGCCGGCCACCATCAGGGCCAGAGCATACCAAGTGAGCGCATAAACGAGGTGGTTATTTTGGAAGGAAATGACGGTCAGGCCGCCGACCGCGCGCTCAGGGGCGGCTTGCGGGTCCTGGTCCTTGCCCGCGTCGACAAAGTACGGCGCGACATGCGCCAGCCCGCGCGCGGCGCCGATGGCCGCCACGTCGCGCGAGTACCAGCGGTTGCCGGCAGGGTCGTTATCGCGCAGGAAGCCGCCGCCCGGCTCGTTGATGCGCAGCAGGCCGGTGACGGTGACCGCCTCGCCCGGCGTGGCGCAGGCAGCGGCGGAAGCCCGGCGTGCCGGATAGCGCCCTGCCCGGTTTTCGGCGGCCGGAATGAAGCCGCGGTTGATGAAGACGAGTTGGCCCTCGGCCGTGCAGAGCGGCGTGAGCAGCCAGAACCCCGCGCCGAGGCTCGATAGCGCCTGGACCGGAGTGGTGAATTCGTAGAGGTAGTGCCCGGACAGCTGGACGCGCCGGTATTCGTGGGAGTCTTTTGTGACCCGCGCCCATTGCGCCGCCGGTGGCGCCGCAACGGGGGCAGCGTGCACGCGCGCATTCACGCGTGCGATCAGGTCCAGTTTCCACTGCAGGCGTACTAGCTGCCAGGTCCCCAGGCCTGCGAACAGCACGATCAGGAGCACGCCCAGCACCGCCAGCAGACGCCGCGCGAGCGCGGAGCGTGGCTGTGGGTTGGATGCCGCCTGATCGTGCCCGGACTGCATTACGGCATGTCGTGGGTGCCGTGGACGGTGTCGCTCGCGCCACCCATCGCCGGCATCATGTTGGCGTTCATGTGGTACATGACCCAGATCGAGCCCGAGAGCACGATCACCAGCAGGATGATGGTGAGGATCAGCGCCATCATGTTCCAGCCGTCCTCCGACTTGGCGTTCAGGTGCAGGAAGTAGATCATCTGGACGACCAGCTGCACGGCGGCGAAGCCGAGGATCACGAAACGCGTCGTGTCCGGCGGCAGGACATTGCCCATCACCAGCCAGAACGGGATCGCGGTCAGGATCAGCGACAGCGCGAAGCCGATCGCGTAATCCTTGGCGCTGTAGTGGGTCACGTAGCCGCCATGGTGGCCGTGGTCGTGGCCGTGATCGTGATTGTGGTCGCTCATGGCAGGACTCCCATCAGGTAGACAAAGGTAAACACGAAGATCCAGACCACGTCCAGGAAGTGCCAGAACAGCGACAGGCACTGCAGGCGGCGGAAGTTCTCGGCGCCCAGGCCGTGCTTCTTGATCTGGACGATCAGGGTGACCAGCCAGACGGTGCCGAACAGCACGTGCAGGCCGTGGGTACCGACCAGCGAGAAGAACGCGGTCAGGAAGCCGCTGCGCGACGGGCCCGCGCCTTCATGGATCAGGTGGAAGAACTCGTACAGTTCCAGCGACAGGAAGGCCGCGCCCAGCAGGCCGGTGACGGCCATCCAGCCGATGGTCGCGCCGGCCTTCTTGGCCTGCGCGGAGATCATCGCGAAACCGAAGGTGATCGACGACAGCAGCAGGAAGCCGGTGTTCACGGCGATCAGCGACAGGTCGAACAGTTCGGCGCCGGTCGGACCGCCGGCGTAGTTACGGCCCAGCACCGCATAGGTGGCGAACAGGGACGCGAAGATGAGGCAGTCGCTCATCAGGTAAATCCAGAATCCCAGCAGGGTGCCGTTCTCCGGATGGTGCTCGCGCACCAGATAGCGCGCGGTCACCTGGTCGGCGCTCAGGGCGCCGGTCATGGTTGCATTGGTGTTAGACATGGCTTTCCAGCAAACGGGTATGTGCTTCCTCGGTACGGGTCACTTCTTCCGCCGAGATGTAGTAATCGCGCTTGTAGTTGAAGGTGTGGATGATGATCGCGGCCATCATGGCGGCAAAGGCGGCGCCGACCAGCAGCCACATATGCCAGATCACGCCGAAGCCGACGACCATCGAGATCGCCGAGATGCCGAAGCCGGCCCAGGTGTTCCTGGGCATGTGGATCGCCACGAAGTCCTTCAGCGGACGCTGGTAGCCGTTCTTCTTCATGTCGGCGAAGGTGTCGTTGTCGTGCACCACCGGCGTGAACGCGAAGTTGTAGTCGGCCGGCGGCGAGGTGGTCGACCATTCCAGGGTACGGCCGTCCCACGGGTCGCCGGTCACGTCGCGCAGCGACTTGCGGTCCTTCCAGGTGAAGAAGATCTGCAGCAGCAGCGCGCCGATGCCGCCGGCGATCATCAGGGTGCCGAACAGCGACACCTGGAACAGCCACTGCACCGAGGTGTCCTCGAAGTGGCTCACGCGGCGGGTATAGCCCATGAAGCCGAGGATGTACGGCGGGGTGAAGGCGACCCAGAAGCCGATCGACCACAGCCAGAACGAGACCTTGCCCCAGAACTGGTTCAGCTTGACGCCGAACATCTTCGGCGCCCAGTAGTTGAAGCCGGCGAACAGGCCGAACACGACGCCGCCGATGATCACGTTGTGGAAGTGGGCGATCAGGAACAGTGAATTGTGCAGCACGAAGTCGGCCGCCGGGATCGCCAGCATCACGCCGGTCATGCCGCCGATCACGAAGGTCAGCATGAAGGACACGGTCCACATCATCGGCAGTTCGAAGCGGATGCGGCCGCGGTACATCGTGAACAGCCAGTTGAAGATCTTGGCGCCGGTCGGGATCGAAATGATCATCGTGGTGATGCCGAAGAAGGAGTTCACGCTCGCGCCGCTGCCCATGGTGAAGAAGTGGTGCAGCCACACCAGGTAGGACAGGATCATGATCACGACGGTCGCGTACACCATCGAGGTGTAGCCGAACAGGCGCTTGCCGCAGAAGGTCGACACGACTTCCGAGAAGATGCCGAAGGCCGGCAGGATCAGGATGTAGACCTCGGGGTGGCCCCAGATCCAGATCAGGTTCACGTACA
>CBIHLT010000104.1:0-16580 GCA_966210615.1 uncultured Massilia sp.
TCATGTCGGATGCATTTTCGAAAAAGCCACCGGCCTGCGTCCCCGCACGCCGGAGTCAACGGAAGCCGCGTGCGAACGCGCTTCCACCTGTCTGGCCGGTATCCGGGCTTGCAAGACGGACCGCCTCACCTTCCTATGCAGGCTGCACAGTGGTTGTCGAGGGGGCCTGTCGCGACGAACGCGACGCTTGTTGACCGTTGCGGGGGCAGCACACCTTGGCTGCAGCGCGTAGCACTGCCGCTTCGTGTTTCCCGTTTAACTGCGCGCGCAGACTGCGCACGCGGGCACCAGAACGGGCAGGATTATAACCCTGGCAAGGCCTGCCCGTCTTTTTTGCCCTTCAAGCATGGTTTCATGCCGTCCGTCGGAAAACCTTGGCGCCGCGACAAGCTTGTCGATATAGTCACAGCACAAAAAAACTCATCCTTTCACAACAAGGAGTCCTGATGGAGATTCGTTTCCGCAGCCGTTCCATGCTGGCCGCCTGCGCCGCCGGTGCGGCCCTGCTGACCGCCGGCCTGGCCCTGGCCTGGACCGTCCGCGCCAATGCGCCGGCCGCCGCGCCGCCGCCCTCGCTCGACGGCATCGCCCTCGCCGCCCCCGACGCCGCCTTCGTGACCACGCCCAGCGCGCCGGACGCCTGGGGCGGCATCCGCAATGGCGAGCAGGCGACCCTGTCGGACCGCGTGGTCCAGTACCGCATCGAGGCCACGCTCGACCCGGTCAAGCACCGGGTGACGGGGCGGCAAGCGCTCACCTGGCGCAACCGCAGCGCCATCCCCGTGCGCAGCGTCTACGTGCACCTGTACATGAACGCCTTCGAAGGCGCGGGCAGCACCTTCTTCACCGAGCAGCGCCAGAGCGGCCAGGGTTTCCGCAGCGGCGTCGACACCAAGGACGGCGAGTGGGGCCATATCGCCCTGCGCAGCGTGCGCCAGGCCGGCGCCAGCGTGCCCTGGCACTTCGTCCAGCCCGACAAGGGCCCGGCCACCGACCACACGGTGGTGCGCATGGACCTGCCGCAGGCGGTCGCCCCGGGCGCCTCGACCACGCTGGACATCGGCTTCGCCACCCAGTTGCCGCGCGTGATCGCTCGCACCGGCTATTTCGGCAGCTTCCACCTGGTGGCGCAATGGTTCCCGAAAATCGCGGTGCTCGAACTGCCGGGCGAACGCGGGGCCACGGCGCCGCGCTGGAACGCGCACGAATTCCACCAGAACTCGGAGTTCTACGCCGACTTCGGCCGCTTCGACGTCACGCTCACCGTGCCCAGCGGCTATACGGTCGGCGCCACCGGCGAGCTGCAGGGGGCGCCAAGCGAGAAGAACGGCATGGTGACGCGCCGCTACGTGCAGGCCGATGTCCACGACTTCGCCTGGATGGCCGACAACAGGAGCGCCAAGCCGCTGGTCGAAACCTGGACCGGCCCGGGCAGCCCAACCGTGGCGGTGCAGGTGATCTACCCGCCCGAATACGCCGCCAGCGCCGAGCCGGCGATGAAGGCGGCCAAGGATTCGCTGGCCTACTTCTCGCGCACCCTCGGGCCCTACCCCTACAAGACCCTGACCGTGGTGATCCCGCCGCATAACGCGGAAGAAGCGGGCGGCATGGAATACCCGACCTTCTTCACCGCCATGGGCTTCGACTCGGTCGAGCCGAAGTCGATGGAGTCCTTCCTGCTCGACATGGTGACCATCCATGAATTCGGGCACGGCTACTTCTATGGCATCCTGGCCTCGAACGAATTCGAAGAGCCCTTCCTTGACGAAGGGCTGAACGAATACTGGGACAGCCGCATGGTGCGCGAGCGCGGCCAGCGGATCCACCCTGCCCCGCAATTCCTGAAGCGGATCGGCATCGATCCGGCCTTCGAGATCTTCGACGGCGTGCGCGCGGGCGCCCCGCGCGACAACCCGGCCGACGCGCCGGGCCAGAACGCCTGGCACCGCCTGCAGGGCATCGGTCCGGTCTATACCCGCAGCGCCACCGTGATGCACGACCTGGAAGCGCGCATCGGCCGCGAGGCGATGGAGCGCGGCTTCAAGGAGTACTACCGCCGCTGGAAGTTCCGCCATCCGAGCATCGCCGACCTGCGCGAGGCGCTGGCCGACGGCAGCGGTCAGCGCGCCGCGGTCGAGCGGGTATTCGCCCAGCAGGTGTTCGCCACGGCCAGGGTGGACGACCGCGTGGCGGAGATCGCCAGCGAGGAAGTGCTGCCGCTGCCGGGCACGCGCCTGGTGGACGGCAAGCAGGTGGAAGACACCCAGGAAGCGGTCGACAAGCGCATCGAGGGCATCCGCGAACAATGGGACAAGGCCCATCCGAACCCGGCCGCGGGCACCGGTCCCTTCCCCTTCCGCACCGCCGTCACCCTGCGCCGCGGCGGCGCCCCGGTACCGCAGACCCTGGTGGTGGAGTTCGCCGACGGCAGCAGCGAGACGGTGCTGTGGGACACCGACGAGCACTGGCGCACCTTCACCTGGGTACGCCCGACCAAGGCTGTGTCGGCGCAGCTCGACCCGCGCCGCGGCCATTACCTCGACGTCAACAAGCTCGACGACAGCCGCACGCTCAAGGCCGACCGCAGCGCGTCGACCCGCTGGGCCGGCGAATTCGCCGCCTTCGTCCAACTCGTCCTTTCCCTGATCGCCACCGTATGACGACCATGACCGCTCTCCTCGACAAGCAGGCGGCAGTGCCGCCGACCACAACCAGTGCGTCCCCGAGCCGCCTGCCGGCGCCGCTTCGCGCCACCCGTCCGGCCCTGCAATGGCGCCTCGTGCTGCTGTGGCTCCTTGCCCTGCTGCTGCCGGCGCTGGCGGCCTCCCTGCCGGTCTGGAACATGCTGGGCACGGCCTTCGACCACTCGGCCCAGGCGGCGGAGCTGGCCCGGCGCCTGGACCTGGCCTCGATCAACGACCTCGCCGGCATGGGCAAGCAATACGGCGCCGCCATGACCGGCGGCGGCATCGCGGCCCTGGTGCTGACCTTGCTGCTGTCACCGCTGCTGACCGGCGCCGCGATCACGGCGGCGCGCGCGCCCCAGGTCCCGGGCTTCGCGGCCCTGGTGGCGGGCGGCGTGCTGGAATACGGACGCCTGGCGCGCATGCTGGTCTGGGCACTGCTGCCGCTTGGCCTGGCGGGCGCGCTGGCCGGCGTGGCGATCGATGCGGCCAGCGAGCGCGGCGCCGCGGCCATCGTGCCGTCCGACGCCAGCCTGGCGATGACCGCGGCCCAGGTGCTGGCGGCCCTGCTGTTCCTGGTCGTGCACGCGACCCTGGACCAGGGGCGTGCCGTGCTGGCGCTCGACCGCCGCCGCACCTCGGCGGTCAAGGCCTGGTTTGCCGGCCTGCGCGTGCTGGCGCGGCGCCCGCTGGCGGTGATGGGTACCTACCTGGGTGTGACGATCCTTGGCCTGGTGCTGGCGGCCCTGCTGGCGGTGGCGCGCATCAACACCCCGCCGCTGGGCGTGGCCGGCTTCATCGGCGCCCTGCTGCTGACCCAGCTGGCGGTGGCGGTGCTGGCCTGGATGCGCTGCGCGCGCCTGTTCGCGCTGATGGAAGTGGCACGGGGCGCCAGCAAGGTCTAGACCGATCGGCTACCATGGGCGTTACCAAGCTTTCGAGAGGAGCGCCCATGGCTACCCTACCCACCTATTTCGTCTCGCATGGCGGCGGCCCCTGGCCGTGGATGAAGGAGCAGGTCGGCGCCGCCTACGACCGCCTCGAAGCCTCGCTCGTGGCGATGCGGCAGGAAAACCGCGATGCGGTACGCGCGGTGCTGGTCGTGACCAGCCACTGGGAAGCGCCGCACTTCATGCTGTCCTCCGGCAGCGCGCCCGGCATGATCTACGACTACGGCGGCTTTCCTCCCCATACCTACCAGATCCGCTATCCCGCGCCGGGCGACCCTGCGCTGGCCGGCCAGGTGGCGCGCCTGCTGGCCGGCGCGGGCATCGACGCCGAACTCGATCCCGAGCGCGGCTTCGACCATGGCACCTTCTCGATGCTGTATCCGGTCTATCCGGAGGCGAACGTCCCGGTGGTGCAGATGTCGCTGCGGCGCGACCTCGATCCGGCCGCGCACATCGCCGCCGGGCGCGCGCTCAGGCCCTTGCGCGACGAGGGCGTGCTGATCGTCGGGAGCGGACTGTCCTTCCATAACCTGCGCCAGTTCGGGCCGGCGGGCCGGGCGGCCTCGCATGCCTTCGACGCCTGGCTGCGGCATGCGGTAGTGGACCTGCCGCCGCGTGAGCGCGAACAGGCGCTGCTGCGCTGGAGCGAGGCGCCGCAGGCCAGGGCCGCGCATCCGCGCGAGGAGCATTTGATTCCGCTGATGGTGGCGCTGGGGGCGGCAGAGGATGAAGCGGCGGCCTGCGTGTATCACGAGGATGCTTTCTTCGGGAGCCTGGCGGTGTCGAGCTTCCGTTTCGGCGAACCGCCGAAAGAATAGGCAAGGAATAGTGCCGGAAACTCTTCGATGAATCATGCCGAACGATACGGATACTGGGCCATTCAGTGGTCCGCAGCATGGGATCCCTCGCTCGCCGATCTGATAAAAGTCGCGCCTGAACTGGTGCTTGGGAAGCGGGTCGCGATTACTGCCTGCGACAGCGGCCCATACGTGCCGTCTCAAGACGAGATGCGCATGGGCTGGAGTCTCGTCGAGACTACCGCGATCAGCAATGAGATCGTCCGCCCTGCAGAGTTGCCGGCGCCCGGTTTCGACGAATGGTACGTCTTCGATTCAATGCCGCAGATTATCCCGAAGCGCAATCATGTCAACCTGTACGGCTTCTCGGTCCTCGGTGACGGCCATGAGACGGGATCCTTCTGGGAACAGGTGACGAGCACCCGGCCGCTGCATGTACTTGGTGCAGGCACGCCGAATATGTTCTTCGTCACCCGTGACCGCGAAAGCTTTCAGCGCGTACGAGCACTGAACATATCGGCATGATTGCTTGAGATTGCTACCCGCTCGAACCGGCACGGTGCATCCGGTGTTCACGTCCCCCGCTTGCCGCGCGCCGCCTGCTCCGCCTTCTCGGCCGCCTTCTCGGCCGCGATGCGCTCCTTCTCCGCCATCTCGGCAGCGTGCCGCGCCAGGCTGGCGGCCCGGCTTTCCGGCGTCTCCAGGCTGATGCGGCCCAGCGCGCCGCTGCGGTAGTCCTGCAGCAGCATGTGCGAGGCCTTCTCGTAATCGAACTCGCCGCCGCGCACGCGGTAGCCGCGGCGCGCCGCCACGCCTTCGATCACGTCCACGCCGTCCATGCCCTCGGTCTTGAGGCCATAACGCGCCGTGAGCAGCTGCGGATAGCGTTCCAGCAGCACGCTGGCCAGGTATTCGGCCACTTCTTCCTCGATCAGCGCGTTCGAACCGATCGCGTGGCTGGCCGCCAGTGCCAGGCCGTCGCTCGCCATCGCGATCTTCGGCCACAGCATGCCGGGGGTATCGACCAGCACCGTGTGCTTGTCCAGGTAAAGGCGCTGCTGGGTCTTGGTCACCGCCGGCTCATCGCCCACCTTGGCCACGCGCTTCTTGAGCAGCGCGTTCATCAGGGTCGACTTGCCCACGTTCGGGATGCCCATGATCATGATGCGCAGCGGCTTGGTCGGGACGCCGCGGTGCGGCGCCAGTCCCAGGCACAGCGCCGGGATGCGCGCGACGTCGGCCGGCTTCTTGGTCGTCATCGGATAGGCCGTCACGCCTTCCTGGGCGTCATAGTAGGCCTTCCAGGCGGCGGTGGCCGCGGGATCGGCCAGGTCGATCTTGTTCAGGACCTTCAGGCAGGGGCGCTGGCGGAACTTGCGGATCTCCTCCACCAGCGGGTTACAGCTCGCCTCCGGCAGCCGCGCGTCCAGGACCTCGACCACGATGTCGATGTTCTCCATCTGCTCGGCCGCTTCCCTCTTGGCCGCATTCATGTGCCCCGGGAACCATTGTATCGACATGCTCTTGCTCTCTTTATCTTTCGTTCAAGGCGCTATTTTACGCTGGCGGCCCCTTTCCCCACTACACCGGCGTTGTTTCTTGATGCGTTGCAACGCGATTGAAACATTTCGCGCGCACACTTTCCTTCGGCCGTCAGAGCCGGGGGAGGAGACAAGGATGAAAGTGCGACAACTCGACAAGCGCCCGCCGGGGCGCCCATTGATCCACCCATTGATGCGCCCATTCATGCGCTGGTTCTGGTGCGGGATGCTGTGTGGCGCGATCGGCGTCGCCATGATGGTCGACCGGTTGCCGCTGCTGCCGGGCTGACAGCGAAAGCCCGGCAGCAGCGGTTCAGCCGCCAGGCTGGGCGCAGGCGCCGGGCGGCGGCGCCTGACCCGGGTCGAACGCCGCCAGCCTGGCGCGCGCGAGCCGGCGGTCCTTCGCGTACTCGGTCAGGTAGCGGCTGCGTTCCTCGCTCTGCCACTCGGCGTCCGAGAACCCCTTCGGCGACTGCGTCTTGCTGGCGTAGACCTTGCCCTCCAGTCGCGGCAGCAGCAGCCGGTCCGGATCGAGGTTCTCTCGCAGCAGGTAGCCGTCGACATCGCGCAGCACCAGCGGCAGCTGTGGCGCGCCATCGAGCAGCAGCTTGCCGAACACGCCCAGCTTGACGTCCTGCGCACCAACCCCAAGCACGTCGTTGAAGGTCGCCAGCGCGAAGGGCTTGCCGCGCGCGTCGTCGATCCGGCCGGTGACGACATAGCGGCCCGGCTGGCGCACGTCGAGGCGCAGGTAGAAGCTGAGCGAGCCGTTCTCGGTGGCTTCGCGCACCTGGCCGGTCCAGGAGGCCGGCAGGGTGGGCGTGTAGATCACGTCGAACAGGGCAAAGCCGCTGCGGCCGCCCGCCGTGTAGCGCACCTCGGTGCGGATGGTGCCGTGGAAGCCCGCCAGCCCGGTCTGGGCCGGCGACAACACCCCCGCAAACGCGCCGTCGCCCGCCACCGGGTCGGCCCCGCCGCCATCGTCCGCGAAAGGCAGCGTCACCTGGGCCGTGGGACGGCTGGCGCCGTAGGTCATGCCCTGCGCCAGTGCGCGTGTCACCACCAGCGGTACCGTCTGCCCCTGGGCGTCGACCGCGCGCAGCGAGAAGGCGGCCGCCTCCCCCGCCGCCAGGTAGACGCGCGACTGCGAGGTCTGGAGCAGCACCTTGTCGCTGCTGCCGCCACCCTGGGTGCGCATCGGGTTCATTTCCATCACCGGCCGGTTCGGCCAGGTCTGGTCCGGATTGCGGGAGATCGGCTGCGATTCGTGAGGGTATTTGCTGCCTTCGAGATAGCTGCAATAGGCCTGGTCGGTCTGCTGCACCTGCTCCACCAGCAGGCGGCGCCGCTCCTCGCGGCCGTCCGGAACGGCCAGGCCGCCCGGCTCCGGCAGCTTTCCGAAGAACTGCGGGCCGCTTGCCGGCGGCGGCGCCGCCGTCGCATGTCGGGTGCCGGCCTCGCCGCCGCGCGCCAGGTAGAACCCGGCGGCGGCGAGGACCGCGATGCCCAGTCCGATCGACCAGGCAAGGCGGCGCGGCTTGCGTGCTTCGGTAGGCACGCTCAGTACGCGGAATTCACGACCGCGTTGCGGACGACGCCCACGATGCCTCCCCAGTTGCCGCTGGCGTAGTGGTTATAGGCCTCGTTGTCGTCGCGGAAGGCCACCGAGTGGTAGCTCCACTTGGCGCTGCCGCCTTCGTTGGCGGCCGTGCCGAGGGTCAGGTCGTTGCACCACCAGTCGCTCGGGTTGCAGTAGGAACCGCCCGAGCTGCCGGACACGCCGCCGGTGCTGTGGTAGGCCACGGCCTCGTCGTCCTGGCCCGGCAGGATGCCGGAGTAGGCCGTGCCCTTGGCGCCGGCATACATGTAGAACCAGACGTTGCGCGTGGTGTTGTGGTTGTACATGGCGCGCGCGGTCGTGGTCTTCAGGTCCTGCACCAGCGGCTCGGACGTGGTCCAGGAACCGGCGTCGGACAGCTCGGACCCGCCGGCCGCACCCGAGGCGGCGCGCACCCACTTGATGTTCCAGCCGGTCTGGGTGCCGCCGTCGGAATTGCCGCATACGCCGCTCGAGTTGGGCGAGGCGTTCTTCTTGTAGCGCGCCGAGCCGCCGTAATTGGCCATCGTGTAGCCCATCATCAGGTCGCCGGCGCTGTGGGTGGCGACGTAGCACCAGTTGGCGCCGGTGCAGAAGCAGTCGAGCGCGTCGCGGATCTTGCCGCTTTGCGAGGAAATACTGCTGCGGCCGTCCCAGTTGACGGCCTTCTTGTTGACCCCGGCCGCGGTAGTGGCGGGGCCCCAATAGGTGAAGTCGTTGTAGTTGCCGATCTGGCCGCCGCCCGTTCGTCCGTTGATCCAGAGGGTGTAGTTGGCGGCAGAGGTGATACCGGAAATCAAAAGCAGGCACAGCGCGCACAGCATGCGGATTTGTCTCACTGTCTTCTCCTTGATTATGGTTGCGCCGGAGTGTCCGACGGGCCATTTCTTTAGGCCGAGATCGACTCTAGTACTGACATATGCACGTGTCAAAGGGAACACTCGTGCTTTTTTTGGAGTGTGGTTTATTTGGTTTATTTGGCATTTGGTTGCGTTAGCTCAGTGCGGGCGAACTTGAGCCCCCTCCTACTCGAGTTCAGCCAGCACCTTCAAATGCGCCACCACGCTCCGCCCCAGCGCCGACAGCTCGTACCCGCCTTCGAGACAGCTGACGATCCTCCCCTGCGCATACTGCTTCGCCACCGCCATCACCTGCCGCGTGATCCACGCATAGTCCGCCTCGACCAGCCCCATCCCGCCCATGTCGTCGTCGCGGTGCGCGTCGAAGCCGGCGGAGATGAAGATCATCTGCGGCCGGTGCGCATGCAGCGCCGGCAGCCACTGTTGCTGGACCAGCTTGCGCACCGCCTCGCCGTCGGCCCGCGCCGGCACCGGCACGTTCACCTGGGTGGCGGTGATCGGCTCCGGATCGCCGTACGGATAGAACGGGTGCTGGAAGAAGCTCACCATCAGCACCCGCGGGTCGCTGCGGAAGGCCTCGGCCGTGCCGTTCCCGTGGTGGACGTCGAAGTCGACGATCGCCACCCGCTCCAGCCCGTGCACCTCCATCGCATGGCGCGCCGCGATGGCCACGTTGTTGAAGAGGCAGAAGCCCATCGGCTCGGTGGGCGTGGCGTGGTGGCCCGGCGGGCGCACCGCGCAGAAGGCGTTATCGATGCTGCCGGCGATGACGGCGTCGGTGGCCGCCACCGCGGCCCCGGCCGCGCGCAGCGCCGCCTGGTAGCTGTAATGGCAGAGCGAGGTGTCGCCGTCGAGCGGGTAGTAGTCGCCCGGCGTCGCCGGCACGTGGTCGCGCACCAGCGCCAGCGCGCCCGGCGTGTGGTTGCGCAGGATATCGGCGGTGTCGGCCAGCGGCGCGCTGCGCTGCTCGATCAGGCCGTCCAGGCGCGCCAGGATCAGCTGGTCGTCGATCGCCTGCAGGCGCGACGGGGACTCCGGATGCCAGCTGCCCATGTCGTGGCGCAGGCAGTCCGGGTGGCTGTAAATTGCTGTGCTCATTATGCTTGGTCTTTCGCCAGTGCTCATCCATGCACACCCGCGCCGCCGTTCTCGCATAGAATCGATGCGACGGCTTGTTGCTGCCGGAGTACAAGGGTTGCCGATGGCGCTAATCTACCATGCCGGCCGCCCACTCCGCACGGCGGGCTTCCCAGATGAACAACCTATCAGGCCCTATGTTCAAACAACTGCATGCCGCCGCGCGCCAGGTCGGCCAGGTCGTGATCGGCAAGGACGAGCAGGTCCGTCTCGCCCTGACCTGCCTGCTCGCGGGCGGCCACCTGCTGCTCGAAGACCTGCCCGGGGTCGGCAAGACCACGCTCGCGCACGCGCTGGCGATCTCCCTCGGCCTCAGGTTCAACCGCGTCCAGTTCACCAGCGACCTGCTGCCGGCCGACGTGGCCGGGATCTCGGTCTACGAACGCGAGAACAACGGCTTCGTGTTCCATCCCGGCCCGATCTTCACCCAGGTGCTGCTGGCCGACGAGATCAACCGCGCCACGCCCAAGACCCAGTCCGGCCTGCTCGAAGCGATGGAGGAGCGCCAGGTCACGGCCGATGGCGTGACCCGGCCCCTGCCCGAGCCCTTCTTCGTGATCGCCACCCAGAACCCGGCCAACCAGGTCGGCACCTTCCCGCTGCCCGAGTCCCAGCTCGACCGCTTCCTGATGTGCCTCTCGCTGGGCTACCCGGATGCCGCCGCCGAGCGCGCCCTGCTGATGGGCGAAGACCGGCGCGCCATGCTGCGCACCCTGCAGCCGGCAATGGACGCGTCCGAACTGGCCCAGGCCCAGCGGGCGCTGCGCGGCATCCACGCGTCCAGCGCCCTGGTGACCTACGTGCAGGCCCTGGCCCAGGCGTCGCGCCAGAACGGCATGTTCGCCGAAGGCCTGTCGCCGCGCGCCGCCATCGCCCTGCTGCAGGCCGGGCGCGCCTGGGCCGCGCTCGAAGGGCGCGACCACGTGATCCCGGAAGACATCCAGGCCGTCCTGGT
Organism: uncultured Massilia sp.; assembly: GCA_966210615.1. GTDB lineage: Bacteria > Pseudomonadota > Gammaproteobacteria > Burkholderiales > Burkholderiaceae_D > Telluria. The sequence goes on from CBIHLT010000104.1 coordinate 10,522, forward strand.
GCCGGTCTGCGCGCACCGCCTGCGTCCGCTCAAGGCGGCCCACGGCGCCGCCCTCGCCAGCCGCGACCTGGTGCTGCAGCTGCAGAAATCCGTTCCCGTCTGATGGCGAAGACAGGCTTCCGTGGCTGGCTGCGGCGCACCACCGGCGCCTGGCTGCCGCGCAAGGGCGCGCTCGACACCGGCGAAGTGCTGCTGTCGCAGCGCCGCGTGTTCATCCTGCCGAGCAAGGCGGGGCTGGGTTTCGCCGCGCTGCTGCTGATCCTCCTGATCGGTTCCGTCAACTACACCCTGGGCCTGGGCTTCGCGCTGACCTTCCTGGCCGTCTCCTGCTCCCTGGTCGACATGGTCGCCACCTACCGCAACCTTGCCCAGCTGCGCCTGCAGCAGGGCCGCGTGGCGCCCGTGTTCGCAGGCCAGGAAGCCCAGTTCGAACTCCAGATCGCCAACCGCACCCGCCTGGCGCGCTACGCCGTCCGGGCGGATTTCTCCGAAATCGCCGAGCCGCGCCACGTGACGGACGTGGCGGCCGGCTCCCAGGCCAGCGTGGTGCTGGCGATGCCGACCGCGCAGCGCGGCTGGCTGGCGCCGCCGCGCGTCAAGCTGTCCACCCGCTTCCCGCTCGGCCTGTTCCACGCCTGGAGCTACTGGCGGCCCGGCCTGCGCGCCCTGGTCTATCCGCGCCCCGAAGACGGCGCGCCCGCCCTGCCCCTGGTCGGCAACAGCGGCAGCCAGGTGCGCGCGGCCGGCAGCGACGACTTCGCGGGCGTGCGCAGCTACCAGGCCGGCGACTCGCCGCGCCAGCTGGCCTGGCGCCAGATCGCGCGCCTCGACCCTGCGCTCGGCGGCCAGCTGGTGACCAAGCATTTCGAAGGCGGGGAAGGCAGCGACCTGGTGCTCGATTTCGACGCCCTGCCCGCCCAGCTGGGCGTGGAGGCGCGCCTGTCGCGCATGACGCGCTGGGTGCTGGACGCCGAGCAGCGCGCCCTGCCCTATGCCTTCCGCCTGGGCGCGCTGCGCTACGACGCGGCCCTGGGCGCGGCGCACCAGGCGGCCTGCCTGCGCGCGCTGGCCCTGTATGGACAAGGGGAGCAGCCATGAAGGCGCGCAGCGCTCCCCGCCTGCCACGGGACAAGGCCGACACCCTGCTGCTGCTGGGCAGCACGCTGCTGGTGCTGCTGCCGCATGCGCGCCACCTGCCTGCCTGGATCTCGCTGCTGTGCGGCGCCATCCTGTCCTGGCGCGCGGCGATCACCCTGCGCGGCAAGCGCATGCCTTCCAGCCTGGTGCTGATGCCGGTCGCCGTGCTGGCCATGATCGGGGTGCAGACCAGCTACCAGACCTTGCTGGGGCGCGACGCCGGGGTGGCCATGCTGGTGCTGCTGGTCGCCTTCAAGATGCTCGAGATGCATGCGCGACGCGACCTGTTCGTGGTGATCTTCCTGTGTTTCTTCCTGGTCCTGACCAACTTCTTCTACTCGCAGAGCATCTTCAGCGCGCTGCTGATGGTGCTGGCGGTATGGGCGCTGCTGACCACCCAGCTCTCCTTCCAGTTCACCGGCGCCGTGCCGCCGCTGCGCGCCCGCTTCCGGATGGCGGCGCGCACGCTGGCCCTGGCCGCGCCGCTGGCGCTGATGATGTTCGTGGTCTTCCCGCGTATTAACGGTCCGCTGTGGGGCGCCTCCGGCGCCGGCGGCGGCAAGTCCGGACTGTCGGACCAGATGGCGCCGGGCCAGATGTCGGCGCTCGCCTTGTCAAGCGAGCCGGTGTTCCGGGTGCGCTTCGACGGGCCGGTGCCGGCCCAGGCGCGGCTCTACTGGCGCGGCCCGGTGCTCGATGCCTTCGACGGGCTGACCTGGACCCGCAGTCCGGAACGGCGCTCCGCCGACGATCTGCATCTCTCGGTCGGCGGACCGGCCGTGTCCTACGAAGTGACGCTGGAGCCTTCCCCGGCGCGCTGGGTGTTCACGCTCGAGATGCCGGGCCGCGTGCCGGCGCTGCCGGGACGGGTCACGCAGGTGTCATCGCAATTCGAACTGACCGTCGGCGCCGCGCCGCAGCAGCGCGTGCGCTACCGCGCCAGCTCGCACCTCGACTATGCGCTGCAGGGGGGCGAGCGCCTGGACAATCCCAACCGTTGGCTGCTGCTCCCCTACGGCTACAACCCGCGCGCGCTGCAGGCCGGCCTGGACCTGCGCCGCGAGCCCGAGCCGGCGCGCCGCGTCGAGGCGGTGCTGCGCCGGTTCCGCGAGCAGCCGTATGCGTACACGCTGGAGCCGCCCCTGCTCGGCCGCCATACGGTGGACGAATTCCTGTACCAGACCCGCGCCGGATTCTGCGAGCACTATGCGGGCGCCTTTGTTTTCCTGATGCGCGCGGCCGGCGTGCCGGCGCGGGTGGTGACCGGCTACCAGGGCGGCGAGCTCAATCCGGTCGACGGCTACATGACAGTCAGGCAATCCGACGCCCATGCCTGGGCCGAGGTCTGGCTGGCGCGGCGCGGCTGGGTGCGCGTGGACCCGACCGCGGCGGTGGCGCCGGAACGCGTGCGGCGCGGCCTGAGCGCGGCGGTGCGGATGCCGGCGCCCTTCGGCATCGAAGCGCTCCGCGGACTGGATCTCAGCCGCGACAGCGGCAACTGGTACGGCCAGCTGCGCAACGCGCTGGGCGCGGTCAACAACGGCTGGAACCAGTGGGTGCTCAACTACACGCCGGAACGCCAGCGCAACGTGGTGAGCAGCCTGCAGGCCGGCTTGAGCGGCTGGCCTTTTGTCGCCCTGCTAACAAGCACGGGAATTTTGTTGCTGCTCTATGGAATTTTAATTCGCCGCAGGGCAATTCATCCGGTCGAAGCGCTATACTCGGTGCTGTGCAAGCGCCTTGGCCAGCACGGCCTGGCACGTGCAGCGGACGAAGGGCCGACCGCCTACGCGGCCCGGGTCGCGGCAGCCTCCCACCTGGCAGCGCCCAGCCGCGCTGCCGCCGCCGACTTCCTGCACCGCTACAGTGCCTGGCGTTATGCGCCCGTCCAAGCCGATCCCCGGCTTGCCGCCACGTTGAAGAGCTTATTGTCGCAAGTCAGATGAAACCGTTCGTTCCCCTGTTCGCCGCACTGGCGCTGGCGTTTGCCGCCCAGGGCGAAGCGCAAGCTTTTGCCAAAGAATCCACCACGCAATCCCGTGCCCATGCGGTGCACGCGAAAGCCAAGTCCAAGGCCGCCAAAACAAGCGCCAAGAGCGCCAAGGCCAAGCCGGCCAGGGGCAGGAAAGCCGCCGTCAAACCCAAGGCCCGCGTCCTGCCGGCCGCTGCCGCCGCCGCCGTGATCGACTACGACGGCGAGCACATGAACTTCCTCGAGTGGCAATCCGTGCGGACCTTCATCGACGAGATGGTGGCCCAGCGCGGCTTCCAGCGCGCCGAACTGGAAGCCATCTTCGGCAAGGTGCGCTTCGTCGACTCGGCCGTGCAGCTGGTCAAGCCGGCGCCGCCGGGCAAGCCGAAGAACTGGCAAGCCTACAGCGAGCGCTTCATCGAGCCGATCCGCATCAATGCCGGCGTGCGCTTCTGGAACGAGAACGCCGACGCCCTGGCGCGCGCCGAAGCCGCCTACGGCGTGCCGGCCGAGATCATCGTCGGCATCATCGGCGTGGAAACCATCTATGGCCGCGACACCGGCCGCTTCCGCGTCGTGGACACGCTGGCCACCCTCGCCTTCGCCTATCCGGAAACGCCGAACCAGGAAGCGCGCAAGGCCTTCTTCCGCAGCGAACTGGCCAACACCCTGATGCTGGCGCGCGAGCGCAACAGCGATCCCCTCGATCTGCTGGGCTCCTTCGCGGGCGCGGTGGGCATGCCACAATTCATGCCCGGCAACATCCTGAAATACGGTGTCGACTTCGACAGCGACGGCCGCATCGACCTGCGCGGCTCGCCGGCGGATGCGATCGGCAGCGTGGCCAATTTCCTGGTCCAGCACGGCTGGAACGCCGAGCACCGCGGCCCGCCCGTGTTCGCGGCCGACGTCTCGCCCAACCGCACCTGGGAAGAGCTGCTGGGCCGCGGCCTGGACGCCACCCTGCGCCCCGAAGAACTGCGGGCGGCCGGCGTGATGCTGGACACCGCCCTGCCCTCGGGCCGCCTGTACGGCCTGGTCGACCTGCAGAACGGCGCCGAGCCGACCGAGTACTGGGTGGCGAACGATAACTTCTTCGCCATCACCAAGTACAACCGCAGTTACTTTTATGCCATGTCGGTGATCGAGCTGGGACGCGCCGTGCGCCTCTCGCGCTCCAGCTGAGTGTTGCTGGGCGGGAAATTTTGTAATCCTTTGTAACAGGCTTCCCGCCCTTTTCGTCGCTTTCTCCCCCGCAAGTCTTACCTCCACGACAAGATACCCCCTAGGGGTATCCTGGCCTGCCTCAGTCGGTTCTCTGCAGAAACTTGCGGAAAATATGCCGCATTGCGTCATACCCCCCGTTTTATTGCTTTCCCGTCAGCATAAGTCGTACCGTGCGGCATCAAAATATGTTTAGACTTACACTAGGGATTGACCAAAAAACAATTATTATTTCCGTGAGTTTGTGAGAGAATTGCATTGAGGCTATTGTTGCACCAAGACAACGAAGCCTGAGGCGAAGTTTCTATTCCGCTTGGCTGACAAGTAGCGCGACGGAAATAGTTGTACAATTGGATAGAAAATTACGAAATTAGATTTCCGGATTCGAAACGCCGCCAGCGATTCCGTTCAACCCCCATATAGGAATTTGAATCATGACAAACCAAGTCGGCATTGATATGAACAGCGATTCGGAAGGCGATGAACTGCTGCAATACAACCCGAACCGTCTGCTCGATACCCTGATCGAAAACCTGCGTCTCAAGAACGACGCAGCCCTGTCGCGCGCGCTCGAAGTGGCGCCGCCGGTGATCTCGAAGATCCGCCACCACCGCCTGCCGGTCGGCGCTTCGCTCCTGATCCGCATGCACGAAGTCAGCGACCTGTCGATCCGCGACCTGCGCTACCTCATGGGCGACCGCCGTGCGAAGTTCCGCATCAGCGACAAGCAGTTCAAGCCGAAAGAAGGCGCAGCACCGAAAGACCAGCAGGCGTAATTCGCCATGTTGGGATAACGCCCTCGCCGCAGCGGCGGCCAGGGCCTGGACTGGCGCATTGCACGCCAATCCTCAGCACCACAATGCGTGCCATCTGATTGCGCGCGGGCCCACCGTTTCCTGCCCGCTTGGTTGAACATTTAGCGCAACAATGTTCCGGACACAAAGCTCCGGATTGACGCGGCCGTCCCCGAACCCGACGGCCGTGCGGATGCATCAGGCGGGGAAGACGCCCGTCGACAGATAGCGGTCGCCGCGGTCGCAGACGACGAACACGATCGTCGCGTTCTCCACGGTCTGCGAAATGCGCAGCGCCACTTCGCAGGCGCCTGCCGCCGAAATCCCACAGAAAATGCCCTCTTCCGCCGCCAGGCGGCGCGCCATCTGCTCGCTGGCAGCCTGGCTCACGTTTTCCACCTGGTCGACCCGGGCTTTCTCGAAGATCTTCGGCAGGTAGGCTTCCGGCCATTTGCGGATGCCCGGGATCGAGGAACCTTCCTCGGGCTGGGCGCCGACGATGCGCACCGCTTCGTTCTGCTCCTTCAGGTAGCGCGACACGCCCATGATGGTGCCGGTCGTGCCCATCGCGCTCACGAAGTGGGTGATGCGGCCTTCGGTATCGCGCCAGATCTCGGGGCCGGTGGTCTCGTAGTGGGCGCGCGGGTTGTCGAAGTTGGCGAACTGGTCGAGGATGATGCCCTGGCCGTCCTTCTGCATCTGCTCGGCCATGTCGCGCGCGTATTCCATGCCGCCCGACTTCGGGGTCAGGATGATCTGGGCGCCGTAGGCGGCCATGCTCTGGCGGCGTTCGACCGACAGGTTGTCCGGCATCAGGAGCAGCATCTTGTAGCCCTTGATCGCGGCGGCCATGGCCAGCGCGATGCCGGTGTTGCCGCTGGTGGCTTCGATCAGGGTGTCGCCCGGCTTGATCTGGCCGCGCTCTTCGGCGC
>CBIHLT010000105.1:0-16545 GCA_966210615.1 uncultured Massilia sp.
ACCTGGTGTAACGTGCGCATCCACAATGCGGTGGCGACCAGCGCGGCGCTCGGGTTTCCGATTGCGCTGTCGGGGACGCTGTCGAATATTTACTGGGGATGGGGAGAGCCCGGGTTGCCGGCGTATTCGCTCGGCTTCATCTACCTGCCGGCGCTGGCGATCATCGCGCTGGCCAGCGTGACCATGGCGCCACTGGGGGCGAGGACGGCGCACAAGATGCCGGTGCGGCAGTTGCAGAAGGTGTTTGCCGTGATTCTGTATGCGCTGGCGGCTTACATGTTTTGGAAAGCGGTGAGCTGAGGCGCCAGGGGCTGTTCGGAGTAACTTGGGTCCCCGCGAAGGCGGGGACCCAAGTTGAATTTACGCGTGTACCGCCCGATTCCCCGGCTGCTTATACGCCCACGCCAGCATCACCAGCGCCGCGATAATCATCGGCAGCGACAGCATCTGCCCCGAGGTGATCGGGATCCCCGCCACGTCGATCTCCCAATCCGGCACGCGGAAGTACTCGGTAAAGAAGCGCGCGCACCCATACAGCAGCGTGAACAGCGCACCCACGGCGAGACGCGGCCGCGCCTTGCGCGCGAACGGCCACAGGATCAGGAACACCAGCACCCCATCGACCAGGCATTGGTAGAGCGGCGATGGATGGCGCAGCCCGACCGCGTTCGGCCACTCCATGGCCCAGGGCAGCGACGCATCGGCCACGCGCCCCGGCAGTTCCGCGTTGATGAAGTTGCCGATGCGGCCCGCCGCATACCCCAGCGGCACCATCGGCGCGATGAAGTCGTACACGTCCAGCAGGTTGCGCTTGCGGCGGCGCGCCCACAGCGCCATCGCGATCAGCACGCCCAGGAAGCCGCCGTGGAAGGACATGCCGCCTTTCCAGACCATGAAGATCTCGAGCGGATGCTCGAGGAAGTAGAGCGGCTGGTAGAACAGCACCTCGCCCAGGCGCCCGCCCAGGATCACGCCAAGCATGCCGTAGAAGAGCATGTCGTCGAGGTCGTCCTTGGTCCAGCCTTGGGCGGCGATGTGCGGCTGGCGGATGCGCAGGCGGCCCAGCATCAGGAACTGGGCGAAGGCCACCACGTACATCAGGCCGTACCAGTGGATGTCGACCGGTCCGATGGAGAACGCGATCGGGTTCGGCTGCGGGTGAACAAGCATAGTCAGTCTTTCGAGTCAGTCTTCAAACAAGAGGTTCAAAAAGCCCTTGAGCACCGGCGAGGCATTGTCGCGGCGCCAGGCCAGGCCGGTCTCGGCCAGCGGCGTGGGGTCGGCGAGGGCACGGTATTCTACGCCCGGGCGCATCAGGTTCGACACGGATTGTGGCACAAGTGCCAGCCCCATGCCGCCGGAGACCAGGCTGACGATGGTCTGCATCTGGATCGCTTCCTGCCCGATCACGGGCGTCACCCCGGCCGCGCGGAAGCACGCGAGGATGGCGTCATGCAGGGCCGGGGCGACCGCGCGCGGGAAGATCACCAGCGGCAGCGGCGGCAGGTCGCGCAGGCGCACCGGGCCGCTTCGTGGCACTGCGCGCAGCGCCTCCAGCCCGCTCGGGGCGCACAGGATCAGCGGTTCCTCGACGATGCGGCGGTAGTCGAGCAGGTCGTCGAGCGGCAGCGGCGGGATCACGAAGCCGGCGTCGATGCGGCCCTGCAGCAGGTCTCCGAACTGGACGTCGGAGGTCGCTTCCTGCAGCACCATGCGCACCGCCGGGTAGGCGGCGCTGTAGCGGCGCAGGATGGCCGGCAGCACCGACAGGCCTGCCGTGGTGACGAAGGACAGGCCCAGGCGCCCCGCTTCGCCCGAGGCGATGCGGCGCACCAGCTCGGGCAAGGCGCCGGCTTCTTCCAGGATGCGGCGCGCTTCCGGCAGCATGGCGCTGCCGGCCGGCGTGAGCGTGACCTGGCGCCGGTTGCGCAGGAACAGGGGCGCGCCCAGCAGTTCTTCCAGGCCCGCGATGCTCTGCGACAGCGGCGGCTGGGTCATGTGCAGGCGCGCGGCGGCGCGGCCGAAGTGCAGCTCTTCGGCGACGGTGACGAAATGGCGCAGCTGGCGCAGTTCCGGAGTCATCGATACGTACGGTGTATGGATTGAATTGGGTGATACAACCGGCATATTACACGCACGGCGTCCCGTTTGACCTCCGGGGCAGGGCGAGGCATGCTGGCAGGCCTGACCTCGAAGGAGCTTGTCATGGCCGATCCAGCGCGCTACAACCGCCGTTCCCGCCACGTCACCGAAGGCGTCGCCCGCAGCCCGAACCGCTCGATGTACTACGCGATGGGCTACCGCGAGGAAGACTTCGAGAAGCCGATGATCGGCATCGCCAACGGCCACTCGACCATCACGCCCTGCAATTCCGGCCTGCAGAAGCTGGCCGACGTGGCCATCGCCGCGGTGAAGGAAGCGGGAGCGAATCCCCAGGTGTTCGGCACCCCGACCATTTCGGACGGCATGTCGATGGGGACCGAGGGCATGAAGTTCTCGCTGATCTCGCGCGAGGTGATCGCCGACTGCATCGAGACCTGCGTCAATGGCCAGTGGATGGACGGCGTGGTCGTGATCGGCGGCTGCGACAAGAACATGCCGGGCGGGATGATCGCCCTGGCGCGCCTGAACGTGCCCGGCATCTACGTCTATGGCGGCACCATCAAGCCGGGCCACTGGAAGGGCAAGGATCTGACCATTGTCTCCGCCTTCGAGGCGGTGGGCGAATTCACGGCGGGGCGCATGACGCGCGAGGACTTCGAGGGCATCGAGCGCAACGCCTGTCCTTCGTCGGGCTCCTGCGGCGGCATGTACACGGCCAACACCATGTCGTCCTCGTTCGAGGCGCTGGGCATGTCGCTGCTGTACTCGTCGACCATGGCCAACCCCGACGACGAGAAGGTCGGCTCGGCGGCGCAATCGGCGCGCGTGCTGGTGGAGGCGGTCAAGCGCGACCTCAAGCCGCGCGACATCATCACGCGCGAGTCGATCGAGAACGCGGTGGCGCTGATCATGGCCACCGGCGGCTCCACCAACGCGGTGCTGCACTACCTGGCCATCGCCCATGCCGCCGAGGTGGAATGGTCGCTCGACGACTTCGAGCGCGTGCGGCGCAAGGTGCCGGTGATCTGCAATCTCAAGCCTTCGGGCGAGTATGTCGCCACCGACCTGCACCGCGCGGGCGCGATTCCCCAGGTGATGAAGCTGCTGCTCGACGCCGGGCTGCTGCACGGCGGCTGCATGACCATCACCGGGCGCACCCTGGCCGAGGAATTGGCCGCCGTGCCGTCCACGCCGTCGGCAGGGCAGGACGTGATCCGGCCGCTGTCGCGGGCGCTGTACGACGAAGGCCACCTGGCGATCCTGAAGGGCAACCTGGCGCCCGACGGGGCGGTGGCCAAGATCACGGGCCTCAAGAACCCGGCCATCACCGGCCCGGCGCGCGTGTTCGACGACGAGCAGTCGGCCATGGACCTGATCCTGGCGAACGGGATCCAGCCGGGCGACGTGCTGGTGCTGCGCTATCTGGGACCGAAGGGCGGGCCGGGGATGCCGGAGATGCTGGCGCCCACATCGGCGCTGATCGGCAAAGGGCTGGGCGAGTCGGTCGGCCTGATCACGGACGGGCGCTTCTCGGGCGGAACCTGGGGGATGGTGGTGGGGCACGTGTCGCCGGAGGCATACGAGGGCGGGACGATCGCGCTGGTGCAGGAAGGGGATTCGGTGACGATCGATGCGCACCGCTTGCTGATCCAGCTGAACGTGCCGGAGGATGAACTGGCGCGGAGGAGGGCGGCGTGGGTGAAGCCGGCGCCGCGGTACACGCGTGGGGTGCTGGCGAAGTTTGCGAAGCTGACCTCGAGTGCGAGCAAGGGGGCGGTGACGGACTGAAGTGGTGTGCGGGGACCCAAGGCTGCATGAGCAGACGACAAAAAACAAAACGGCGGGAATCACCCGCCGTTTCCATTATTTGCGCTTCAAGAAAGCCTGCTTCACCCGCGCCTGCCGGTTCTTGTCCTGCACATCGTGCGCTTTCTTCTTATCCAGCCCCAGCATCTTCTCGATGAACTCGAACCAGACAAAGGCGAACACCATCAACCCGACGATATACCACCAGGACAGCTCGGCAAAACGCCACACTTCCAACCCACGCAGGGCCACGAGAGCGGCAATCAGGATGATCAATGGCATGACAAAACTCCTTCCATCCATACATCTTACAGAAAAATAATGCCAGAGGGCAATTTTCTGTAATTTCTTGTTGCTAAGTCAACCATTCCCGTTGCTTCATCGTTACAGAGTGTATCGGTTGATGAAGGATGCACGGAAACCCTGTACTATCCTCATCGTGTTAAACCTGGAGAAACAAATGAAACGCTCCCTGATGTTGTGTGTTGTGTTGTCGGCCCTCGCGTCCACCAGCGCGTTCGCACAAGCCGATCTGGCGAAGGCCAAGAACTGCATGGCTTGCCATGCCGTGGCGAACAAGCTGGTCGGTCCCTCCTACAAGGACGTTGCAAGCAAGTACGCCGGCCAGAAAGCCGCGGAAGACAAGCTGGTGCAAAAGGTCATGAAGGGCGGCGCAGGTGTCTGGGGTCCGGTGCCGATGCCGGCCAACCCGCAGGTGAGCGAAGCGGAAGCACGCAGCCTGGTCAAGTGGGTGCTGGCGACCAAGTAAGCGTCTGCCCCGCAACGAGAAAGGCGCGCCTGCGTGAGCAGAGCGCGCTTTTTTATTGAAAAAAGCGCTCAGCGGATCACGTCGATCCGGGTGCGCTTGCCGCCCTGGTAGGTGAACAGGGTCAGGGCACCGTTCCGGATGTCGCCGAACTGGTCGAACTGGATGGTGCCGGTCACGCCTTCGTACTTGATCTTCTTCAGCTCCGGCAGGTATTTCGCCGGTTCGGCCGACTTGGCGTTCTGCATCGCGGTCGCCATCACCATCACCGAGTCGTACACGTAGGGCGCGTAGAGCTGCACGTCCAGGCCGGTCTTCTGCTTGAAGCGCGACCGGAAATCGGCCATGACCTGTTCCTGCGCACCCTTGACCCCGCCTGCCTCGGCGCAGATCACCTTGCGTCCCTCCAGGGCATTGCCCGCCAGCCGGCCCAGCGCCTCGGTGCACATGCCGTCCCCACCCATGAAGATGGCGTTGATGCCGAGCGACTTCATCTGCTTGAGCATGGGGCCGGCCACCGAATCCATGCCGCCGAAGAACACCAGGTCGGGCTTCCTGGCGCGGATCGAGGTCAGGATCGCGGCGTAGTCGGTCGCCGTGGCGCTGGTGAATTCCTTGCCCACGATGCGTACCCCCGGACCCTTGGCGCCCTTGACGAACTCGGTCGCCACGCCCTGGCCATAGGTGGTGCGGTCGTCGATCACGGCGATCTTCTTGACCTTCAGGGTCTCGACCGCGTACTTGCCCAGGGTGCCGCCCAGCCTGGAATCGTTCGCCACCACGCGGAAGGCGCCGGGGAAGCCTTGTTTCGTGTACTGGGGCGCGGTGGTGGCCGGCGAAATCTGCACCAGGCCGGCGTCGTGGTAGATCTTGGAGGCAGGCACCGTGGTGCCGGAATTCAGGTGGCCGATGATGCCGTTGACCCTGGCGTCGACCAGCTTCTGGGCCACGGCCGTGCCCTGTTTCGGGTCGCTGCCGTCGTCCTCGGCCAGCAGCTGGAACTTCACCTTCCGGCCGTTGATCGTGACGCCCTTGGCGTTGAGCTCGTCGATCGCCATGCGCGCCGCGTTCTCGTTGTCCTTGCCGAGGTGGGCGTTGGGGCCGGAGACGGGGCCGACGTGGCCGATCTTGACGACCTGCTGGGCCAGCGCCTTGCCTGCCAGCCCAAGAGCGAGCGCAAGCGGAATGAATTTGAGGCCGGAGTGCATGGCTGTCTCCTTCAGGAACGACGGAATGCATTGGCTTCAACTTACCGCAATTCCTCGGCCCTTAAAAGGGAAAGCACATGCGACAACGGGGAGCTAGCGGGTGATGTGCCGTTTCGCAACGCGTCGCAGCGGCTTGTCCAGCTGGCGGCTGCAAGCTTCGCCGATCGCGCTGAGGTAGCCGCGCACCCAGGACGCCTGGCGCGGCACCTGGCCGTGGCCGGCCGCGAGCGTGTCGAGCAGGCGGTCGGCCACCGCGAAGTCGTTGAGCGTACCCAGGCGGTCCTGCAGCTCGGCCAGGCAGCCGATGTAGCGTTTGCTGCGCCTGGCGGGCAGCAGATCGTGGAAGAACTCGGCCGCATAGCGCGCCTTCTTGGCGGCGATGCGCAGCTTGTGGCGTGCCGGCCCGTCCTGCGGATCGAGCGCCCCGATGCGCCGTACCAGACGCTTCTCGGCCTTGCGCAGCAAGGGCACGAGGCCGCGCCTGGCGCGCCCGGCCAGGGCGGAACCCTCGGGCAGGACGCCCCCGGCGCGCCACTGCCGGCCGCGCAGCCAGGCATTGAGCTGGAGCATCAGCACCGTATAGCGCGGCGCATGCAGCGTGTGCAGCAACTGCTTGTGCAAGGTATTCGCCTTGTCCTGCGCGGCCGTGCGCAGCGCCGCCGGGTCGATGCCCTTGACATGATCGAGCGTGCCTCCGGCCAGCACGTCCCAGTCGCGCGCGGCGCCCAGTTCGCCGGACAGCCAGTCCAGCCCCTCGCGGATCGCTTCGGGCGGCGCGGCCAGCTTGCCGAACATGTCGGCCAGCGCGCGCAGGCGGCGCAGGCCGACCCGCATCTGGTGCAGGCTCTCGACGTCCTTGCGCAGCACGCCGGGCAGGTTGGCCTCGATCTGGCGCAGGCAGCTCAGGCCGATGCACTGGAAGGCGTCCTCCAGCGTCATATGCGGTCCCAGCTTGATCTTCCCGGCCTTGACCGCAGGGGCCGGTTCATCCGCCAGCATGGCGTAGCCGCGCGCGGCAAGGCTGGCGCCGCTCATTTCGAGCGGAATGTCTTCGTGCAGGGCCAGCGCGAGCTCGAACAGCTCTGCCGGATCGCCGCGCGCGAGTTCCAGTTCCAGCTCGGAGAACTGGGCGTGGCGGTCGCCGCAGGCGATGTCGCCGGCGTCGAGCGCGCAGGCGAGCTGGCGGCCATCGGGCAGGGCGATGTCCCAGGTGGTGCGGCGCGTGCTGCTCAGGAAGACCGGTTCCAGCCTGGCGGCAAGATCGGGGTCGGCGAGCAGTTTGCACAGCTCCGCAGGCTTGACCTGGCGCGCCAGCAGCGCGGGCTGCGGCTGGGCGCCGGGCAGGGCCGATTCCCACGCGCCGCGCCGGTGCAGGCTGGAGGCGGTGCGGGCGATCTGGATCCAGGCGCCGTTGTCGTTGCGCACCCGCAAGGTGAGGCCGTGCTTCCACAGGTCGCGCCCGGGGGTGTCGTACCAGGTATCGGTGAGATGGTGTTCGCGCGGCTCGCCCCGGGCGCGCTCGGCCAGTACCGGGTGGCTGCGCATGCGTTCCAGGGCGGACGGCGGCACCTTGAGTGTGAGTTCGGTTTCCATGGCACCAGTGAAGCACAACGGTAGCGAGGGCGGCGCATGGCTCGAACCATGTTCTCCGGAAAAACTCAGCGGCGGTGCGGCGGCGGCCTTGCTCCCACGGCCGGCGGCGATGCCGTCGTGGCGCCGATGTAGAACACGCCGTCGAATTGCCCGGATGGCGGCGTCAGGTTGAACACGCCGGCCGGCGCAGGGCTGACGCGGTTGACGTCCCATGCAGTGGCGCCGCAGGAGGCCGGGGTGGTGCCCTGGCATACCCAGGCGCTGCCGCCCGCGGTGCCGACGGTCAGCGCCAGCGGGCGCTGGTCGGCCAGCAGGTAGATCGCCGATTCGTAGTGCGGATCGAAGCGCTTGCCCTTGGTGCGGATGGCGTGCGGCCCGCCCGTCAGGACGACCAGCTGGCGGCCCACGCTGCGGCCCAGTTCGCTCCGCAGGTGCGCGGCCATGGCGGCGTCGCGGCGCGCGGTCGGCACATCGGCGTCGATCGCCACGACCCTGATGTCGGCGCCGCTTGCCCGCAGTGCGCGAATGGCGTCAAACATCGCCAGCATGGCGGCGCTGGTCCTGCCGTCCTGCATGGGACTGTGCCAGCGCGGGCCGCTGGTGAAGCGCTCGACATCCTGCACCGTGCCCAGGCTTGCCATGAAGCGGTCGATCGCACCTTGCTCGCTCGATGAGAACTCGATGGCCAGCGTGATCTTGCGCCGCTCCCGCGCTGCCGCGCACAGGTAGGCGCCGATGAATTCGGGAACTTCGCGCGTGCCGTGCACTTCGGCGAACACCAGGAAAGGGGCGCCGCGTACGGCGGCTGGAACGGCTTCCGGCGGGAGGCAGGCGCCCAGGGGCGCCGCGTCCTGGGCGAGGGCCGGCTTGGAAAGCGACAGCATCAGGGCTGCGGCGAGCGCAAAGGCGTGCAATGTGGACGGCATCGGGTCTCCTGTCAGGAATCTGGAAGCGAAGTGTGGCGGCAGCCCCTCCGGGGCCGGGCGGATGCCTTACTTCCCGATCCGGTAGACCACATCCACGCCCTGCACGTAGCGCTGGGCCGCGACCAGGGTCATGTCGGGCGGGTTCGGGGCCACATCCCTGTAGGTCTGCCCCTCGGTCGCCAGGCCCATGGAATTCGACAGGTTCTTCAGCGCGCCCATCGACACCCCGTTGGCCGCGCCCAGCCTGGCGCCGATGCCCTTGGCCACGATCTGCCCCTTCACCCGCGCCGCCGCCAGCGCTTCCTTCAGCAAGTCGGCCTCGATCTGCTCGCGGTCGCTGCGGCTGAAGGCCACCGCGAAGGATTCGAGATTGCGCATCGCCATCAGCTGCTGGACCAGGGGCGTCCAGTTCTTCAGGTCGCGCACCGTGACATGGACGGCGCAGCGGGTCTCCAGCGCGCCCGTGCTGCCGTCGGGAAGCTTGCGGTAGCGCCGGGTGATGTCCTGCACCGATACGTCCTGCGCCGCCACCCCGAACTGGGCGAACAGCGCCTTGCCGGCGTCGAGGCGTTCGACGACGAGCTTCCAGGCGGTCTCCGGATCGGCGTCCTCGCTCACGATCTCGAAGTCGATCTCGCCGATGTCGGGCATCACGTTCAGGTTCGCCGCGGCGCTGACATGAATAAACGGGTAAGCGGGGAGGTCGGCGGCCATGGAGGGCGTGGCGGCCATGAGGAAGAGGGCGGCGGCGAGCGCTTTCAGCATGCTGGTCTATCCTTGCAGTGGGTAATCGATGCCCACACAATAACTTTAATAGACCATGATGTCTAGATTAACTTCCTGTAAATAAACCATCTTATGCCATTCTCATAGACATCAATGTCTATGAAAAGCGGCGGAACTCCCGGTCTGAAAAATAGCCGGCAATCGCATCGCAGGATGCGGTCGGATCGCTCAGCCCCACGTAATAGTCGGGCCGCACCAGGTAGACGGCGTTGCGTTCGAAGCCGGCGTCCTCGTGCACCTTGCCCCATCGGAAAACCTGGACCTGCAAGCCGTGGCGCAGGCACCAGTCGCGCAGCGCCTCGCGCGCTTCGCCATAGATGTGGACTTGCCAGTCGATGCGCGCCGGCATGGCGTAGTTGTCCTGGCCGTCGTGCACGGCCCAGGGCAGCCGGTCGCCGCCCTTGACGGCGCCGGCCGTGCCGTCGGACAGCGGGCTGTCGTGGTAGTGGATGGTGGTCTGGGAGATCATGCGGAACACGAACTCGCGCACCGAGTCGAGGCTGTAGGCGGCGCTGGCGAAGGTGGGGGCGATGTGCATGCGCACGAAGTCGGCGAAACCGCCCTCGGCGGTGATGAAGGTGAACGCGCGGTCGGTGGTGTCGACCAGCCTGCGCGCGAAGGCCAGCCGCTCGGCCTTGTAGGTGTCGAGCAGCGCGTCGCTGGCATCGCCGCGCAGCACGGCGGCCAGCTTCCAGGCGAGGTTGATGGCGTCGCCGATGCCGGTGTTCATGCCCTGGCCGCCTGCCGGGCTGTGCACGTGGGCGGCGTCGCCCAGCAGGAAGACCTGGCCGTGCCGGTACTGGTCGGTCACGCGGTGGTGCACGCGGTAGGTCGAGAACCAGTGGACCTGCTCGACCTTCACGCCCAGCCTTTCCATGGCCTTGTGGCTGACGTCGTCGAAGCTCTGGGTGCCGGGCTGGTCGTCGCGGTCATCGCGGATGGTGCCGATCAGGCGCGCGCGGCCGTCGCGCGCGTAAGGGAAGAGCAGCAGGAAGTCCGACGTATCGAGGGAGGCGTGCACCTCCCTGCCGGGGTCCATCCCTTGGAGTTGCACGTCGGCCACATAGAACAGGTGGGCATAGGTTCCGCCGGGAAAACCGGCGCCCAGCTTGTGCCGTACGAAGGAATGGGCGCCGTCGCAGCCGGCCAGGAAGCGGGCCGTGCACTTGCGTTCGCCCTGGGGCGTGCGCAGGCGCGCCACGACATGGCGCTGTGCGCCCGTCTGGCGATCGTCGACATCGACCAGTTCGGTCTGGCGCTGGACCTCGACGCCCGCCAGCCCGAGGCGCCGTTCGAGCAGGCGTTCGTGCCGGTCCTGCGGATAGATCAGCACGAAGGGATAGGGCGTGACGCGGGCGCCGGCCGAGAGGAAGTTCAGGTGCGCCTTGCGCTTGCCCCTGACCCACAGGTTGATCGCCTCGGCCGGGGCGCCCTCCGCAACGACCTCGTCGGCGATGCCGACCTGGCGGTACAGTTCAAGGATGCGCGCCTGCACCGCCATGGCGCGCGAGGTAGTGCCCGGTTCGGCCGCCTTGTCCACGATGCCGACCCGGACGCCCTGGTGCGCCAGCCACAAGCCCAGGACCATCCCGGTAGGGCCAGCGCCTGCGATGAGTACGTCATAGTCTTCCATGGCAGTCTCCCGGATGTTCTCGTCAGAGCGCCGGGGCGGCGGATTGTTCCCGCCGGGTGCGGCGCCTACTCCACGACCAAGGCGAGGTCGCGTCCCTGCAAGGCCACCTGGCCGGCGTAGTCGGCCGCATGGATGCGCAGGGTGTAATTTCCTGGGGGCATCGCGCCCACCTTCCAGCTGCCTGCCTCGACTTCGCCGTCGTGCAGGCGGTTATTTACAGCATAGTCGAACTGCGTGGATTTGCTCCCGTAGACCGTGATCCCGCTGGTCGGCGCATAGACCAGCTTCACAGCATCCGGATTGCGCGGCAGGCGGTCGTAGACCTGGGTGATCAGCGGGCGCTCGAAGCCGGGCAGCGGCGTGCCGTCGGCCTGCAGCAGCTGGTAGCCCAGCTTGTACAGGCCGAGCTTGCGGCGCGCCAGGTTGCCGTCCACCTGGTCGTAGGCGTTGACCACGATGTGCACCTCGCCCAGGCTGCGCGGCACCCGCAGCGGCTGGCCCTTCCTGGCGGTGATGCGCTTGTTGGCGCTGTCGTACAGGGCGATGCGCTGGATGGTCGGGGACACGCTGTCCGAGAAACCGACGAAGGGCAGGGTGAGCGGATTCACCACCATGCCGCCCTGGTAGTAATCGAGGTGCACGTGGGACATGGCATTGATGGTGCCGAGAGGGTCGCCTACCTGGAAGCGGGTGCCGCGCGGCACCCGCACGCGCTCGGGCTTGCCCTTGGCGTCCAGCAGCAGCTGGAAGCGCGGATCAAGCGCCTTGCCCCGGCTGTCGCGGCCGACGCGCATGTGAATGTAGGAAAGCGGACCGACGCTCAAGCCTTCGCCGAGGGCGCCGAAGGCCCAGTTGGCGTAAGGGTCGGTGACCTTGCCCGGGAACACGGCCAGCACCTTGGCGCCGACGTCGGCGCGCACGTCCAGGCCGGCGTGGAAGTGGTCGCGGCTGTCGCCGTTGTAGCTGCCGCGCACCTCGCCCATCACACCCACGACTTCGTGGACCATGTCCTGCGGGCCGACCGGCCAGGGCATGGGCTGGGTGCGGCGCACCAGCGGCGGATGCGCGCGGGCCGGGGCAGGGGTCGGCACAGACGCGCCGCGTTTCGGCTGGGCCAGCCGGTGCACGCGCGGCGCCGCCGCGTCGGTCACCACCAGGCTGCCGTCGCGGTCGACCGCGATGGCGCGCGGGCCGAACAGCTGGACGGTGCCGTCGCTGCCGAAGCCGTCCGGGTCGGGCGCGCGGTCGGCGTCGAGCAGCGCGCGGTATTCGCCGTCGGGCTTGCGCTGCAGGATGCGGCCACCCGAGCTGGCGGCGATGTAGAGGTAGCCGTCGCGCGTCACCGTGACGCCCACCGGGCGGCGCAGCACGGGGCGGCGGTCGTCCTCGGGCGGGACGGCGATGGTCGAGACCAGGCCATCGGGGGCGATCATGCGGATCGCGTGGTTGCCGGTGTCGGCCACGTACAAGCTGCCGTCCAGGGCCGCAGCGATCCCGCTCGGGGTATCGAAGCCTGCATCCAGGGCCGGGCCATCCAGGTTGCCGGGCTGGCCCTTGCCGGCGACCGTCGTCACGCTGCCATCCGGGGCGATGCGGCGGATGCGGTCGTTGTAGGTATCGGCCACATAGACGATGCCGGCGGCATCGACGGCGATGCCGACCGGGCCGTTGAACCGGGCCGCGCGGCCAAGGCCGTCCTGATAGCCGGGTGCGCCGTTGCCGGCCAGGGTCGTCACCGTGCCGTCGGGCCCGATCTTGCGGATCGCGTGGTTGCCGGTATCGGCGACGTACAGGTTGCCCAGGTGGTCGAGAGCGATGCCCGATGGGGTGTGGAAGGCGGCGGCTTCGCCCTTGCCGTCGGCAAAGCCTTCGCGGCCGCCGGCCAGGGTGGAGACCGTGCCGTCGGGGCTGATGACGCGGATGCGGTTGCTGTCCCCGCCGTCGGCCACATGGATGCGCCTGCGCGGATCGATGGCCACGCCGTAGGGATCGCTGAAGCGGCTGGCGGCGGCCGGGCCGTCTGCCATGCCGGGCAGGCCGTTGCCGGCCAGGGTGGTGACGCGGGCCGGCCAGAATGGCGTGGTCGAGGTGACGGCCGGCGTGAGCACGGCCACGCCGCCGGGCTCGCGCCCGATGAAGTCGGTGAAGTACAGGGCCGTCCCCGCGGCCAGGATGGCGGCGCCTGCGAGCGCCGCGATGAGGGTAGAACGTTTCACTGTGCGGCTGGAGTAGGTTACAAGGCGTTGCTCAGGCCGCAATCTTAGCCGATGGGCGGCGAACGTGCCGCCAGCCTGGGCTTATTTGCCCAGGGTCTGGAGATGCGAGATTTCCTGGGCCACGGCATGGGTCACGACCTCGCCGATGGTCTGTTCCAGGTTGGCGCGGAGCTGGCCGGTAAAACCTTGCAGCGCGCCGTTGACCGCTTCGGTGATCCCGTCGCGCAAGCGCTGTTCGATCACGAAGTCGATCCGGCCCTGCAGCTGCTGCAGGATGCGCTCGGTCACGCGCCTTTCCAGCACGCTCCACTCCTCGCCCGTCCAGCGCTCGACGGCGCGCCGCTCCAGCTGTTCCGCGTTATCCGGCGCGGCTGTGGGGGCAGCAGATGCGGGGGCGGCAGCCGCGGGCGCGGCCGGCTCGGCGACGACTTCCGTCAGGACCGGAATGCTCGGATCGAATGAAGAGTTCTGGCTCATGACTGTCCTGCGACGAAGTGGGTCAGGGGATAGGACTGCTTCTTGTACGCGACGTAGCGCTTGCGCCCTTCGGCGGCATCGAGTTCGTCCGTGGAGATGATCTCGAACACGCGCGCGAACTGGTCGACGATGGCAGGGGTGCGCCGGGTCAGGTTGACCAGCATCTCATGGTGCGGCAGCGGCGCGGCTTCGTCGGCGGTGATGATCACAGGCGTCTGCGGCGCCAGCGGATCGCCGGCCGGCACGTGCGGGATGAAATCGGTGTCGCCGACCGTCCACAGCGCCTCGTTCAGGGCGGCCGCCTGTTCCTCGCTCTCGGCCAGCACCACGACCTTGGCGCGCGAGGCATAGGCCTTGCGCGCCAGGCGGCATGCGTAGGTCAGCTTGTCGGGAATATTGGTGTGGAAGTCGATCCGGGTCATGTCGTGTGTCGAAAAAAAACGGGGAGGACCAGCCTCCCCGGTGCATCAGGCATTCATGCCGCTATGGCGCAGCAGGGCGTCGATGCTGGGCTCGCGGCCGCGGAAGGCCTTGAACGATTCCAGCGCCGGGCGCGAGCCGCCCACCGCCAGGATCTCGCGCTGGAAGCGGCGTCCGGTCTCGGTCAGGTGCTCGGCGCCGTGCTCCAGCGCTTCCTCGAAGGCCGCATAGGCGTCGGCGGACAGCACCTCGGCCCACTTGTAGCTGTAGTAGCCGGCCGCGTAGCCGCCCGCGAAGATGTGGCTGAACGAGTGCTGGAAGCGGTTGAAGCTCGGCGGGATGATGACCGAGAACTGCTTGCGGATGCCGTCGATCAGCTCCTGCACGGTGCGCTCGCTGGTCGGGTCGAAGTCGTAGTGCAGGTGCATGTCGATCAGCGAGAACTCGACCTGGCGCAGGGTCTGCATCCCGGCCTGGAAGTTCTTCGCCGCCGTCATCTTGTCGAACAGCGCGCGCGGCAGCGGTACCCCTAGCTTCACGTGGGACGTCATCTGCTGCAGCTTGTCCCACTCCCAGCAGAAGTTTTCCATGAACTGGGACGGCAGCTCCACCGCATCCCATTCGACGCCCGAGATGCCGGACACCGACAGCTCCTCGACTTCGGTCAGCATGTGGTGCAGGCCGTGGCCGAACTCGTGGAACAGGGTGATGACTTCGTCGTGGGTGAACAGCGAAGGCTGCAGCTTGCCGTCCACCGTTGCCGGCGGGGTGAAGTTGCAGGTCAGGTAGGCGATCGGGGTCTGGACGATGCCGCCCGTGGCCAGGCGGCGGCCGCGTGCGTCGTCCATCCAGGCGCCCGGCGCCTTGCCGGCGCGCGCGTACAGGTCGAGGTAGAACTGGCCGATCAGCTGGCCGTCGCGCTCGATGCGGAAGAAGCGCACGTCCGGATGCCACACCGGCGCATCGTCAGGCTTGATCTGCACCGAGAACAGGTTCTGGATCACGTTGAACAGGCCTTCGACCACCTTCGGCTCGGGGAAGTACTCCTTCACTTCCTGGGCCGAGAAGGCATAGCGCTGCTCGCGCAGCTTTTCCGAAGCAAAGGTCACGTCCCAGGATTGCAGCTCGTCGATCGCCAGCTCGTTGCGGGCGAAGGCGCGCAGCTCTTCCAGGTCCTTTTCGGCGAAGGGGCGGGCGCGGCGCGCCAGGTCTTCGAGGAACTCGACCACGTGCTTGGGGCTCTCGGCCATCTTCGGCACCAGCGAGACCTCGGCGAAGTTGGCGTATTCCAGCAGCTGGGCTTCCTCGTGGCGCAGCTTGAGCAGCTCGACGATGACGCCCGAGTTGTCCCACTCTTCGCGCTTGCTGAACACCACGCCTTCTTCCGACGCCTTGGTGGCGCTGGCGCGGTAGATCTTCTCGCGCAGCGCGCGGTGGTGGGCCATCTGCAACACCGGGAAATAGGACGGGAAGTGCAGGGTGAACTGCCAGCCGGCCTTGCCGTCCTGTTCGGCGGACGCCCGGGCGGCCTGCTTGACGTCCTCGGGCAGGCCGGACAGCTCGGCTTCGTGCTCGACCAGCAGCTTGTAGTCGTTGGTCGCGTCCAGCACGTTCTGCGAGAAGCGGGTGGAGAGGGCGGCCTGCTGCTCCTGGATTTCGGCGAAGCGCTGCTTCTTGTCCGCGGGCAGTTCGGCGCCGCCGAGGCGGAAGTCGCGCAGGGCGTTCTCGACGATGCGCTTGCGCGCAGGGCTGAAGCCCGCGAATTCCGGTCCGTTGCGCAGCGCCTTGTACTTGGCGAACAGCGCCTCGTTCTGCCCCAGCGAGGTCCAGAACTCGGTGACCTTGGGCTGGTTTTCGTTGTAGGTGGCGCGCAGCTCGGGCGTGTCGGCCACATGGTTCAGGTGGTTGACCACGCCCCAGGCCCGGCCCAGGCGCTCGGTGGCTTCCTCGAGCGGGACCACGAAGCTGTCCCAGCTCACCGTGTCGGTTGGCGCTTCCAGCCGGGTCACGACTTCGGCGGCTTCCTTGATCAGCTGCTCGATGGCCGGCGTGACGTGTTCCGGACGGAACTGGTCGAAGCGCGGCAGGCCGGAAAAATCGAGGAGGGGATTGCTGGTCTCGAGGCTCATGGTCTTCCTTCCTGAATGGTTATGCCAGGCCGGGCTTCGGTTCCATCCCTTTGGCCTGGCCGGTTGCTTGGCTGCTGGAGTGTACGCGCTCGGCGGACTCCACGGTGTTCATCAACAGCATCGTGATCGTCATCGGGCCGACGCCGCCGGGCACCGGGGTGATGTGCGCGGCCACTTCGCTCACGCCGGCGAAATCCACGTCGCCGCACAGTTTGCCGGCGTCGTCGCGGTTCATGCCGACGTCGATCACGACCGCGCCCGGCTTGACCATGTCGGCGGTCAGGGTATTGCGGCGGCCGACGGCGGCGACGACCACGTCGGCCTGGCGGGTGTGGTAGCCCAGATCCGGCGTTGCGCTATGGCAGATGGTGACGGTCGCGTTGGCTTGCAAGAGCAGCAGGGCCATCGGCTTGCCGACGGTATTGCTGCGGCCGATCACGACGGCGTGCTTGCCGCGCAGGTCGATGCCGGTGGTCTCGATC